>NZ_NPDL01000004.1:0-300000 GCF_002811475.1 Leptospira hartskeerlii
GTAACCTTCAAGTTTGTTCAAGCAACTCCGCAACAATAATCTGTAGGGTTTCGATCCGAATTAAAAAGGCAGTGTTTTCACACTGCCTTTTTTTATACCTAATTAGGTTTTAGATCTTTCAGATTGGATCAATCCACACTCGGAGAGATCATTTTTTCAGGAAGAACCCATTGGTCGAATTGTTCGGACGTCAATAAACCAAGTTCAATGCCGGATTCTTTCAGACTAGTTCCTTTCTTGTGCGCATTCTTTGCGATCTTAGCCGCGTTATCATAACCGATATGCGGGTTTAACGCAGTCACAAGCATCAAACTATTCTTCAAATGTTCTTTGATATTTTCCTTATTAGGCTCGATCCCTCGCGCACAATGTTCTTCGAAAGAAACTGCAGAGTCCGCTAATAAACGAATAGAGTTCAGAACATTATGAATGATCAGCGGTTTGAAAACGTTCAACTCGAAGTTTCCAGAAGCACCACCAATATTCACTGCAACATCATTCGCGATCACTTGAGAAGCAACCATGGTCATTTGTTCTGACTGAGTAGGATTTACTTTTCCAGGCATGATAGAAGAGCCCGGCTCATTCTCCGGAATAGAGATCTCACCAATTCCGCATCTAGGTCCGGAAGATAACCATCTCACGTCATTTGCGATCTTCATAAAAGAAGCAGCGATTGTTTTCAGAACTCCGTGAGTCTCAACCAAAGAATCGTGAGCAGCCAATGCTTCGAATTTATTCTCCGCAGAAGTAAATGGAAGTCCTGTTTCTTTAGAGATCTGAGCCGCAGCTTTTATAGCAAACTCTGGATGAGTGTTTAATCCAGTTCCTACTGCAGTTCCACCTAACGCTAATCTGTATACGGAAGGAAGAACGGACTTCACTCTTTCAATATTGTATTCTAGCTGTTTTACATAACCGGAGAATTCTTGGCCAAGAGTTAAAGGAGTCGCATCCTGTAAGTGAGTTCTTCCGATCTTGATGATATCTTTAAACTCATCAGACTTCTTCTTTAGAGTATTCTTCAGTTGTTCTAACGCAGGTAGAAGTTTATTCACTAATTGTTCCGCAGCGGCGATATGCATAGCTGTTGGAAAAGTATCATTAGAGGATTGGGCCTTATTCACATCGTCATTCGGATGGATCGGCTTTTTAGAACCTTTTACTCCGCCTGCAATCTCAATCGCACGATTGGAGATCACTTCGTTGGAGTTCATATTGGTTTGGGTTCCGGAACCTGTTTGCCAAACGCTTAGAGGAAAATGTTCGTCCAATTTTCCGGAGATCACTTCGTCTGCCGCTTGAACGATCAGATTTTTTTTCTCATCTGTCAAAAGACCAAGCTGAGCGTTTACGATTGCTGCTGATTTTTTAAGAACTCCAAGAGCACGGATCATTTCCCTTGGGAAACGATCGTTCCCGATATGAAAGTGATGAAGAGATCTTTCGGTTTGAGCACCCCAATATTTGGAATCGTCTACCTGGATTTCTCCCATGGAGTCGGTTTCGATTCTAGTTTTCATGAATCCTCCGTTCAATAGTAATGAATTGATCGGGTTGGATTTTCCGGGATCGGAACGAATGTCCTAATCAGAACTTGGGGTCGATCACTCGTCTCGGAATTTGCGAAGAGTATCCGCTAAGGCTGCAAACTCCGGTTTTTTGGCGGTGACATTCTCCAAATATTCCAAGGTAGAATCCAACCAGGCGGAATCGGATTCCAACTCTTTCCGGATAAATACATGCCGGATAGAATTCATGGAGCGAATCTCGATATATCTCCGCTTCTGGTCATAATACATAAGGTCGGCTACTTTGTCTTTTCCGAATTCCGGAGAAGAAGTAGCATTCACTACTTCATCCAGCCAGATAATTCCGTTATTTTTACGGTCCACGTAATCTATCGCTTTCTGGACCTTTGCAGGGATCAAAGTGGATTTTTCCTTAGGACCAACTAATACTCCCAAAGACTTTTTCTTTTTAGGAGCTTCCTTTTCAGGCTCTGCAGAAGGTCCGTTGCTTGCAGACTTCTTACTTTGTTTGGAAGGCTGGAACTCGTCAGCAGGCTCTATGTCTTTTTTAGGAGAAGGAGAAAGATTTACTCCAAACAAACCAAGTATCCATTCCAAAAGTTTTACCAAGATAGATTTGGAGTCTTGGATCGCTTTCAGTCTTTGTTTTTCGGTCTCTTTTTCCCAGTCTGCTATGGCCTTAGAAAGACGGATCTGCTCGTCTATCACGAGATCGGAGTCCACACCTTCCACAACATCCTTTAGAAAAGCATAAATTCCTTTTAGTTGTCCGTTCTTACGGATCAAAGCATGAATAGAGGTCCTTCTTTCCTTATTATTTAAAAAAGAAGAAACCACATTTTCAAGAGCAAGTGCTACGATCCCTGGACCTGCGCCTGTCACTTTTTCTCTGGTGAGAATATCATTTCTTGTTTTGAATCTCTCTAGCACCTGATCCAAAACTTCAGTTTTAGTAAGACCTGCAGCTTGGATAGATGAGTCTTTGATCTTTAAAGCACCTAAGTCCACAACAAGAGGCTCTTTGGATTCTCTAATCCGAATAACTATATCACTAAAGGCTAAATTGATCAGGGACTCTTTTCTCAAACTAGAAAGAGAATCCATGGAACTTAAGAGCACTTCAAAAGCTTGTAAGAATATATCCGAACCTTCCCAGGTTTTTCCGGAAGTAAATGCAGGGTGTTTGGATAATTCTCTTAGATAATCCGGACCTTGCTCCATGCCGGAAGCTTTGATCCATCCAGATTGTTCACCAGGAAGAAGTGACATTAAGATCTTCCTAGATAAACCGATGAATAGTTCGAAAATGATCTCTAACTCGGTCTCTTCATTTGCATTCGGTTTTTTAGTATCTAAAGATGTTTCACCCACAAGTTCTTCCAAAGAAGGTTGGATGACATGAAATTCTAAATGTAATCTTAATAAAGGAGGACGATTTCCTCTTTTCTCTAAAGCAAGTAACGCGTCCGGGACCGCTTTGATCTGCGATAAGAAGGCAATAATCTCATTCGGCTTTTTACTCAAAAGAGAAATTAAAGAAGTCAGTATATCTTCTCTGATCTTGAAATTCCTTTGTAGAAAAGATTCCACCGAAAGAGTTTTAACATTTCTCATTGAGTAAGGAAGATTTCTAGGATCTTGGAAATCCAAAAGATTTCCTTTTTCATCAGTGTTCAGGTATTGTCGTATAACCCAGTCTCTTAACTCTCCAGCAGACCTTCTATCCGCAAGATTTATATCTCTTCGGATAATGAATTGTAAAAACGCGCTCGTCGATTGAGCCAAACAAGCGGACTTGATCTTTTGGATCTGGTCAGCCTTTCTGGAAGCGGGACGGATGGCAACATTAGCCAATCCTAATTCTTTTGTATCTTCTGAAACGAATAGATATTGGTATAGAACGAATCCGTTTTTATCTTCGAAGTATTTTAGATCTGAAGGTTTTAAAAATTGTAACTGTTCGAATTTTGCGAGAGCAAAGGGAGAATAATTGAATAGAAAGAAGTTCTCCACTCCCTTCTCGATCATATCCAAATCCCTCATCGCTTTAGGAGTTGTTTGGAGAAGAAGGTTACGAAGTTCCTCTTCCGGGATCAGATCGATACGATCTACCGGAATGACGCCATCTTCCGAGAGCGAATTCGAAGCCGGGGGCGTGGAATTACTTTCCATTTCGGGCATAAATTCTTCCCTTTTGCTCCGATCTTGATTTGGCTTTTTGTTAGAGCCGAGCTAGTATTAATATTTTCGGAAACAAATACATGCTTTCTTGAGCAAGTTCTAAGGGTTTAGACGCCAAATTCCAAAGTTTCCGGAAAGAGGTGTTAGGACCTCATCAAACCTTCTAGGAAAGAAATGTAATTTTCTCGCCCAGGATATGGTCTTCTCGCAGTTCCACTTTGGACTGCTGCTTCCGCAACTGCCGGAGCTACATGATACAATACCCTTTGATCAAAAGGTTTCGGGATCAGATAATCAGGACCGAATACGAATTTTTCTCCACCATAAGCAAGGCTGACCGCATCCGGAACTTCCATCCTAGCGAGTTCCGACAAAGCTCTAGCAGCGGCCAATTTCATTTCTAAGGTGATATGTTTTGCTCTTACGTCTAAGGCCCCTCTGAAAATGAATGGGAAACCTAATACGTTATTCACCTGGTTCGGCATATCGCTTCTTCCGGTTCCCATAATGATATCAGGACGAACCTTTTTAGCGACTGAGTATGGAATTTCAGGATCCGGATTTGCCAAAGCAAAGATGACTGCGTTCGGAGACATGGATTTTACCATGTCTTCTGTCACCATATTTGCTGCCGAAACTCCCACAAAAATATCCGCATCCTGCATAACGTCCGCGAGAGTTCGGGCGCTTGTCTTCTGAGCGTATTTTTGTTTGGTAGAATTTAGATCGGTTCTTTCAGTGTGGATCACACCTTTTGTATCCACCAAGAAGATATGTTCTTTTCGAATACCGATATGTTGGACTAATTCAGTGATCGCAATGCCGGCAGCCCCCGCACCACAAACAACCATCTTCACATCGCTCGGACGTTTTTTGTTAATCTCGAACGCATTCAATAATCCGGCAACAGTAATGATCGCAGTTCCATGTTGGTCGTCATGGAAAACAGGGATATTCATTGCTTTGATGAGTTCTTCTTCTATATAAAAACTTTCGGGAGCCTTGATATCTTCTAGGTTGATCCCACCGAAAGTAGGCTCGAGCATTTTGACTGCTTTGATAAAATCATCCGGATTTTTGGCGTCTACTTCTATGTCAAAAACGTCTATCCCTGCGAATTTTTTGAAAAGTACAGCCTTACCTTCCATCACAGGTTTTCCTGCGGAAGGTCCGATATCTCCCAAACCTAAGATTGCGGTTCCGTTAGTGATAATTCCAACCAGATTCCCTTTGTTGGTGTATTCGTACACCAGATCCGGATTTTCTTTAATTTCCAGACAAGGATAAGCAACTCCCGGTGAGTATGCTAAGGATAAGTCGAATGAATCTCTAGTCGGCTTTGTTGGAACAACTTGTATTTTACCCTTTGGATGAAGGGAATGATATTCGAGGGATTTTTCTCTCATAACGATAAAACCAATTTTTCGACAATCGGGCCTAGGTTCTATTATATTTCTGAAAGAGCTTATTTCCCAACGCAGAATTTACTAAAAATTCTTCCTAAAATTTCTTCCGTGTCCACTCTTCCATTTACTTCTCCGATTTGTTCCAATGCGGAATCTATTTCTTTGATGTAAATCTCAGCCGGGGCCCCTTCTTCCATTAAAGTCAGACAGTTTTCCAGGCTTCGAGTGATAGAAGAAAAATGAAATCTGTTCCTTTCTTCCAAAAGGACATAATCTTCTGAACTTTCTAAACCTTGTAGTTTAACAGAAACTTCGGAGACCAGAGTATCCAGACCTTGTCTAGATTTGCAGGAAACTTCGACTAAGACTGTTCCAGGGTAATTTTTCTTTAAGATATATTGAGGATCCCAGCTTGGGTCCCTTATATCCGATTTATTTGCCGCTACTATTGCGCCTTCCAGCTTAGATCTGTTCTCTTCTGCAAATTTGTTCCAATCGTTCTTTTGAGAGACATCTATCACGAAAAGTCTTACGTCTGCTTGGGAGAATTCTTTCTCACTTCTTTCAATTCCCATCTTCTCGATCTTATCTCTAGTTTCTCTGACACCTGCGGTATCTATAAGTCGAATAGGAACTCCAGAAAGTAAAAAGTCCTCACTAATATAATCTCGAGTTGTTCCGGGAATTTCCGAGATAATAGAACGATCTCTTCCTAAGATCAGGTTCATCAAACTAGACTTACCTGTATTCGGTTCTCCATACAATACGACTCTACTTCTTTCCAAAAGAGTTTCAGTCTCGCTGGATCTCTTTAGAAGGTTGGAACAAATATCCGAAATAGAACGAATTCTTTTTTTTCTTTCTTCTAAGGATTCGAAAGTAAGATCTTCTGTAGAGAAATCGATCTCCGCTTCGCATTCCGCTTTGAGTGAGATCAGCTGGCTTCTTAAATTCGAAGCGAGTCTGGAAATTTCTCCGAATGCGTTTTTTTGGGCCAGCTCCAATTCAAATCTGGAACGGGCGCCTATAATTCTTCCGATAGCTTCCGCTTCGTTTAAATCTATTTTACCGTTTATGAATGCTCTTTTAGTAAACTCGCCTTGTTTAGCCGGTCTTGCTCCGGAACGAAACAAACACTCTAAGGCTTCCCTAAGTAAGATCGGATTTCCGTGAGTATGTATCTCACATAGATCTTCTCCAGTAAAAGAATTCGGTCCTGCGAAATAGATAAAAACTACTTGGTCTAATTTTTTCTCCCCATCTACAAAACGACATGTATATGCGTTACGAGGTTTGATAGAAGAAAGAGGAAAGGCTCCCTCAAAAAAAGATAAATGCCTATAGGCGATAGGAAGTGCTTCCGGTCCGGATAACCGAAGAATGCCAATGGCACCCGCCCCGGAAGCTGTGGAGATAGCCGCTATCGTATCAGCCACGACTGATCAGTAGTCGTTTACTTCCTCGAGTAAGTCCCCGTTTGGACTTTTTTCGACGACGTCTTTGTACTTGTGTTTGTCCTTCATCGGAATGATGCGAACTTTTTTATAAGTTCCATTTCCTTCCGATCTGGTGAAAACTTTTTCGTTCTCTTGCAGAGCCATGTGAACAATCCTTCTTTCGAAAGGATTCATTGGCTCAAGTAATTTGGACTTACCAGATTTTGCTACAGAAGAAGCTACTGACTTGCTCAATCTGATCAAGGACAACTCTCTTTTGTCTCTGTAAGATTCGGTATCCAGAACGATCTTACGACCGTGACGGATCTTAGAATCCACCATCAAGTTTACCAAAAATTGAAGAGCATCCAAAGTAGCTCCTCTCTTTCCGATAATCAGTCCGGATTCGCGGCTGGTAAGTTCTATATAGATCTTTCCATCCACGTCTCCCATTCCGACTACTTCCGCTTCTACTCCCATCTTGCGGAGAAGTGTAAGCACTACTCCATGGATGATCTTTTCAGCCGGAATATCAAAGTTCGAAACGAATGCTCGAACTACTGCCGGTTTTTTTTGTGTTAAACCTAAAAATCCAGACTTACCGGATTCGACAGTTTCGAAACGAATGTCTCCGGGTTCTAATCTTAAGGTTTCTAACGCGATCTCTTCAGCCTCGGCTTTTGTTTTTCCTTCGGCTTCGAAAATATAGTTTTCCATATCGTATCCTCGATATATGAATTCACACTTTTACAGGGGTTTCGTCTTTCTTACGAATATTGGTTACCCACTGTTGAGCAATGGAAAGGATGTTAGTCACAGTCCAATACAATGTCAGTCCGGATGGCATACTCCAAAGGAAGAACACCATCATAACAGGCATTAAATACATCATCATTTTTTGGTTCGGGTCGGTCTGCACTGAAGTCAGCTTCATAGAAAGGAACTGAGTTCCGACCATCAATAATACCAATAAGTTAATAGAAAGTCCGGTTGCGGAAAGATAAGGAATTGCCGGAGAAGTCCAGATAAAATCCGGCTCACTCAAATCGGAGATCCAAAGGAATGGAGATTTCCAAAGATCGATCGTATCCGCAAACGCAACATACAATGCGAAGAAGATAGGAAGTTGGATCAGCATCGGAAGACATCCACCCAATTGAGAGAGTGGATTCATGTTATGCTTTTTGTATAACTCCAGCATCTTCTCTTGTTTTTTTGCAGGATCGTTAGCATACTTCTCGTTTAACTTTTTAAGTTCAGGAGAAAGTGCGCTCATCTTCTTCATCGCCTCTGCCTGTTTTTGGTTCAGAGGATAGAAAACTAATTTGAATACCAATGCAAAGAGTAGAATACCGAAACCGTAGCTTGGGATCGTGTATTTATAAGATTGTTGCAAGAACCAAACGATACCGTTTCGGATCGGAGTGAACACACCTTGGTTGAAAGATTTGTTCAGGTCGGCGCTTATTCCTGCGAAAGTAGACTTAGGATTTTTAAACGGATCCAATTTAGGATCTCTAAATAACATCCCATCCCATTCTCTAATTCCAACATAGTTTGCGAAGTCTAGAGTTTCTTCTTTTCCGGGCTCTAAAGAAATATTAGAATATGCTAAGATAGTTCCTGTTTCGTTTTTCTTTCTGTTATCTAAAAGAATTCCTTCTGCAGGATAATTTAAAGTGTCCGTTGCGGCTAAGAAGTAACGGCTACCGGAACCGATATAGTCCACACCTTCTCCGCTGCTCCAAACTTCTTTATAAAATTCGTTTCCGTTCGGATGCCCAAAGATGAAGTTACGAATTCCTTCCCAGAATCCCCAAGCGTCTCCGCCGTCGGCAAAGTCTTTCTCGCTTCCATCCATTCTATACACACGGAAGAATTTGGAAAGTTCCTGAGGATTTGCCTCTCTGTTTAAAGGAATAGGACCCAAACTTCCGAAAGTTCTCAGGTATGCAGGCTTTTCACGATTTCCAAAATAGAGTTTTTCTTTTCCGATGTTGGTGATAGAAATCTCTGTTTTGAAATAATTTTCGTGAGGGAAAAATCTAAATACTTTCTTAAGAAGAACACCTTTCTCTGCAGCAGTGAATGTAATACTTTGATCTTCTTTGTTTTCTTCCGCTTTAAAATTCAGATGATTCCATTCTGAAGTGGCTACATCTTCTTTTTTATGCGAGAAGTTGAAGTCGAAACCTTTTCCTCTGGAAAGTTCGATCGCCTTGATCTTCTCGCCTTCCACTTCAATATCTTCGAAGTCCGCTCTGGTGATATTGATCTCGGTTCCTTCTATATCCTTGTAGTTTCGGATGTAGAATTTTTCGATCCTTCCCCCTAAGCTGGAAAGAACGACTACGTGTGCTTCCGTTTTGAATGTAAAAGTTTTTACATCCTTAGGATTCGTAGCAGTTGCGACAGGTTTAGGTTCGGCCTTAGTTTCCTGTTTTACGTTTTCCTTATTTTCAGAAACAGGAGTTTGTTCTGTCTTCTGTTGCAGTTTCGGTTTTCCTGATTCTGGGTTGAAGTAATAGGTTACTAAAAACCAAACTCCCATGGATAAAATTAACGCGAGAAAAAGTCTGTTTTGTCTATCTTCCATTCCTAATTCCTTCTAGGGTTGGGTGGTAAAGGGTCTTCGCCTGCGGCGAAAAGTGGATTACATTTTAAAATTCGTTTTGTGCTTAAATAAGTCGCCGACAAGAAATCGTATTCTTGGAAAGCCTGCATTGCATATTCGGAACAGCTAGGATGAAATCTGCAGGAAGGCGGAAGAATAGGTGAGATCCAACGTTTATAAATTCGGATCAAAAAGATGGCTAGTCGGTTCATTTTAATCTACGAGCTAATAGACCCAAACAAGCCAGAAGTTCGGTATAATCTTTTTCGAATAGGCTCGGTTTCGCAAGTATCGCGATATCGAAACCCTTTGGAAAAAAGCCTGCCGTTTCGGCCACGGCGGCTCTTAATCTTCTCCGTATCCGGTTTCTACGAACAGCCTTTCCGACCGAACGTTCGGGGCAGTATAAAAACCTGTTTTGTTCCAGGCCATTTCCCCGATAAATCACCGTGAGAGGAGGATTGGTTACCCGTTTTCCGGAAGCAAAAAGTTCCCGGATATCCTTCTTAGATGTAAGTGTCTCTTCTATATGGGTTCGTTAGAATTTTTTACCAGTTCTTTCGTCAGAAACGGTTAACTTGTAACGGCCTTTAGCTCTTCTGCGGGAAAGGGTTTTTCTTCCGCCGGCGGTCGCCATTCTGGCGCGGAATCCGTGGGTACGGGCACGTTTAATCCGGCTGGGTTGGTATGTTCTTCTCATATGGTTCCCTGTATTCTCTAAGATTGCGTTTTAAGACCCTAGCTCGGTCTTACCGGTTTACATTTTTTCCGGAGAACCAAGGGTCAATCCGTTTCTTTTAACGGATTATTACTATTAAATATAATGGAATAAATAATGGCAACCCGGCAACGTCCTACTCTCCCACACAGCGAACCATGCAGTACCATCAGCGATGAGAGGCTTAACTTCCGTGTTCGGGATGGGAACGGGTGTGGCCCTCTCTCTATAATCACCGAGAATCTAAGGACAGTCTGAAAAATTTGCTTGTACTGTCAAGCGCGATTTATTTTAGGTTCAGAGGGTTTTGTTCCAATCTATGAACTGTTCTCCGGGCACTCTCTGGCAATTGGGACAGAAGAAGGAATCGTGACCCAAAACATTCGCTCTGCGGATCGTGGTTCCACAACGTGGACATGGTTCATTCTTCCGATTCCTGACTTTCACATGCTCTCGAACCTTAAAATCCAGAGGAGCCTGTTTTTTGCGGATATAATCTATAGAGTCGTTTAAGACGGATTTGATGCTATGATAGAGTTGGATCTTCTCTTCTTCCGAAAGTTTGTTACAAGGAGTTTTGGGATGGATCTTAGAATTGAAAAGAATCTCGTCTGCGTATGCATTTCCGATAGCACTGAGTTTAGTCTGGTCCATAAGAAAAACACGGGTTTGCTGTCGATTCTTCTCCATTCTTTTTAAAAATTCTTCTTGGGTAAAGTTTTCGGAAAGAAGATCAACTCCTTGATCAGAAAACTTTGGGATTTGGGAGAAGTATTCAGGTTCCGTAAAATATACCTTTCCCATATGAACGTCGTCTGCATAGTTCAGGATCTTATTTTGGAATTTGATCCGAACTGCGAGATCCTTCTTTTTATATTTTGGATCTAAGGAGAAACGACCGGCAAGCATCGGATGGATGATAATATTTCTGGGACCGAATTTAAAATTCAGAAAAGGTCCGGTTCTCTCCAATGTTTCGAAAGTAGAACCAATAAACGAAGTTTCCGATTTTCCGCCGCTTAGGTTACGAACAACAAGAGGATCTAAGATCTCTATCTCTTGGATTATTTCACCTGGAAGTTCTTTTAAAAGACGTTCTCGAATGACTACCAGATCCGGAAGTTCGGGCATAGGATTTTCCTATTTCTTTTTACGGCTAGGAAGATATTTATAATATTCTACTTCTATCGTATTAATTAAGAAAGTATAATATTTAACGAGTTTTTTATCGTATTTTTTCTTTTGGGCTTCGTTCCTTAAGAACTCAGAAATTTGATCTCTGATTAAAGGAGCTTTTAAGTCGGTATGGCTTAGAATGATTGTGCTTGGCATTCCGACCGGAACAATTTCATCCGGTATCGCGATTGTAGCTGAGTTTTGAAGAAGTGCGTATTCAACTGTGGATGCTACTTTATCATCGTCTGATTCAGTTCTAAGATGAGCTACTGATTGGCGGATATTATCTATATTGTCCCAGATCTTTTTGCGCATTGATTTAGAATCGTGGATCTTATCCTGGATCTTAGTGAATCTATTCGGGAATACAAAACGTTCTGCGCCTTTTGCTATCAAACTTACTTTCTTTTCTTTAGGGCTTTCTGCCTTTCCAAAATGTTCGTCTGCATCGTCGTCGTCACTGCTAGGATAATAATCGCTAACCGTTGAAATTCCGGAATAACTCGCAGCAAATCCCCCGCCGCCGGAAGACTTAGGAACTCCACCTGGACCAATATCGGATTTTTCTTTATCTCTAAAGAATACTGCAAGTAGTCCACCGATCACAAGAGCGACAGGAAGTCCGACCAAGATCACGCCTGCTGCATTAAAATGAACACTCGCGATTAGGAAGAAGAGCATTGTCCCTACAAAACCCAATAGCCCCATGGAAAGATTTACCTTCTTAGCGAGTGCCTCGCTCTTCTGGCGATCTTCTACTTCTCTTTCCATGAGAGCGGCGTCTTGTTGCAGTTTTACTATGTAATCCGCTTTGAGCATAGAATTCAAAGCAGGATTCTTGGAACTAACTAAGGATGCATGGATCTCTTTCGCTATCGTAAGTTCTTTTTCGGCAGCTGGGCTTACTTTGGCGTCAGCAGTTAACTTATGCAAAACCGCCGCCATGTATCCTGGGTCGACCACATATACTTCGGTAGTCCCATCTTCTCTTTTGGTTTCTTTCAAACCGAATTTGGTTTTTAGATCTGCAACGATCTCATTCGTATATTTGGAAACAAGTTCAGGATCAGTGATGCCCACTGCATCCAGACGTTTTTCAGGTATGAATCTATAAAGAGTAAGATTGTTTTGAGAATGTTCCTTTGCCTGTATATCCAGACGGTTCTTCAAACTTTTGAATGCGCCTTCAATCTTTCGCTCACTCAATAGAGCTTTTTCTTGAATCAGTTTTCGGATAACTCGAACGGATTGTTGGCAGGTCTCAGCGACTCTTTTTCCTAGATCATCTTTTTCTTTATCGAAAGGAAAATCTTCTACAAGTTGAATGAGTGCTTCTATCTTTTCGCTGTTTTGTTTTTTACCAGGCTCAGCATTTCCATGAAAAGTCTCAAAGTCCTGGATCCGAGCTTTGAACAAATTATATCCTGCTCTTTCTGCAAGTTGCTTGAGATAAGTAAGAGCGAATACCTCTAGAGCATCACTTTGAGCTCTATAATGCGCGATCACTTCCGGTTGGTTTACATAAGTCCCATCCGGATTGAGTTGAAGATCATCCAAGATCAAATGATAATCCGGAAGGATCTCTACTACCGCACCTTTGTTCTTTGCGTAATTTGCAAAGTCGGCAAGGAAATCATTCATCGGAATATAACTATAAGGTTGGAAGCCTCTTCTGAGAAGACTTGCCATCTCCGATTGTAAGGAAGCAAGTTTAGGATATAACCAAATCTGTCCGCTTTTGTTTTTATGAAGAAGCATTGCACCCGGACGATCTTCTTCCAAAGCTCTCGGCTTCTTTGCTCTATTATTTAAGATAAGATCTATCGTTTCTTCCGAAAAAGAAAAACATGCCTTTCTAAAAGGAGTAACGTCGGTCTTAGCTTCTTTTTGTGGAGAAGCGATTGAGATCCGAGCTATAACCTTGTTCCCGTTTCGGACCAAGAATGGGTAGATCAAAGCGGATTTGTTTCTTCCTTTCTTTTCGATATCCATCAATTGGCGAAGAGCCATATCGACGGAAGGTGGGGACTTTGCTTGCTCGCTTAGGTTCCTGTATTTGTTTAGAAGTTCCCCTAGCTTGTCCAGGGTGAGAAGGTACGAAGGATGAACACTTTTAGAGCCGTGTTTTTCGGTCTTTTTATGCCAGTCGCGAAGCTCGTCCAGAATGCAACGAGCGGTAGCAGAAAGTCCAACGGCTCCATCGTTTAAGAAGATGTAATCCGGTGCCAGGGCCTCCAGATCGGGGGCCTTGTTTTGACTGGAAGCTAGCTCCTCAAAGGATATTTCCTGCTCCAAGGTTTCCATGTTTTGCACCGTATCGGAACAACAATCCGAGTAAGGAAATTTTCTATCGTTTCCTTCCAACCAAGATCTATAAAAGAAAGGGAGAATGAAACAATTTTATTCCGCTCAGTATTGGCTGAAATTAGATCGAATTAATCCGTATTAGTACTTAGAATTTCGCCTATTTTTCGTATTCCTTCTTGGATTTCCGAATCTTCTCTGGCAAAACTAATACGGACAGAATCCTCACCGTAATTATCTCCACTTTTAGTAACCGGAAAGAAATATTTACCTGGGACTATAATGACCCCTTTTTCTTTCATTAGGGGATATATTTCAGAAATTTTTTTGCGAAGTCCCGTAAATTTGACCCAAAGAAAGAAGGCTCCTTCGCTTTCATGGATCTTATAATTCAACTTGCCGTTCCATTCTTTACGGATGGATGAAATAGCAAGTTCCCTTTTTTTGAGATAGTAAGGTTTTACTATGTCTCGAGAAAGTTTAAGCCATTCTCCCGATCTTACGAATTCCAAAGCAATGTATTGGCCTAAATTTCCTCCGGCCAAGTTCAGAACTGCATTCGCTTTATTTAATGCTTTTATAATTTCAGGATCTCCTAAAACAAAACCTGTTCTGACACCAGGCAAACCTATTTTAGAAAAACTGAAACTTTGGATCATTCCTTCCGAATGAAATAATTTTTCATCCGAAAAAACGATCCCTGGAAAAGGAAATCCATATGCGTTATCTAATAAGAATGGAATATTTCTACTTCTCGCAAACTTAAGTATCTGTTCTAATTCTTCTTTCTTCGCAACTCTTCCGGTTGGATTTGTAGGTCGGGACAAAACCACACATCCTAGATCTTCTTTTACACTATCAAAAGAAGAAGGATCCAACTCGTAACGAAATCCATCTTCTGAAGTAGCAACTTCTTTGCCTAAAGAATAAGAAAATGAATCCGGATCAATCGGTTGATCCAAGTAGCCAATGTATTCCGGTAAAATCGGTAAGAATATTTTTTTGAAACTTCCGTCTTCAAATCTTCCGGAATAGAAATTTAGTAAAAGATAAAATGCGTTTTGGGAACCGTTAGTGATCGCAATCTGATCTTTGGAAATAGAGTTTCCGGTTTCGGAACTTAATAAAGAAGCAAGTGTTTCTAAAGTTTCCTCTTTGCCTGTGGGAGTTTCATACTTTCCCAATATGGAATCCCATGCACCTGACTCAGAGAATTTGCTTAAGATCTTTCTCCAAACTTCTTCCACTTCCGGGATTAAAGAAGGGCTTCCACCACCCAACATGGAGACCCCGGGAGCAAGATTGCCAAGGTCCTCCATCAATTGGCCGATCCCTGTTTGGTTACGAAATTTGGCTCCGAATTTGGAAAAAATGAAATCTTTACCCATAAGGTTATTCCACTTTTCTTTTTGCAAAACTGCCGAAAAGATAATCTAAGAGAGGTGGGAATTTTTTTCTATTATCCCATCAACCTCTCTGGAGAAGCCGATGCAAACGATTGATCCCATCGATTATACTGACATGTTGGATCCGAATACCTTGGACCTTCAGACCTATTTAGAAAAATTTCCATGGGAGGAAAAATGGACCTCTTTAGGAGAGCCAATTGAAAAACTTTGGAAATTCGATCTAGATGTCTCTCCCCAAGAAGTATGGCCTTGGCTCATAGACACTTCTTCTTTTAATAAAAGGATAGATATTCCTGAGATGAAATTTCAGGAGATCAACGGACGCCTTTTCGGAAAGTCCAAAAATGCAGGCATCCCTTCCGAATGGGAAGAAGTTCCCTGGGAGTGGGAATACTGCAAACAACTCAATAATGCACGTATCTATTCCAAAGGGTTCGCTCACTATGTAAGAGTTAGATATCTTGTTTATCCATTAGGAGAAGATTCCACAAGACTATTCGTTTACTTCGGTTGGATCCCTAAAGGTTGGCTCGGAAAAACTCTCTTAAAGATCGGAATGGTCCAACTTGAAAAAGCATATATTAAAGGCCTAAAAGGCGTAGTAGAAGATGTAATCAAAACGAGATCTTATAGTTGGTTGGGACCAAGCGCGTTAAGCATAATCAAAGAAACAAGATCAGAAAAAAATCCTGTCTTTCCTGCGAGAATGCAACAGATTAGAGTTGGATATATCAGAGAAGGCCAACCCAGAGAACTAGTTGATAAAGTTTTAAATTATATTTTGGACGCAGATGAATCCGATCTTTATCGGATACGTATCAAAGCATTATCCAAGGCTTGGAAAATTTCCGAAAAAGAATTGCTGCTCGTATTTTTACACGGATGCAGATTGGGATTATTCACAATGAGCTGGGATGTGGTATGCCCACATTGTAGAGGAGTCAGAACTGAAGCACAACATTTAGGAGATCTTCCTACAAAAGATACCTGCGAAGTCTGCGAGATACAATTCGAAGCAAATCAGTTAAATTCGATCGAGATCACTTTCCACGTACATCCTTCTATTCGAGAAGTGCAAAAGAGAATGTTCTGCGCTGCAGAGCCTGCAACCAAAAGCCATATCAGATTCCAAAAATATTTGGATTCGGGAGAAACATATAATTCTAAACTTCTACTTTCTCCAGGCGTTTATAGACTCAGAGTAAATGGTGAAAAAAATTATTCTCTATTAGAAATTAAAGAAGAAGTCCCAAATGAGACCTTAGTTTGGAAAACAGGCGAGACCCCGGAGCAGATAGAGATCGCGGATCATCCTAATCTAATTTTAGAAAATCTTTCTTCGTCCAGAAAAGGTTTTGTGATCGAAGAAAGAAAAGAAGACCAAGATTGCCTTAGGCCTACTGACTTATTCAATTTCCAAGACTTCAGGGATCTATTCTCCCAAGAAGCCCTTTCTACAGACCTGCAATTAGATATTGGAATGCAGACGATCTTGTTCACGGACATTGTGGGATCTACAAAATTCTATTACAACAAAGGAGACTCCGGCGCATTCTCGGAAGTCCGATATCATTTCGTTGAAGTTTATAAAGTAGTGAGAGAATTCCAAGGAGCCGTTGTCAAAACGATTGGAGACGCAGTGATGGCTGCCTTCCCTTCTCCAACTGCGGCGGTAGAAGCTTCCGTTAGGCTCCAAGAATTTTTTTCGGAAGAAAATACTGAGACTCCGATCCGAATTCGTATCAGTCTACATACAGGGCCTTGTTTAGCAGTGAACCTGAATAGCAATATAGACTATTTTGGGAATACGGTCAACTTCGCGGCAAAGTTACAAGCAATCGCAGATGGCGGAGAAGTAGTATTCTCGGAAGCAGTCTTTAGAGACAAACAACTCCGTCACTTGATGACAGAAAAAGGTTGGAAAGTAAAAAGAGTAAAATTCAACCAAAGCTGGATCAATGAAGAAACCCTGGCTTATAAATTGGTGTTCAACGGTGCAAAATTATGATCTTCAAAATAATTTCTCTTCTTTTAGCCGCTTATTTCATTTTCGCGGGTGCAGTTCAGTACAACGATCCTGATCCACTTCATTGGATGCTTTTATATTTTACTTCTTCTTTGGCATGTATACTTGCCGCGTTCGATAAGGATAAACTTCCTTTGTTGTATATTATCATCGGTATGGCGGGAATTGAGATCGCAGCTACAGTTGATGGATTTTTTGATTGGTTAAGATCAGGGAACGAAAATCTGATCACTGCAAAGATGACTGACGAAAAACCATATATCGAACTCGGAAGAGAGTTTTTAGGAGCCTTGATCAGTCTCGTAGTGATTGTCTGGCTTTGGTACAGAAAACGTCCTAATAATTCTAAATAACCCAAATGTCATTTTTACCTAAGTTTACAAAAAAGAAAAAAGGAAAAGCGCTCATTATAGAAGGCGGAGGAATGAGAGGTTCCTTCGCAGGCGGAGTACTTTCTTCCATGGCTCCTACTTATCCTCCGAGTAAATTCGATCTGATTGTTGCAGTTTCTTCCGGTTCTTGTTCTTCTGCGTATTATGTTACTGAACCAAATCCTTCTGCTGAAGATATTGAAAGGGCGCTGGATATTTGGAGAAAAGAATTAGCAGGAAATCATCTCATCTCTTTTTGGAATCTGTTTAGAGGAAAAAGAATATTAGATCAAGATTATCTAATAGATCATATATTCCAAGAGAAGGTTCCGATTAAGGCTGAAGTTCTGAAACAAAAGAAGACAGTGCCGTTCTATATTGTTGTTAGTAATTTCAGAACATTGCAACCGGAATATATAAGAGCTACTTATCAAAATCTTTTTCCACTTTTAAAAGCTGCAACCTCTTTGCCGATTGCAACCAAAGGATACGGTTTATTGGAAAATTCAAAGTATACAGACGGCGGAGTTTTAGATCCTATCCCGGTCGAAGCAGTATTATCCGCAGGTTATAAGGATATTACAGTTATTCTCACAAAACCAATGGATTTTAGACTTGCTCCTACAAGTCCGCTGCTGGGAAGTTTGGCGTTTCCTAAATTCCCGGAAATGGGAAAAGCTTTTATAGAACAAAGATACCATCGTTATAACCGAGCCATGGAAATACTGAATGATCCACCTAAAGGGATCCGCTTTGAAATTATAGCCCCTGAAAAAACTCTTCCTGCAGGAAGAATGACCACAAATGCAAATCTACTCCAGGAAAACGTTCGATTAGGGATAGAGCTGGGAAAAAAGGTTTTTCCTAAGTAAAAATCCCAACCCTTTGTCCAATTTCCAAAACCTCGTTTGATATATAAGTAGCAAAAGAGGTTTTATGAAACGTATCTTATTATGGTCTATCTCGATCATTCTTCTACTTGTTCCGATATTTGTGAGTTTTGGGATTTGGTCCGCAAGCAATCAGTTATTATTTCCTGTTTGGAGAGATAATCAGGACTTCTCCGCATGTAATTCGGAAACGGAAAAACATTGGGGACCATTTTGTGGAAATTTAAGAAATTCTAATGAGTTCAAATTCGAAGAACTCAAGATACCTTCTTCAAATGGATTTGATCTTCCAGCTTGGAAAGTAAGCACACTCGAAAATGGAAAAGGAAAATCTAAAGGTGTGATTTTTTTAGTTCACGGCGGAGGAAGTGATAAAAGAGAAATGACAAAACATATCCGATTCTTTCTGAAAAGCGGATTAGATGTTTTTAGTTTCGATTTCGGTTGCCATGGAGAAGCAAGCTGCACAATACCTGGACTGAGTTACGGTTATAGAGAATCCAAAGATGTACTGTCTGTATATCGTTATCTTTCAGAAAGATATGATAAGATCTACGCGTTAGGAAGCTCCGTTGGAGCTTCTTCCATTCTGATCTCTTTGCCCGAGATGCCTAAACTTTCCGGGGTGATTGCAGAGAATCCAATGTATAATTTCGAAAGATTAATTATGGAATTTCCCGGTACAACGAAAGACATTCCTGCTTTGTTTTCTTATATTCTGATTAAACTCACTCAATTCAGAGGAAAGTTCGAAACGATTCCAAGTCCAGCGAGTTCTTTAGCAAACGTTAACTATGTGCCAATCCTATTCATTCATAGTAAAGAAGATCAGGTTGTTTCTTTTCAACAAAGCCAGGACTTAGCGAATCTTTATAAAGGACCAAAGGAAATTTGGTTTCCGGAAAAAGGAGAACATGGTACTGCTCGGGATGTAAACCCAAATGAGTATGAGAAAAGAGTAAGTGCCTTTTTGGATGGATTAAAATAGAGAAGTGGGAGGGGGTTCGGCGTTACGCTTCGAACCCCTTAGATTTTATTTGAAAAATTTCAATGGAGACGCCGGGGTTCGAACCCGGGTCCTATTGTGCCTCAATGGGGCCTCTACATGTTTGTCTTATGTTTTAAATCTCGAAAGGCCTTAGCCCATAAGCAGGCGTGTCCTTCCTATCCGATCCAAATACTCTCTAAATCGTGAACCGAAAACCGATCTAAAAAGTCTCCCGTTTAAGGCAGAAGAAAAACCACCGGGAGAGTAAGCTTTTCTTCCGTAGTAGCGATTAAGCTGCTAGTGCTAATTCGTTGTTAGCGTTTAATGTTTTGAAGGTTTTTAAGAGGCCCCTCACCCCTACATGCCACCACATCTTAACTACAACAGTCGAAACCTAATTCGTCCCCGTAGATTTAATAGTTAGACTAAAAATCCGTTGAGCTAGTCAGGAAATCAAGAAAAAGTAGATCAGTTGGTGCTTCTATTTTGAAAATTTTTATTCTACTTGTCTCCGTTTTATCGGTCTATTGCGGAATATCTTCTTCCCCAAAAATCAAAAATCCAAGTCCCCAAATTTCAGGTTCGGTGTCTCCTACTGAATTGCAGAATGGACTGTATGCGATCCTACTTGGGAAATCATTCTACCCGAATCGACTCACAAATTCAGACAAAGAGGAAGGGGAATCCGAGATCGCATTTTTATTCTATTTGATAAAATTAGAAAAACGTTATATTTTAATCGATACCGGAACTTCTTCAATATCTACTCCCGAGATCACAGTCCATAATTGGATCTCTCCGGATAAAATTTTAGGGTCTGCAGGGATCAAACCTGGAATGATTGGAGAGATAATTCTCACTCATTTTCATTTGGATCATTCTGGGGGAATTGGTCTTTTTCCAAATGCAAAAATTTATGTTACGCCGGAAGATTGGAATTCACTTAAAAAGACAAATCAATACGCAAGTTTAAGGCTATTAGCCAAAGAAAGATCAGGAAAAGTCCAATTTGTAAATTCCAGTCTGGAAGTTTTCCAAAACTTTCGGATCTTATTAACTAGAGGACATACTCAAGGCTCGATTGCCATAGAATGGTTGGCCTCTCCCGGGAAAAAATTTCTAATCACCGGAGATGAATGTTATTGGGTAGAATTTTGCAAACAAGGCCAGGGACTTTCTTCGGAGGGGACCTTCTCCCTTTCCAATAATAAGGAATTTTTAGACTATGTTTCCGTTGTGTCTTCAAGCGGAACTAAAATTTTAACGATGCATGATCCCGCGGTTTTATCTTTAGGTGAAGAGATATTTCCGAGGATTTATAAGTTAGATTAAAAAAAATCCCCCGGAAACAAACCCGAGGGATTTTTTAATACATCGATTAGAATCTAAGTTTTTATTTATAAACTTTATCGATTCTCTTTTGGTACTTTTCAGTAATCACGTGCCTTTTCATTTTGAGTAGGTTTGTTAATTCGTCGCCTATCTCAAAAGGTTTTTGAGCGATCACTATATGTTGGATCAATTCAAAAGATTTGAATCCGTGTTTAGTACTATTGTATTCTCTGATTTCTTTCTTAAAGAAATCGATCACTTTAGGATTGTCGATCAGATCCTTGATGTCCTTAGCTTGGATGCCGTTCTGAGCTAACCAAGGTTGTAGAACTTCCAGATCCGGAACAATAATTGCTCCTAAAACTTTTTGGTCCTGACCGAATACCATGGATTGTTTGATATAAGGAGACTCGTCCATACGGTTTTCTATCGGAACCGGCTCAACGTTTTCCCCACCTAACAATACAACGGTTTCTTTCGCTCTTCCTGTAAGTGTTAGAGTATGTTTGTAGTTAATGAACCCGATATCTCCGGTGTTCAACCATCCATCTACAATGGTCTTTTTAGTAACTTCAGGATTTTTGTAATATCCTTTCATCACTTGAGGCCCTTTGATATGAACGATCCCTTTTACTCCTAACTTACCAGCAAGAAGTTGTCTTTGATCGTTGATATGAGTTAGGACGTTTCCGTGATCGTCTCTCAACTGAAGTTCCGTTTTAGGAACGATATATCCTACGGAACCGATGATCGGATGATCGTAATGACGAACCGAGATCACAGGAGCACTTTCAGTCATTCCGTAACCTTCCAATACTAGGAGCCCAATATCGTTGAAGAAATTATCCACGTGGCGTTGTAAAGCTCCACCTCCGGATAATGTTCCTCTCAAACGTCCACCGGTAGCTTGGCGGATCTTGGAAAGAACGATCGTGTCCAGAGTCTTGAAGTTAAAGATAAGCCCTAAAATCGCGATAGTAAGCAAGACCGGCGCCAAGAACGCTAACTCAGGCTTGTACATCTTGATATAAGAATATCCCACTGCACTGATCAAAGAAACAGTGAATGGCCCAAACAGGATCACTTGACCGATAGCTTTGATCGCAAGCGCAAGAGATTGGAAGATATTTCGGTTTTCGTAATCCACTTCTTTTCCGGTTAAGAAACGGATCCCTGCGTTAAAGTTCTTAGAGAACAGATACGCGGTATTGAAGAGGAATTTACGAACTGGAGGAGTCTGTTTAGGATCGTTGATCTTATTGTAAATCCCGGTATAGATACTTTCCCAAACCCTTGGAGCTGAAGCCATGAAAGAAGGTCTGGCTTTTGCCAGGTCATTTCTTAGATCGGCAACCTTAGTATAGAAAGTGGAAATCCCGAGAGAGATCGCAGAATATTCCACCACTCTTTCGAAGATATGCCATACAGGTAGAATTGACAACATACTATCGTCTTCACGAAGAAGGGATTTTTTCAGAATTAAAGGAACAACATATTCCATTTGGTGGACCATGTTGGAGTGCATGAGCATAACTCCTTTTGGCATTCCTGTTGTTCCAGAAGTATAGATCAGAGTGAATAGATCATCAGGCTTGATACCTTCGATCCTCTTTTCAGTCTTGTGTCCGCCTTTAGCTCTTAACTCTTTTCCAGTTGCGATCAGATCGTAAAGATGCAAAACGCCTTTAGCTTTTGTTTTGCTATCCTTATCCATGATGATGACGGTTTCCACGCCTTTCAGTTTGGATTTATTCTTAATGAACTTCTCATACATCTTATCGTTTTCTAAGAAAACAACAGAAGCTTCGGAGTGAGTTAAGATATATTCCATCTCAGAATCGGTTACGTCAGTTCCTCGAGGAACGTTAGCACAACCTGAGAGTAGAACTCCTGCATCTACGATGATCCATTCCAAACGGTTATCCGCTAACACTCCGATATGCTCGCGGGCCTTCACACCTAAATCTATTAAAGCCTCGGACAAAGAGAGACCTAGATCTACTAATTGTTTAAAGCTGGTCGATTGATATTCTTTATTTTCATCCTTCGACCAAAACGCCGGTCTGTCCCCAAAAGACTCGGCGGCCTTAAGGTACATGTCTGCTAAATTCTTGTACATTGGAGTTATTCCTTTGAAGAAAGGGTATATTACGCTTATAGCAATAAAGCGCGTTTACGTTAATGTGAGAAGACGACCCGTCAACTAAATTTTAGAAGAACTCAAGGCGTAGGTGCAGTGCAAAATCGAAGAGGAAGAGAGTAAAAAGAGAAAACTCCGCTCGATTGAACCTCGAACGGAGTTTGAAAGGAAAAAATATTACTGTTGTTCTTCGCCAGCGCCTTCTTCAGCAGGAGCAGGAGTAGAGTCAGACTTGGTTCCTTCTTCTTTTCCTTTTTTGGCATCCTTCTTATGGTGCTTGTGATGTTTTTTCTTAGCTTTTTTCTTCTTAGCTTTCTTCTCTTTTTTCTCAGCTTTAGGAGCACCAGCATCTTCAGTCTTTGCAGGAGCATCGCCGGTAGTCTCTTGTGCGCTTACTCCGGTGAAACCGAAAAGAGCGATTGCAGACACAAGAAGGGTAACAAGAATTTTTTTGAATAGGTTCATTAGATCTTCCTATAGAAACTTTGATTTGTGTCGTAATTTTATTATTATGCGAGGCAAATCAAATCCATTTTACATAAAAATCAGATTTCATCCACGGGAGGGACCCATTTGTTCGGGATTGCTACAGCGAGTGACAGACGGTCCAAAAATTTATATTTCGGGATCTCATACGCTCCCAGGTTCAAAGTAACCGGATTCATCTGTTGGGTATCGAATAATGTGAAGCCGTCCTTCTTCAACGCTTCAAATAGAAAGTAGAGCCCGATCTTCCCGAAATCAGGTAAAAAGGAGAACATGGACTCTCCGGCAAAAAATTTACCGATGGCCACACCATACACTCCCCCACCTAACCGTCCATTTTCGTCCCAGACTTCGACACTATGAGCATAACCTTCCTTATGAAAGTTGGTAAAACCTTGTAGAAAGTTCTCCGTTATCCAAGTTTGCTCTTCCGTTCTGAATGCACAGCAACGCATAACTTGTTCAAATGCACGGTTAAATGTGACTGTGAATTTTTTTTGGCGAATTCTTCTGTGAACCCTGGAACTAATATGAAGAACATTGAGGTCAAAGATAGCCCTCGGATCCAAAGAAAACCAAAGTAAAGGTTTATCGGCCCAGGGAAAGATCCCTCGGGTATAAGCATATAGAAGGCGATCCGGTTTTAAATCACCGCCGATACCTACTACCTCTTCCGCAGAATGTCTAGGATCCGCAAAAAAATCGGAAAAGTCCCTGATAGGAGAATACTGATTTTGTCTGGGGTTTTCCATTTATTCCAAGAGAAGAGGATATGATTCTTCGACCGAGTATATCTGACCGTTCGCTCCGCTGCGACTAGAAAATAGATGGAATTCCGACACAGGAACTATGTCAGTTTGGAATTGGGAGAATTCATTCAAATAAAGATCCATACGTTTTTCAGGAGTTCTTTTGAATCTTCCTATCGTTATATGAGGTCTATAGTCCCTTTTATCGATGGAAAACCCTTCCCTTCTGAGGGTAGATTCTAAAACTTTTTGAAGTTTTTTGAGTTCTTCCGAAAGTGTAATTCCTACATATAGAATTTCCGGAAATTTATTCCCAAAGAAGCCTACACCCTTAATCTCCAAAGAAAAACTTTTTTCATAAACTTGGCTGCAGATCTCAGAAACCTTTTCTAACTCTTCAGGCTTCAACTCGCCAAGGAATACCAAGGTAGTATGAAAATTTTCGGGAGAAACCCAACGGATCTCCTCCAATCCAAAACAGATTTTTTCCAGATCCGATTTTATAGAATCCGGAAGAGCCAGTCCTAAAAAACTTCTCATTCGAAATCTACCCCGGAAACTTTTCTAACTCCTCTGAGAGAATTTACCAAGATGATCTTAGAAGCAAGGTTCAGATCTTGTTTAGAAATTTTCTTTTCTTTTGCTTTTAGTTTTCGGAGCCATTGTTTACGAGCCACTCCGGGTAAAATTCCTTCTTCTAGAGGAGGTGTGATCCATTCTTTATCTAAAAGAAGAAAGATAGAATGAATGGCTCCTTCTGTCAGATAACCATCCGTGTTTGTATAGATCCTGTCCAAATAACCTTTAGAAACCGCAGATTCATATTCTTCTGAAAAAATTTCTCTGATATTAGTCTTATGATAAAAGAACCGATTTTTTTTATTGGTAGAAGTTCCGCTGAACAGAACCTTCCCTTCTTTAGGGCCCGAATGAAATTCGGAAACTTCCGATTGAAAATCTCCGCTGCGAAGAAGAATAATTTTCACTCTATACTTTTTGTCGGAAGTAATTTTGCCTGCAACTTCACCGACAACGGATTCCCAACCATCTTCTTTCCAAACGAATCCTAGTTCTTTTGCGGATGTTTTCATTCTAGCTTTATGATCTTTCAAAAAATAGATCTTTTTTCTTTTGCAGATCGTAGTTGTGAACAAGTGAAAGTTCTCTTTTATATCATTCAAAAAC
The DNA here is from genome assembly GCF_002811475.1 of Leptospira hartskeerlii. NCBI lineage: Bacteria > Pseudomonadati > Spirochaetota > Leptospiria > Leptospirales > Leptospiraceae > Leptospira > Leptospira hartskeerlii. The sequence continues at coordinate 24,944 of NZ_NPDL01000004.1, forward strand.
TTTGCTTTGGACCAACATTCTTCCCATTCTGCATTCGGATCGGAACCGATCGTAATTCCGGAACCGACTCCCATTCTTCCTTTATTTTTGCCGGAAGGATCTTGTGAAAATTCAAGAGTTCGGATCGCGATGGAAGAAATTTCCTTTTGAGGAGACAGATAGAATATTCCCCCCGTATAAACTCCTCTTTTTTTTTCTAAACTATGTATGATCTCTGAGGATCTTTTTTTAGGAGCTCCGGTAATAGAACCTCCAGGGAACAACGCATCTAAAATATCGGTCCATTTTATATCTGAAGAAAGTTCGGAATGCACTTCGCTAGTCATTTGGAAAACTGTTGGATATTCTTCGATGGAGAAAAGTTTAGAAACCCCTACGGAACCAGGCAAAGAGATCCTTCCTAAATCGTTGCGGAGAAGATCGGTAATCATCAAATTTTCTGCTCTATCTTTCTCTGAACCGGAAAGTTCCGATTTATATTTTTGATCTTCTGCAGGATCTTTTCCTCTGGGTCTAGTTCCTTTCATCGGAACAGTTCTGATCTGACTGGATTTTCTTTCCCAAAATAGTTCAGGAGAAAATGAAAGAATGTCTCTTTGTTTCGGGACGGAATTTCCAGTGTGTATCCAGGCTTCGTACGGTACCGGTTGTTTTTTTCTGAGTTCGAAAAACAGCCTCCCAAGAGAACCTTCTAACTCGATTTCCAGTGGGAATGTAAAATTCACCTGGTAAATATCTCCCATGTAGAGAAAATTCCGGATCTTACGAAAGTTCTCTTCATATTCTTTGAGATCCATCCCAGGTCTGATTTCCGCAGAATAACCTTTGTCCTTAAATTTAAATTCCCATTCCGAAATTTCAGTGGGGCTCAACGTCTTTGGCTCAGAAAAAATTCCGAACCAAAAGAGAGGATCTTCCGAAACTTCTTCCATATTGTCAGGGTTTAAAAATAAATCGCCGGCTTCGTAGGAGATCCAACCGGCGGCGTGAAATCCTTGGGAGACCTTGTTCTGAATTTCTAAGAGGAATTTCCTTGCTTCACTTCGTCGGTTAGTAGTAAGAATCTCATTCGGCTCCGTTAAAACTAGGTGCCCCTCAGCAGAAAAACCTTCTCCTAAATAAATAAAGGGTTTTCTGGAGTTTTGAAATAGGTCGGAAATCATCGGAAAAGGTCTTAAAACCTTATTCTCAGCTGCTTCCGAATCCTAAAAGCGAAATGAATAAGATTCTAAGATTAATGTTATCTCAATCCTTAAAATTTCTGCAAACCGCCGCCAAATTTCTTCTGGTAACTTCCGTTTATTTTCTTTTGGGAAAATTCGGAGAATCCTTCGGGTCTTTTTCGGATTATGCCTCTCCTATTTGGCCTGCATCCGGTTGGGGTCTGGTCACTCCTTTATTATTCGGAAGAGTTTCCTATTTCGGAATATTCGCGGGTTCCTTTTTATATAACTGCCAAATCCGACATGAAGATCTTCCAGGACAAGATCTAAGCATTTATTTTGGGGCTGCAATGCTCATCGCTTGCGGAAGTACTTTGCAATCCTTCACAGGAGCTTATTTATACAAAAAGTTTGTCCCTAAATTAGATCTTACCAAAAACACTTCCTTCGTTCTCAGATTTCTTTGGATAGAGACATTAGTTTGTATCATCGCAGCAACGATCGCTTGTTTCGGACTTCTATTCTTAGGGATCTTGGATTTGCGCGCGCTTTTTCCTACTTGGATCATTTGGTGGATGGGAGATTCTTTAGGAGTATTCGTATACTTTCCATTTTTCTTAAGTTGGTTAGGGCCGGGAGTTGCAAGATTCCAAGTTCATTCCTGGAAAGAAAGTGTCGGACTCGTCTCCTTCTTAATTTTATTAGGAGGAGGGATCTTTTACTTCTTTAGCATCAACGAAGTACCCGCATATTTTCCGCTTTCTTATTTACTGATCGCAGTCATTTCACTTGTATCACTCAGATTCGGAGGAAGAGAGTCTTCGTTAGTACTCATCATCGTTTCTATTATTTCAATCTTAGGGGCTGCACAAGGACATGCATATAATTTCCCGGCTTCCAAAGAAGTTTCCCTCCTTCTTTTACAAAGTTTCCTTTCTGCGATCTCGATAGCTTCTCTTCTCGCTTTATCCGTAGTGAAAGAAAGAATGGATGCGGAAGACGAGATCTATCACTCGCATAAAAGATTGGAAAATCTGGTAGCAGAAAGAACTCAAGAACTGGACCGTTCTTATCGTTTTTTAGGAGCAAGTGAAGCGATCTATAAGGGTTTATTCGAGAATGTTCCGATCGCAATTTTAGAATGTGATTACTCGGAAGTAAGAAGAATGTTGGAAGAATTACCTAAGATGTCCAGAAAGGAATTCGCTAAATTCCTGAGGACTAATCCTAAATTCGTTTCCGAATGTTATGAAACAGTAAGTGTAATAGATGCAAACAAAGAATCCGTTCGATTATTCGAAGCAAGTTCAAAGGAAGAAGTCTTATTGCTCGCCAGAAATTTTTTCAGAAAAGGAAACGGCCATTATTTCAAAAAACTTCTGACCCGAATTTATTTTGGCGCAAGAATACTTCATACTGAAGTTACATTATCCACCTGCAACGGAAAACAATTTGAAGCATCCATTCGCTGGTCATTAGCACCGGAATTCGAAGAAACATTTTCTTCTGCAATCGTCACTGTTACGGAGATCACCGATAAAAAACAAGCGGAGAGGCAATTAAAATCTTCCTTAAAAGAAAAGGAAGTAATGCTAAAAGAGATCCATCACAGAGTAAAAAACAATCTACAGGTGATCTCCAGTTTATTCAATCTTCAGTCCGAATACGAAAGCGATCCTAAGATCCATGAGGCATTTACGGAAAGCCAAAACAGGATCCAAACCATGGCTTTGATCCATGACGAGCTGTATCAATCGAACGATTTGGGAAATGTAGAATTTTCAGGTTACTCCAAAAGACTTGCGGAGAAAATCAGGTCCGCTTATAAAATCGGAGCGGAGACAAGAGTGGATGTGATATCAAGTCCTATTCATTTAGAGATCAGTATTGCAATTCCACTCGGACTTGCATTGAACGAACTACTCACAAATTCTTTCAAATACGCATTCCCCCATAATTATTCTCCTTCCGACGAAAGACCAAAGATCCAAGTCAGAATGCAAAAAAAGGAGAAGGTAGTGATTTTAGAAGTTTCAGACAATGGGATCGGCTTGCCTAATGAGTTGAATCCGATAGCAACTCACTCTTTCGGCTTAACCTTGGTCCAAGTACTGACCAAACAGTTGAAAGGAAAATTGGATTTCTCCAGCGTCAAAGATCAAGGGGCCAGTTTCCAAATCCGTTTTGAACTTCCAAATTAGGAAAATTCCTTGCGAACCAGTTCTCCAAATCGGAGTAAGTAGAACATGAGAACTAAGCCTCCTAGTCCGATCGCAAACAGGGCAGAAGCAAGAAGGGAACAAATCCTAGAAGCCGCATTGGATGTATTCTCCGAGAAAGGATACCACGAGGCAGGGATCGCCGACATAGCTGGAAAATTAAATATAGGTCACGGGACCTGTTATCGTTATTTTAAAAATAAATTAGATATTCTACATGCGCTAGTGGACCGCATCCTTCTAGAACTGTTAGAAGTAGTCCGCAAAGAAAGTCCCGAAAAATCAAACACGATAGAAGAATACAGAAACCAGATCAAAAATATAGGCTGGGAACTATTTCAACTTTTCAGCAAAGACCCAAGACAAGCGAAGATCGTTTTTTTTGAAGCAATGGCATTGGATGAAACTGTAAAAAGAAAAGTGCAGTTAGGAATAGATAAAAGCGCCAGGCTCACAGAGTTGTATCTGAAGAATGGTGTGAAAAAAGGATTTTTAAGAAAGGAATTGGATACACGTATCGCATCCCAAGCAGTAAATGCAATGATGTTCGAAGGAATTCGCATCAACCTTTCTTCAAAAGTGGATTCCAAATTTGCAAAACGTTGGCTGGAAGAAATGCCCACCCTTATGTTAGAAGGAATGGGCAAACGTTAATTACACTTTATAAAGTAAGAAACTGCACCAGATCTTTTGCAGTGATATCCGGAATTTCTTCCATCGGAATATGACCCGCTCCTTCGTAAGTGATGAACTTAGAATTCTGAAGATCCTTACTCCAATTCTGAGCGTATTCCAATTTCAACCAATGATCTTCTTTTCCCCACATGACCAATGTAGGAGTTTTTACCAACTTGATCCCTTCTGAAACTTTAGGATCAGTAAACTTTTCCCTGGCTGTCCTGAAAAAATAATTATAAGCCTGTCTGTTTCCTTCTCTTCTAGAAAGATCCACGTATCTTGTTTTGATCTCAGGCGTGACCTTAGAAGGATCTCCATAAACCTCATCTACACTTTTTTCCACCATAAAGCTTGGAAGCATATAACGTGCAAATGGACTTACGATCGGATTACTTCCTAAGGCGATCATAGGAGGCATAGGTTGTGCATACCCCAGCCGCATCTATCAATACCAACTTTTGAACTTTATTTGGATACTTTAATACATAATTCCAAGAGATATAACCGCCCATAGAATTTCCGACCAGATAAAAAGAATCTACTTTTAGATATTCCAGGAATCTATTTAGTACTTCTACACCTTCTTCCAGATTTAACTTCTCTAGATCCTCGGGAGGACCCGTTAAACCGTGACCGGGAAGATCGATACGAATAACTCTATAACGAGATTTTAATAGTTCTGCCCAAGCATCCCAAGTGTGCAAAGAAGAACATACCCCATGCAAAAGTATAATTACAGGTCCTTGGCCCTCGTCTCTGTAATGGATATTAATATCCCCAATCGGAGCAAACTTAGACTCTGAGTTTGCATACTTCGATTTCAAATCTTCTAAGGAATCAGAACCGATCCCTAAAAATCTACAATCAAGTAGAATGATGAGAAGTAACATTAAGCTTATTGTTGTTCTTTTCATAATTTCCCTGTTTAATGAAAATTCCCAACCCAATCGAAATGACATTTATGTCATTTTGATCTTAAAGTAAAACACGTTTTTCTCTGAAATTTTTAGATTCCCCTATTGACAAAAACTGAATGACATGTCATTCTTATACTCAATTAAGGTGAGGAGTTAAAATCCAATGGTTCAAGTGGATGTTTTTTGGGCCTACGGCCTGGGAGCCGGTTACGCAATGGCCGCAGCTCGCCAAATCAAAAAATTGCAGGCAGGAGAGACAACACCTGGTTCTCTTCCTTCCGTCAAAAAAGAAGAGAAGAAGGTCGCATTTTGGAAGAATACCTACTTCATTTCTAACCTTCTTTATTTAGGTTTATTATTCGCTCCATCCGGTCTGTATCTTGTATGGCAGTTTACAAGCTGGGAGACGATGCACGCCGGAGATAAAACTATGCCTGGTTGGCTTGTAGCCTTATTCGGTTTAACGAATATTTCTCAAGGGATCTTGGGCTTCTGGGTTGTGTGGAAATTGATCGAAGCAGGAAAAAATTTCTTAGCGTACCTACAAGTTCCTGCGGGTTATTTCGGAATGTTTTTCATCCTAGTTCATGGATGGGATGGGACCGGTTATAAAAGATTTTTCTCCGAATCTGTGGAGCAATTCCATACATGGACCTGGGGAACTGCAATTAACTGGTTAACCTCTGATGTTGCGATCACGTTGTATGCAATGGGTGTGATCTTAATTCCAGTTCTGATCGTTTCACTTCTAAAGATCGAAAAAGAAGGTTGGGAATTAGGTGGCTCCGGAGAATTTTCCGTCAGAAAATCCCCTTCCGGTTTTGTTTCTACAATTGCATTCTTAGCGACTGTTTTTGTGGGTGCGTTGGGATTTGCAATTATCTCCAGTGTGATCATTCATCAACTGGGTTGGATATTTGGAACGATCGCTTCTGCTTTGGTAATTTATACTTTAGGAATTTCTAAATTTGGATTATTCCGACTATTCTATAAAAGTGTTTTACAATCTGAAACTGAAACTGCCGGCAAGCTGCAAAGCGTTCGTTCTGCAGCTTAAGGCTCGCCTTCTTTAGAACCGTTCAAATTTTTTGCTCTGGTGGGTTAATCTCCCAGAGCTTTTTTGTATTCAGCAATTAGAAGATCCGGATTTTCTCGGCCGATAGAAATTCGGATCAGGCTTGGATCCAATCCTACTTCTTTCAAAAATCCTTTTCCAGCTTCTGTGGATACTAACTCATAGTGAGCCAGATACATATATAACATGTTCAAGGTGAATTCAGTTCCGAAACTCGGGCCCTTTAATAATCTTAAAGAATTATAAAATGGTTCCAAAGGAACTCCAGGCTCGATCGTGATCACTCCACAATGTAGATCCTTATCTCTCGCAATCTTGGAAAAGTTTCCATGATTTTCTTCGGAGCCGCTCCAATAAACTGCTTTGATCTTAGGATGATTTGAGAAAAAGTTTGCTAGTATAGCTGCATTCCTTCCGATCTCTTTGACTCTTTCAGTATAACCTTCTAATTCGAAGGACATACGCTCACAATCTCTGATATAAGGAGTTTCTATAAATTCTAGACAGTCTTTTTTCAACTTCTCAAAGTATGTAGAAGATGGATTCAAAAATAAGGCACCCATCATCACATCTGCATTTCCGGATGCAAACTTGGTCAGACTTTCTACGATCACATCCGCGTAAGAAGAAAGGTCCACCACCGCAGAACCAGCCACTGAAATATCTGCCACCAAAGGAATTCCATATTTTTCCAAAAGTTTTTTGAGTTCAGGATAATCAGGAACTTGGATAAGAGGATTTGTAGGAGATTCTGTTAGAATTGCAGCAACCCTATGACCTTCTTTAGAAAGGAATTCTTCCAGTTCTTTCAGATCGACTACGTCGTGGAATATATGAGAACCTCTAGAATATTTTTCTAATATTCTAATATTATCTACGTAAAGCCATCCTAGTCTGAGCCAGATATCTTTTCCTTCTTCTGCGCGGATTCGATCTAATGCTCTGAAAGCAGCATAGACTGCATTCATTCCAGAAGTAGCCAGATACACTTGTAGATTTTTGCCCGGATATAGAGCGGATAATGCTCCTTCTACCGTTTCATAAGGTTTTTCTTTTCTGGATTCTTCTTTGTATATGGAATCTATAAGTCCTTTTTTGAATAGGTAATCTTCTGCTTTACGAGAAGATAATAAACATCCTGTATGTTGGATGAAGGACAATATTTTGGATTCATTCTCTTTATGAGATGGAATGGTTAGGGTGATGATCCCTTCGTCTTCTATAATTCTTGCGCCTTCTATCTGGAAAAAGGAAACGATATGATCGGCAGCTTTGCGGGAGTTTACGATAAACTGAGGACCATTTACTCCCTTGGTTTCTCTATTATAATCTAAAATTTTTTCTATATAAGCATGAGCTACAAAGCGGGGATACCCTGCTTTTAGTCTGGAAAGAGTTTCCGTTCTTTTCTCTTCATATCCGATTACGTCGGCGACTTCCGGAAGGCTCATGGAAACCGCATGTATATTTTCGAATGGTATTCTTTCCCCGCAAATCCTACGATGCGGTTCTTCTATCTCTAGTATCATACTTTGATTACCATCGCAAAATTTTAGGCAGAAACATCAACTTTATTCGGTTGGACGAACGGAAGTCTAAAACGGTTCTAATTTGCCTGTGAATTTGCGAGGCGTTTGACTCTGTCTTCTTCCGTTAAGGCGTTGATCAGGTCATCCAGATCTCCTTCCATTATAGCAGAAAGATTATGACTAGTAAATCCGATCCTATGATCCGTACATCTTCCTTGTGGAAAATTATAAGTTCGTATTCTCTCGGACCTATCGCCGGAGCCCACCATCTGTTTTTTAAGAGCGTCAGCTGCAGCTTTCTTTTCTTCCGCCTGCTTTTCTAAGATCCTAGCACTTAAGATCCTCATGGCTTTTGCTTTGTTCTTATGTTGGGACTTTTCATCTTGGCAAGCAACTGCGATCCCGGTTGGAATGTGAGTGATACGAACTGCAGAGTCTGTGGTGTTAACGTGCTGACCACCGGATCCGGAAGAACGATACACATCTACTCTCAGATCGTTTTCATTTATATTGATCTCTGATTCTTCTGCTTCCGGTAAAACTGCAACAGTCACGGCACTTGTATGGATCCTTCCTCCGGATTCGGTTGCAGGAATTCTTTGCACTCTATGAGTTCCCGCTTCGAATTTAAAAAGATCGTAAGCTTTATCGTTTTCCATCGCGAAGATAATCTCTTTTAATCCGCCTATCCCGGTGGGAGAAGAATCTATGATCTCATGACGGATGCCCTGCTTGTCCGCATACTTGGTGTACATTCTAAACAGATCGGAAACGAATAGTCCTGCTTCTTCCCCGCCGGTCCCTGCTCTTATCTCGAGTAGTATATTTTTGCCGGAATTAGGATCTGGAGGAAGAAGTAGGATTTCCAACTCCTTCTCCAAACTTTCTATCCTTTCTTCCGCTTCTTTGCGCTCTTCTTCGTACATGGAGCGCATATCCCCGTCTTTTTCGGTTTTTAAAAGTTCTTCGGCGTCTTTTTTGTTCTGAATTAATTTTTGATATTCGGTAATTTTATCGAATAAGGGCGTGAGTCGGGAACGTTCCTTATAAAGTCGTTTTAAATCATCCGGATTGGACGCGGTTGTGAGTTCGTCCGATATTTTGAGGTATTTTTGTTGTATTTTTTCTAGTCTGTCTAACATAGAAACCGTATCCCATTGCCTTGGTACCTTACTCCTCTACATGGAAAACTACAATTCGATTCTCTCCGCAGTTTCCGATCAGATACTGAATCTTTTATCCGGTCTGCATTCCTACCGTAGCCCCTATGCTAAGACCATAGGATCGCCAGATGAGCTCATCCAAGAACTGGCCCAAAAGTCTTCTCTCCAAACCGGAGCGGCAAGTGCAGCTCTTGCCCTTCCCCAAGGACGTTTGGGACTTGTTACATTGGCTCCCGAAATTATTTTAGTCTTAAGGCTCCAAGGTAAATTGGTAAAAGACATCGCCGCTTTATATGGAAAAGAGCAACAGGTGACTTCGGAACTTATGGCTTATTGTTTATTCAATGACAAGACCTCATTCTTCAGGAATGTTCTAAAAGATGCCGGCGCTCGGGTTTTGATCCGACCCATGGCTTGGAACCTTCTGCAAGAAGCGACCTATCAGATCGCAAAAAGTTTGGTCAAAGGAAAGAAGTTCTCAAAACCTAAAAATGGATTTTGGCTCCCGATTTTCGGATCCTTACTTTCCGGAGGATATTCCTTTTTGGAAACTCGTAACGTAGCTTCCAGAGCCCAGAAATTATTTTCCAAAGATATTATCAGCGTCCAATCGGACGAGCCTTGGGCTGAGGAAACTGCCTGAACTCAAAATCTAAGTTCTATCGAATGATCAGAATCTTATCTTTCTTATTACTATTTTTTCTTTCCTGGAATTGTAAAAGTAAACAGGAAAGTTTAATAGAAGAGATCCAAGAATTATTGGAAGAGCAGAATTACGAAAAAGCTTCCGGTATGTTAAAGGATTATCTTGTAAAACCCAAATCCGACGACGAAGTTCTTGCTTCTGAAAAACCGGAAACTCCTAGAATAGTCGAACTTTCTTATGACAGAAAAAGATTAATCTATTTAGAAGATAGCAAACTAATTTGGAGAGATGCAAGCGATGGATCCAATGGTTCCAAAAGTCTGGACGAGGTCCCAGCTTCTCTTGCTGTTTCCTTAAATGCAAACTTTGCTTTGGCTGAATATCCGATGACAAACGGTTGTCGCTTATTTGCTATTTCATTAAAAAATAATGATCTTCTATATGAATCAGGCGCACAGATCTCTTGTAGAAATAGAGGTGGGATCTCAGACGATGGTTCTAAAATTTACTACTTCGTAGACAACCAGCTCTATGAAGAAAAAACAGTAGAGCCTAGAACTCCTAAACTGATCGTCTCAAAAGAAAAGATCACTCCACCTTTTGCAGGACTCAAAGCCAGATTCTTTTTATATCCGATTGGAAAAGATTTTTTACTCTTCTCCGGAAACGCAGGCTCTTACTATTTATACTATTTCCAACCTGAAAAAAAATCAGTAGAAAGAATAGACCAAGAAGTGATTAGTCCATTGATCTATTATGGTACCGGAGATTCCGCATATTATTTAGGCGGCTCCATAGGTAGACTTCATTTAAGAAGGTTACAATTCGGAAAAGGTAAACCTTCCAGCAGTAAACTATTTACGATCAGCAGAAAAGAGATCAATCCTTGGAAACTACCGGGCAAAAACGAATTCGTTTCTAATTATTCAGGCAAAGTACATCTTTGGGGGCCTTCTCGCAAAAGCCAGGTTCTACCATTGCTTTGTGAAAGGATCTGGCTTGTGGATCAAAACAAGGTTCTATGCGAGAATGAAAAAGGTGGATTATATCTTACCAATTTGGATTTTCCGGAAGAAGATTGGAGAATCCTTAAATTGTACGAAGAAGCCAGAGACAAATAATTCTTTAGAAAAAGATATTAATGATCAGGCTTCCCTTTTGACTTTCAATAGGTTCTGGTGAACCATAACGTGTCTTTGCAAAACTTTTCGCCGGAAATTCTTGGCTCCAAACGTTACCGGAAAACTGAACTTGTCCGCTGGATTCAAAAGAAGAATTTTTGATCCATTCTCTGAACTTACCTTCGTCTTCTTGAGAACCTAATCCGATCAATTTACTTGCATAAGTTTTCTTAACGATTTCTTCCATTTGAGAAGATTTTAGATCTTCTGTGAATAAGATCCCCAATCTGCCTGAAGGTAAATTTGCCACCCATACTTCCGGAAGGATTTCTTTTTCGGAACCTGCAACCTGTGTGCCTTCTGATTTTTGAGAAGAAGTCCTGAGCAAAGAACCTTCTACAAATTTTCCGGAAGGATCTAATATATACGCTCTTTCTTGCCATTCACCTGGTTTGATAGAAAGTTTTCCTTCTTTCACTTCAGGAGAGGGTAAACAAATCGATCCTGCTAAAATAGAAACTCCGTATATCTTTGCAAGATCTCCGAAAATCCTTTCGTATCTTTCTTTAGAATCTTGAGCGATCTCGAAAGACACAGCTTCTCCATCAAATATATGGGAGAAGTTTTTAATGGAGATCCTTTGAAAGAATAGAGCCCAGTTCCAGGCAGAGTCAATATTCTCCGAATCCAAAAGTTCCTTTCTGGAATTCATTAAGAAAAAGTAATTTCCTATCTCAGGAGGAAATGCAACGACCGTTGCATTTTGGAGCCAGCCTTTTTCTTTTGCAAGAGCAAGAGGTTCTTCTAACCAGGCTCTGAATCTATCTTCTCTAGTAAAATATTCAGGTTTGAATTCCAACTGAACGATAAGTAAATTTCCGGACCTTCTATCCCAACCTAATGAAACGGATTTGATTTCTTTTTTAGAGATCCTTTTTTGGAATTCTTCTTCGCTTAAAGGAACTCCAGAAAGGAGCCATCCAATACATGCAAAGATGGGAACCAGGAACAAAGATACGATTGCATTTCGTACGAATGGGCTCATACCAACCAACCTTTAGCGTCCAATTTACCGTCCGGAATAAGAGGAACGTACTCTTTTTGGTACAATTGCAGAGCATCTAACATGTATTCGAAAAATAAAGGTTTAGGATCGTAAGTGGCTGCATCCACCCAAGCAATATAATCATGCTCGTCGGAAAGTGCGATCTCTCCTGATACAAATTCCCCATGATAAGCTACAATGACACATGGATGATTTCCATCACTAACTCTATGTTTATGGATTAGGATTGGTCTAGGATGGATCTTGATCTCGCAAGCTTCTCCCATTTCTTCCTTTAACTCTCTGGATAGACTTTCCAGCCAGTCTCCGTAAAATTCGTCTTCGTTCATCCTTCCGCCAGGAAGGTCCCCGAATCCGGATTTGCGGTCTCTAAGAATGAGAAGTTCTTTTCCTTTTCTCAAAAAAACCTTTTGTGTAATTTGAAAAAAACCGTGTTTGCTCAAAGTTTTTGTTCCTTCCGCAGCGACCCATAGAACGAGTCAGTAAATACTCGCTCAGGAAGCTTTATGCCTGACAACCACTTTTATATTCTCCGGTTTTCTTGCGTCTGTATACGCTTCCGGGATAGATCTGGAATCAAATTCTTTACTGATCAAGTTTTCAGAAACTGATTTTAAAAATCCAGGTTCGGATAGTAGAAGTTCACGAGTATGAGCAAAGTCCCCACATCTACTCGTGCTCAAAATGCCACCGCCTACAATCCAATCTAAAAACAAATTGGATTCTTGTTCGGCTGACTTAGGGATCAGAATAAAACCTCTTGGTCGAACCAATGATTTTTCTTCCTTAACATCTGGGCGAATCACTAAGTCCAGTTCGGAAGAAGAATCCACAATTGCAAAATCGAATCTAGGAAGAGTTCCTCCGAATTCTTTAGATCCTAAAAATCTAGTTCCTTCTTCGATTGAACCTGTAAAGATCCGGATTTTATCTTTCTTTTCTAGATCTTCTAATAATTCCCTTTCTTCTTTGTTTAAGGAAACAGAAGAAGAAACGAAAACCCAAGCAGGAGAAGTCACTTCAATTCCCCAAACCAGATCTAGAAAATCAGATCTGAGGTTTGTAACAGAAATCTCATCTACTACTAACTCGGTTAAATGTGCAATTCCAAGAGATGCCTGACCATTTGTAGTCTTTCTATGAATTTCTTTTTGGGTAAGATAAATGCTAGTTCCTAATCCTGAAACAGAACCTGTAGTATCGAATACTAAATCGAAAGAATGTTTGTAATCTAACCAAGACGCGGCTGTTGGAGTTCCTACATTCTTTTGAAACAAAAGGCCTTCACCAACTTTCTCTTCTCCAAGATCCGAAAAATATAAAACCTGGTCTGCACCCATTCTTAAGGATAGATCCGCTAAATTTTGATGCCGGATGAAAGAAACAATTTCGTAGTTCAGATTGTTTCTCTTTCTGTATAGATCCAAGGCTGCGATCACGAGAGAGCCCAAACGTCTAGGGCCGAGAACTGCGATCCTTTTAAGATTTGCTCCGGCACGGCCAAGAGAAACTTCTACACCATGTAAAGAAGCAGCAAATGGTTCTAATAGAACAGCTTCCATATCTTCTAGTTGTTTAGTCTCCACCAAGTTTCCTTTGGGTGCGAGAATATACGGTCCGAATCCTCCAGGCAAACGATCAATTCCCAAGACCATCCTAGTCGGGCTATGTGTTGGAATTCCAACCTTACAAAAAGGATCCGCTTCTTCTCCCTTAGAAACTACTGTATCATTAATTTCTAACACGTATTTTTTGCCGGTGAGATAATCGGATGCAACCACTTCATGCCCTATTATCTGCGGAAGTGCAAAAGGTAAAAACCTCCGATCTAAATCAGTAGAACAGATCCCGCAAAGCTCCGTTTTGAGAAGTCTATAACCTTTTCCCAGCTCTAAATAAGGAGAAGAATTTCGTAATATTTGCCAGCCAGATTCTTCCGAGCCTTTCATTTCATAGACTGAATTAGAGAAAGAATCGTTAGAGTTGTATTCGTAAGCAGTAAAACGAACTTCTATCAATTATCTTGCCCCGACAAAAAATCCCAATATCAAGAGCAAGACCACGAATACTAAATTTAATGCAAATCCTGTATGTAGCTCTCGTTTGATCTTATTATTCAAAAAATATGCAGTGAATACCACAGAAATAAATCCGCCTAAGTGAGCCCAATGTGCCACCTGATCTCTGGAAAATAAATTGGTAATATCGGAATATACCATAAGCCAGGCCACTGCGAAAACAGGAAAAGGGTAACTTCTCTTTCTGACTCGAATGGAAAAAGGAGAAAGTAATGCGGCAACCGCGGATAAACCGGACACTGCGCCGGAAGCTCCGATAGCAGGCTGACTTTCTCCTAAGATCATTCCTCTTACAAAAGAATCCAACCCTCCGGAGACAAGTGCTCCCATAAAAAAGAAGAGCAGCCATTTTGCTTGGCCCACTTTATATTCTACGATCCTTCCTAAAAAAAATAGAAAGATCATATTCCAAAACAAGTGAGTGAAGTCCGCATGTAAGAAGACCATTCCGATCCATTTCCAAGGATAGAATTCTCCAGGACGACTAATGAAGAATGTATTTATAATTTCTTCCGGAACAAATATCGTAAGAAAGATTTGAGAAATACTGATTAACGCCACGAAAAAAGCAGTTAGAGGAAATTCGAATACAAAGGCCTTCATTTAGATCCTCTTTGAATATAATAATTCATATAAGCTTTAAGCATTGTTTTCAGTTCTTGTAAGATCCCATCCGCAAGCGCACTATCTTGTCTCTCTCTGAGCCAACGACTTAGAACGGAATCTGATACTTCTACCATGATCCTGGACATGACCATCATTTCCTCTTTTTTCTTCATCCAAGGAATGACCCCAAAAAATAACTCCGCGATAAAATTTGCGATGGCCCTGTTATTTTCTCTATCTATACTCACAAGCTCAGGATCTAAGTTTTTATTCGACCACATAGGTATAAACCCAGGCTCGGATTTATAAAGTTGTGCAAATGCATCTATGAGTTTATCTACCAGATTTTCCCAATCTGTTTTGCCAGGATGAGTCTCCAGAAAATTCAAGATCATTGAATTCACTCTTTCCAAATGTCGTTGCCCAACAGCTTTTAAGATAGCATGTTTGTTTGGAAAATATTGATATAAGGAACCGATCGGTATCTCGGCTCTTTGAGCGATCAAATTTGTAGTGAGTCCTTCTGTTCCAACCTCGTCCAAAAGATCAGCTACTATATCCAAGATATACTGAACCCTCTCTATAGCTCTTTTTTGAGAAGGTGATTTTCTCAAATTTAACTTAGAGTTTTTCTCTTTTTGTTTAAAGGAGGTTTGCGTTTTCTTTTTCGCGATTTTGGGCAAAGACATTCCCCGGATCTAAGTGGATTCTTACTATAGAACAGAAAACTTGGATTCTATCAAGAAAACTATTTCACGCCATAATAGCGAAGAATGTGCCGAAGGCTAGTCAAGTAGGAAGCACCGAAAAGATTGATATGCACAAGGATTGGATAGAGCTGCCAAAATTGGATCCTATCTTTCAAATTGCCCGGATCATCCAAACCTACTGTAGCCAAGATGTCCTGCATCTCTTCCAGATTTAAGGGACTTCCGAATAATTGCAACATCGCAAGGTCTTGTTCCGGATGAGAATAAGCAACAGATGGATCAATTAAATACGCAAATCCGTTCTTACCTTGTAAAACATTTCCGGACCAAAGATCTCCATGTACCATTCTAGGTTTTACATGATCCAATCCCCAATCTTCTGAAAACTTATCAAAGATACCGCGGATCACTAAAGAATCTTTATCTGTCAGAAGTTTTCGAGCTTGTGCAAGTTCTATCTGAGGTCTTAATCTTCTTTCCCAATAAAACTCTCTGAATGTGGAGAACCAACCGTTGGCTTGGTTAAGAGTCCCTATAAAGTTATCTCTTTTCCAACCCCAGGAACTGAATTCGTTTTTGTATAAATTTTTTAAACTAGCTATCAAATCTTCTCTGAATCCGGCTGAAGAGCCTGTTTGCACAAATTCCATAGCGAGAAGGGAAACTTTTCCTAAATGAACTGTTCCTAGATATTCAGGAACTCGGACCCCAAGTCTGCAAAGTTGTTCCAGACCTTCTGCCTCAGTTTCAGCCATTTCTTTCTTAGGAATGATCTTAATTGCAAGCTGAGAACCGTCAGGCAACCTTGCCTTATATAGCTCGAATAGGCTGGTAGAATGATGGGTGATCTCCGCCTTTTTGGAGGAGGATAAAATACCAAGACGATCTAATCCGTCTCGGATCAAGTCACCCATTCCTGTATTCGTGATTGCCATCATTCGCATCCTACCTAATTCTTCGACCCTGGCTGTGTATTTAAAATCGGAGATCAAACCTTCAGGATTGAAGAAAAATCAAGGATCGGTTTCCTTAATATTACAGGACGGATAAATGAAGATCTTTTCAAGGCTCAGATCCGTATTTACCTGCGTCATTTGTGTTTCCCTATGTCCCTTATCGGCTCAAGAGAACGTTTGGAAGTATACTATAAGCCAGGATCTAAGCTCCAAGCCCTTGGCTTATTGGGAGAAAGTATTCAAACCCGGGACCAGCATTTGTTTTACAGGGACATATATCGGAGCTAATGGAGAAATTTCCGGGACCTCGGTACCTTCTGCCCTTCAAACAATTGGAAAGAAGAATGAGATCCGATGGTTTCCACTCATTACTTTTAAGTCGCAAGCTTCAGGGAAGAAGGTCCTAACTTCTCCAGAACTCAGAAATACGCTTATTCGAAATTTAGAACTCTATTTGGATAATCATTCTTTCTATTCAGGAATTCATTTGGATTTTGAAGGTTTAGGTCCGGAATATTCTATTCATTATAAAGAGCTCTTGTTGGAACTCCAACCAGTCCTAAAGAAGAAAGGTAAACTTCTTACATTGGCGGTTTTTCCAACAGAAGGATTCGATCCTAAACTTTCCGGTTTTCATTCTGCAGTTTATAAAGAGAATCTTGCGGATGAGATCGTGCTAATGGCTTACGATTTGCATTCTCCTAAAACTTCGCCTGGGTCAGTCACCGAAATTCGTTGGGCAAAACGAAATACAGAACATCTTCTTAAAACATATAAACCAGAGCAGATTTGGTTAGGACTTCCTTTATTCGGTTATTATTGGAAGAAGGACCTAAAACGACCTAAGCTCCTAACTCAAAGTTCCGATAAGAATTTTGCAATTCAATATGGAAAAGAAAAAGAAGGGATTTATTTAATCCATACGGAAAAAGGAGAAGGTAGCCTGATCCTGGATCTAAAACTCTGGGAAGAATATGCAAAAAATATAAAGTTAAAGGGTCTAGCATTTTGGAGGCTAGGGTTTTAATACATGATCCGATACTCCAAGCGTTTATCCCAAGAGGAATAAAATACCTTTCCTTTTAGAATTTCTAAAATTTCTGCAAAAATATAAATCTCAGTTTGTTAATTATAATTGGAAATATATTTTATCCGTTCTAAATCTAAATAGATCGGAACTATTTTATTTCAAGGCGGAATAAACAAATGAATCGAAAACTCTTTCTTCTGTTCCTAATTGTAACATTCATCGGATCTTCAAACTTCTGTTCCAAAATTTTTAGCCCTAAATCCAAGCCAGGTTTAGTGGTCATATTCTTAACCGGAAAAGTAGAAGTAGAAAGAAACGGAAAGCTTATCCCTCTTTCTTTAGGAAGTGTCTTACAAAAAGACGACACCATCAAAACAAACAGTGGAAGTTTAGACTTACAAACTGGACTGGGCCATGTAATCCGTTTAAAACCTTATACAAATCTAAGCATTGATTCTCTTCACGGAGATCATTCGGAAGAAACTTCCCTTGCAGTGAAAACGGGACTACTTCTGGTAAAAACAAATAAGTTGAGCCGAAAGGAACAGTTCAAAATTTCCACACCAACTGCAATCGCAGGTGTTCGAGGAACTGCATTCTCCTTCGAAGTAGTACAAGGCACACTTCCGAAGATTAAGGTTTATGAGGGAATGGTTGCCATGACCTTAAAGGCTCCAGTCAGCCAGGAAATCCTCGCAGATAAAATTGCAGAAAATCCAAACTATCAAAAGTTCCAGAAGTTGTTGGAAGAAAACGAGATTGTGATCTCTGAAGAAGAAGAGGCGGAAGTTAAACCTGAATTCGACCAACTCGCACAAACAATCTTGAATCGAATGGATGATGCGGCAATCGCTCAGAGTATCGAAAGTTTTAGAAGCGATTTAATGCGCTCCGTTCAAAAAGGAAAATTCGAAAGAGATCCTAGAGAAAGTGCGGATCTGGAAACCTTAGTAAAAGTAGATGAGGATTTGATCTCCGGCAGTTTAAACAATAAGTCCTTAACGAAAGAAATAGAAAAGGACCAGGGTGAAAAACTGAATATCGCTTTGGACAAAGTGGAATCGGATGCTAGTTCTCGAAAACTAGACTCCGAAGAAGAGATCAAAAAATATTACAGCGTTTTAGAATCCATTCATAAATTGGACAAAACAATTCTATATGGAGCAGTAGTGACTCAAGTAGGAAATACCATGTTGGTACATTCTACCAAAGGTATCTTCCGTTTGAATGTTTCCGAAGTAGAATATATCCAATACAAAAACTTTGACGTGGTCACTAAAAAGAAAAAGTAAACAGCTTAAGGTCCGTTTGTATTCGTTGCAAATGGGCCAAGTATTCATTTTTTCCTTTCCATTCTGCTTCCCATTCTGAAATTCTCTTAGAATAACCTATGAGAAAGAAAATACTTCTGCTTGGCTCAGGTGAGCTTGGAAAAGAATTCGTAATCGCAGCCCAAAGATTAGGCCAATATATAATTACAGTCGATAGTTACGACGGAGCTCCCGCAATGCAGGTCGCTCATGAAAAAGAAGTCATTGATATGTTGGATGGGGACGCATTAGATCGAGTCGTTGCCAAACACAAACCGGATTTGATCGTTCCGGAAATTGAAGCGATCCGAACCGAAAGATTCTACGAGTATGAAAAACAAGGGTACCAAGTAGTTCCCAGCGCAAAGGCTGCTAACTTTACGATGAACCGTAAGGCAATCAGAGATCTTGCTTCCCAAACCTTAGATTTAAAAACTGCAAAGTATAAATACGCTTCGACCTTGGAAGGATTGAAAGAAGCAATTGCAACCATAGGAATCCCTTGTGTCGTAAAACCTTTGATGTCTTCTTCCGGAAAAGGGCAGTCCGTAATCAAAACCGAATCCGATATTGAACCGGCTTGGGTCGCTTCTCAAACCAAAGGAAGAACTGGCGCTTCGGAAATAATAGTAGAAGAATTTATCTCTTTCGAATCTGAGATCACATTGCTAACTGTAACCCAAAAATCAGGAAGAACTCTGTTCTGTCCTCCTATCGGTCATAGACAAGAAAGAGGAGATTATCAAGAAAGTTGGCAACCTGCAGAGATCAGCGATTCTCAGCTTAAATCAGCTCAAGAAATGGCGGAGAAGGTCACGAAAGAACTTGGTGGCGCAGGTATCTGGGGAGTAGAATTTTTCTTAACTAAAGACGATGTTTATTTTTCGGAACTTTCCCCCAGACCTCACGATACTGGAATGGTTACCTTGGCAGGCACACAAAGTTTTAATGAATTCGAATTACATGTTAGAACTGTTTTAGGTCTTCCAATTCCTGAAATTCTTTTGGTAAGAAGAGGAGCAAGCGCCGTCATTCTCGCTCAAACGGAAGGTCAGGTCCCAAATATCCAAGGATTGGATAAGGCCTGTGAAATGCCTGAATCTGATCTTAGAATTTTTGGAAAACCGATCACAAAAAAATATAGAAGAATGGGAGTGGCGCTCACATATTCAGATAAGGATGAATCCATTTCTATGCTTCGTAAAAGAGCGGTATTGATCACATCTAAGATTAAAGTAGATTAAAACAAAATCGGCCCGACTATGTCGGGTCCGGTACCATATTTCCATAATATTGTAGAAGTTCAGGTTCTAATGCCTTGATCTGGCCGTTCTCTTTTTTAATAAACTTTCTAGAATTTAGAACCTTAAGTCCTCGGTCCAAAATTTCCGAAACATCCTTTGTCAGATAATTTCCTTTTCTAGTTAGGATCATTTCTTCTATCATCTTACTAAGATCGGAGATGCTGATCTCTCCACCTGCTTCCATCAAAAGTTTTGCAACTATATGGTTTGGAAGAATTTTATGATGAGCTTGCCAAGACCTGGAGATTTCCATAGAAATAGAAAGAGTAGGATCGTCTTCTTGGATATATCTAGAGACCGGAATTGGTTCGCAGAGATCCATATAGACTTCTGTTCTTTTAAATAAGAAATCTCTAAAGGAAAGATGAGCGTCTTTTCCCGCAAACTCTACGTCTTCCGGAACATTCTCGTAAGAAAGAACGATAGGAACTACGATCACTTCGCTCCCTGTATGTTTAAATGCTTCCACAGATGTAGAAAGAATTCCTGTCTTGATCGGAATGATACCGCCGGTTCTGGATCTTGTTCCTTCCGGATACACCAATGTTGGAATTCCAGCTTCTAACATCATTGTTGAATATTGAGTCAAACATTCTAAATAAAGAAGGTTTCGATTCCTTTTTCGATCCACCATATATGCACCCAAGGATTTTAAAACCCTGGCAAGTCCGGGAGTTCCCATTACTTTTTTATCAGCAGCATATCTCGGAACAGGAAGACCTAACCATCTCAAACCAAAGGCGACTTCGATAGAGTCCAAATGAGATCTATGAGTTGGAGTATATAAGATATCATATCTGGAAGCGAGAGCCTTGATCTCTTTTATATTACCACCGATCTTAGGAAGTCCTCCTCCGGGCTTAAAACCACCTATTGCAAAACGTGCAGGAGCTACTAAATGAATAAGAGATTCTCTGAAAAGCGGGCTGTATTCATCCGCAATCTCGGAAACATAAAACTCCACAAGACGATCCAAGTTCCTACTCTTTCCGTTCTCATACGCGACTTCCGCTTCTTTCCACAGTTCAATCTCTCTTGGAAGAAGCATCAGATCTGTTCCTGCTTCAGTTTCCACTGCCTCAGAATATCTTTTTTCCAAAGATTTGATCTGCAATCCAGACTGCTTGAGGATCCGATCCGACAATCCAGGTTGAGAATGAACATGTCGAAGCACCCTTCTTCTTAGCGCTTGTTGGAATTCCTTCCCGGACGCAAGAGACAATCCGAATCTTTTACGAGCGGTTCTAGAAATATTTCTGATATCGTCGCTAGTAGATTTAGAAACGAATCGGATCATTTCCGTAGGAGAAACTTTTCTTGTAAGAACTTCAAAGAGAGTAGTGAAAAGTGGGAGTTCCACTTTTTTCTCTTCCGCCAGATCCAAAATTGTGGAAAGTGCATAGGCTCCCTCTACATGTGTTTCACTCTGGCTCATTTCTTTTTGGATGAATTCTTTTGGATTTAAGAAGAGTTCTATTCTTTCGAGTAGGTTCGGAGAATCTTCTCCTGAGATCAACTTGCGGATAAATCTTTGTCCATAAGCTCTGTTCCGGCTAGCTCTGGAAGTTGCCGTGGTAATCAGATCTGCAAGCCCGAATTCCATCGCAGGTTTTATGGGAAGTTCCAAAGCATTTAGTAGAGTTATTATTTCGGAAAAACCTAAACTGATCAGTTCACCTTCAAAATTGGATCCACATTCTGGAATTCCGTTTACAAGACCGCAAGCAATCGCGATCGGATTTTTCATCACCCCGAATAACTCTAGGGTTCGAATATCCTCAAAAGTTTTAATATGATTTCTGGGTCCCGAAAAAAGATCTTCCATGATCTCGGAAGCTCTTTCTCCCGTGGACGCAATAGAGAAGAAGCTATGTTTTCCTTTTGCCATCTCGGCAAGAAGGTTCGGCCCTGCCACAGCAACATATTCCATGTTCAGGTTTTCTTTCATCTCTCTAACTCTGATGACATAGTCGGAGAAAGTAATAGCGTTTGTTTTTTTACGAGTAGAAGTGGAGACTAAACCTTTGGTAAAAGAAATAATCGTATGTTCTTCTTGTTCTGAAAGATAAGAAGAGATCCTGTCGATCACACTTTCTTTTTGTCTGGAAGGAACTGCGATAACGATAATCCAAGAACCTTGCGATAAAAAATCAAAATCGTTTGTAACGATAATATTGTCAGCAAGCGGAACAAATTCTTCCAATAATTCGGCAGATCTATCTTTTTGGAGACGATCAGCTTTCTTCTTATCGAAGTACCAAAGAAAAAGTCGATCCGCTCTTTCTGCCAATGATACGGAAAGATGAACTCCCATCGGCCCGCCTCCGAAGACGGCGATGTTTTTATGACGGACTCGAGTTTCTTCCAATTCGCTCATCTATTCATTCCAATTTTAATTTTTATATCGGGATACTTTTCAATAAGACTAGAGGAAGAAAACCAATAAAATTTCTCCACTTTTACGATTGCGTTTCCTGATGAAACCGAGAGCTTAGCGGAAAGCCGATCTTGGCGACTAAAGTCAGACTATTTCCCGAAATGAAAAAAAGACTCATCATACATTTTTTCTGTATTTTTCTTTTGGGCCTTATAGTGATCGATTGTTCAACATACTGGTCTCATCGAAAAAAAGATTTAGGAGACGTTTTCACTGCAGGAGTAGAAACTCCTGGTTACGGGATCGGAGTTAGAATAGGACCTCTTGCAACTGGATTTGTTTTTCAAGGCGGAGAATCTGAACCTGGAAAAAGAGACTTAGGAACCGGATATGGATTAAGAGGCGGGACTTACGGACCTTATAGATCTCAACAATTGATCTTTGGATTTTTAGGAGGGGAGAAGTTTCACTCCATGCCTCCGACGGAAACTTCTCCCAAAAAAGAAGAAACAAAAACAACCGCACCAAATTCCCAAACGAACGATAATTTCCTATTACTTCCCGAAAATCCTGAATCGGAACAAGACCCTAATCCTACTCCGGAACTTTCTGACGAAAGATTAAATTCTAAAAGTTACGAGATTAGATATTTACGTTTTTATAATAATCCAGTCTCCGAAAGAAGAAAGGCCAAGAAGGAAGCTTTCTTTCGAAAATATTTAGAAAGCTTAGATCCGCAAAAAAGGAACGAGGCCATCCAGACATTCTTGGCCCAAAACCCTAAAAATAAAGATGATTATCCTTCCGCATTTTTATTTGAAGTGGAGTTCTATATTTCAATTCGATACGGTATTAGACTAGGATTCAACTTTGGGGAATTTTTAGATTTTCTTTTAGGATTTACTGGGATCGATCTAATGGAAGACGATATCTGAAAATAAAAAAGGCCGCTGAAATCGCGGCCTTTTTCGTAAGCCTAAGTTCGAATTAGAGTTTGTATTCGTACTTTTTGATCACACCTTTTTTATCTACGATGACTTTGATATACTTTGTACTGTCATCTATTCTGGAAGGTTTTTCTGCGAGAGTTTTGTAAGAATTCTTTTGATAAGTAGTAGATTCAAAATACCATTCTAAAACAGATCCGTCTTGGGTGTTTTCTTCAAAAGTAGGAGTTCCTAAAACAGCTTCTGCTTTAATTCTTTTATCTCCTTCTTTAACCATATTGGCTTCTACAACACGAATGTCCGAATTCGGAACGTAAGCATGTTCCGATTTTTTTTGGTCCGAAGAACAAGCTCCGAAAATAAGTACCGCAGCAAATGATATTGCGGATAACTGGCGTTTCATTCTTAACTCCTTAGCGCGAGCGCACTATTTAAAAAAGCGGCTCTATAGTTTTCGATAAAACGGATTTGTCACGCCGAATTTCTTAATTTTTGCTCTAGGATAATAAGAAGGTCGTCCAGATCGCGTTTCAGGCCTTGCACCTTTTCAGCGGTGAGACCTGATTCTTCCAACAATCGTTCCGGAATACAAACCGCTTTTTTTTGCAATTTTTTTCCTTTTGTAGTTAGGCTAACCACAAGAGAACGCTCGTCCTGATCGGATCTATCTCTAGTCAAAAGTCCGGCGAATTCCATTTTTTTGAGAAGAGGAGTTAGGGTCCCTGAATCCAGAAATAATTTTTCCCCTATTTCTTTTAGAGGAATTCTATCCGTTTCCCAAAGGACCAGAAGAACAAGATATTGAGGATAAGTAAGATCGAACTCCTCCAAAAGCGGCCTATATAATGCAGTCACCGCTCTGGAAGAAGCGTAAAGCGGGAAACAGATCTGTTTCTCTAACTTTAAGGATTCGTAATTCACTTGGAAAGAAGTTCCTCGATCTGTTTATCCAGTTTTTCCGGAGGAGTCATCGGAGCGAATCTTTTGATCACATTTCCTTGTTTATCGATCAAGAACTTGGTAAAGTTCCATTTAATTGATTTTCCCAAAAGTCCTGGAGCTTGTTTTTTTAAATATTGATAAACAGGATGAGTTCCGTCCCCGTTTACTTCTATCTTTTTGAAAAGAGGAAAATTCACCCCGAAGTTTACTTGGCAGAAGCTTTGGATCTCAGCGTCACTCCCTGGCTCTTGGTGTCCGAATTGGTCACAAGGGAATCCTAATATTTCCAAACCTTTTCCTTTGTACTTATCGTACATTTCCTGAAGTCCTTTGTATTGAGGCGTAAATCCGCATTGGCTCGCGGTATTAACGATCAATAAGACCTTTCCCTTATAATCTTGTAATTTCTTTTCGGATCCGTTGTTTAAAGTAGCGGTTAGTTCGTATAAATTCTGGGCCACGGGCGGGCACCTCCTAATTACATGTTAAATAGATTGCATACAATTTAATTTTGTTCAATCTTTTTTAGAAAAATTCTAAATTTTAAGAGAAAGGGAGAATATGAACATACGGTCTAGTTTGGAGGTATTATTCTCATGGGGGTAAATGGAATCCATGGATCTTCTATATTGGTAGGTAAATCTCACCAAAATGGCAGGATCCGGATTATAATCTAAAGTAGCCGTCGCACCGCTTGTTTGAAAACCATCTTTGGTATTTGTTACCACGATCATTTGTTCTCGATCTAAGTATCTTTCTAATCGAACACCGATTCTCCAGTCAGGTAGGAATCGATATGCAAGCCATAAGTTTCCAACATAGATTTGTCTAAATGCAGTACCATCTCGACGAATGTAGATGGGACCTTCAGAAGTATAAACTAGATCCTCCCTGCTTGCTCTTTCCTGATATGCCACGTCAAAAGAAGACGCTAATGTAAGTCGTTGGAATGGTTTCCATTCAGCGATAAAATTATTATAATATCTGGTTTCTTTCGGAGTAGTAGTCGGTTGTTCATTTCCTATAAAAGTATTCCAACGAAACATCAAGTTTCCCAAGGGGTTCCATTCCAATCGGAAACCTCCAGAAATATCTTTATTATTGTCTGTAACTACTTGGTATCCATTATTCAAATGAAGCTGGTAAGAAACTTTATCACTGATCTTTCCACTCAACCTTGCACCAGAAACATAATATGGAACGTAGTCCAGGGAGAATGCACGAGTATAAACAAAATTCTCATGGGAGATCCAAGATTCGTATCCTAGATGCCCGAAATAAATTCCCGCATCCAGCCAGGTGGATTTTCCTAATCGAACACCTCCATAAGCTTCTTGCATGTTCCGAATAGATGTTTCGTTAGAAGTTTTGCCTGTGGTCCCTTCTCCAGAATAATTCGCGACAACAGATGTACCGAATTGGACTGCGAATCTGCCTCTATATTTATCAGTCTCTACTTTTGCGTCCAAATAGGCCAGGTTGATATTGTATTCGTTCGTACGTGTTGCTTGGGTCGTATATAAGAGTTCTTTGGAGGCAGGTCGGTTTAAGCTTGCATTATAATAACCATCGATAAAGAAACCGAACTGGATCGGGATCACCAGATCATCTTTCTTTTTAGGATTCAGTTCCTCTTTTTTAGATCCTTCTTCCTCTTCTTCTTTTGTTTCAGAAGAAGTTTGAACATCTGTTTTGAGATTTTCTTCCTTACTTTGAACGGCCTTGCCTTTAGGTTTGCCGGACGTCTCTTGAGTCTTTACATCTTGAGAGAAAAGTGTACCGGAAAACAAATAAACACAAAGTAAAAAAAAGAATTTGGGCAATCTTGATTTGCAGATCATAAATTTTTGATTTTTTGTGAATTGATTATCATCCACTCATTTTTGCCCGATAGATATTTCTTAACGCGAATCTAATGAAGAAACCAATTTTTCCTCATATTATTCCTAAATAATTATAGCGTTTTCCAGTTTGAGAAGAAGAATCATACGCAGGAAAAGTGGTTTTATTACCTATCCGTAAAATGTCTAATGAAAATTAACCCAAATCAAAAGGAAGAGCATTGATGGAAGAGAAAAGTCTACTCGTTACTGCCATTATTCTACTTAGCACGGCCGTTCTTTGTGTTCCTATTTTCAAAAAATTGGGAATAGGGTCGATTATTGGTTATGTCGTAGGGGGAATTTTGATCGGACCTCATGGGATCCGACTCGTGACCGGCGGGAGTGAAATTTTGCATTTCGCTGAATTCGGAGTGGTCCTTCTTCTTTTTCTGATCGGGTTGGAGCTCCGACCTCAGACTCTTTGGGTGCTTAGAAAACCCGTTTTCGGAATGGGATTTTTCCAAGTTGCGGTCTCTTCAATTTTCTTAGGCGGATTGATCGGTTATCTATTTCAGTTAGGATTTGTTTCTTCGATTATTTTAGGAGTGAGTTTATCACTTTCTTCCACTGCATTTGCTCTTCAATCTTTAGCGGAAAAAAACCAACTCAACACTTCTTACGGAAGATCCGCATTTGCGATCCTTCTCTTCCAAGATTTAGCAGTGATCCCTGTAATGGCAATTCTTCCGTTAGCAGCTTTGGAACCGGGACAAACCGCACATAGTGGATTAAATTTTTATAAATTAGGAACTGCTATTACGGCCATTCTTTTAGTTATTTTGAGCGGTCGCTTTTTGATGAGACCTCTTTTTAGAATGATCGCAGCTACGGGAAATCATGAAATTTTCGTAGCTCTTTCTTTGGTATTGGTCCTTGGAGTTTCTTTTGCAATGGAAAAGGTAGGGCTTTCGATGGCACTCGGTTCTTTCTTAGGAGGTGTACTGCTTGCCGATTCCGAATACAGACATGAGTTAGAAGCAAACTTAGAACCTTTTAAAGGATTACTATTAGGCCTATTCTTCCTTGCAGTTGGAATGTCCATGAATTTGGAAATTCTGATCAATCATCCATTTTTGATTTTCGGCCTTGCATTCGGGCTAATGTCCATCAAAGGGCTTGTTCTTTTTGTTTTAGGAAAGATTGCAAAACTTACTTCTGATTCTTCTTCCAATCTTGCAGTCAGTATTTCTCAAGGTGGAGAATTTGCATTCGTGATCTTGAATGTGGCAGCCCAGCTTAGTCTTCTTTCCAAAGAAACTACAGATTATTCTATCGTAATCGTTACTGCTTCTATGATACTCACTCCTTTTGCAGGGATCATTAAAGAAAAAGTAATAGATCCTTATTTGCATGAAGAGGAAGAAAGACCGGCAGATCCTATTTATGAAAAAAATCGCGTAATCATCGCCGGTTTTGGAAGGGTCGGACAGATCATTTCCAGGATGTTATATCTGCATAAAATTAGGTTCACTGCATTAGAGCATAACGCAGACCAAGTCAATGCCGCCAGAAAATTCGGTCATAAGATCTATTATGGAGATGCAAGCAGACTAGATCTATTAACTGCAGCAGGAGCTGCCCACGCGGAGATACTTGTACTCGCGATCCAAGATGCAGAGTTATCCGTAAAAATTGCCAAGATGGCTAAGGAAAATTTCCCGAACTTAAGGATTATCGCAAGAGCAAGAAATAGATCCCACTATTTTGATCTGATGGAACTTGGCATTGAAACGATACGAAGAGATACGTTTGCTTCTTCCTTAGAACTTGCTGAAGAAACTTTAAAAGATCTGGGATTCTTACCTTCGGAAGTAAAATACTTCATCCAAAAGTTCAGGGATTATGATGAGAAAATGGTCAAGGATCAATTCAAGCTTAGACATAACGAAAAAGAACTGATCGCATATTCCAAAAATGCTGTCCGTCAATTGGAAGAAGCTTTTGCTGCGGACATGTTGCAGAAAGAAGCTTCTTGAAGAACATGGAAATTTCGTTTTGAATTAAAGGGGGAATTTTGCGGGCAGAGGGACTCGAACCCTCACTAGAAGCTTGGAAGGCTACGGTGCTAGCCATTACACCATGCCCGCGATAGACAAAAGTCAGTTTTTGGTTGGTGAGCGAGATGTCAATCGAAAAGAATGTTTTTTAAGTATGTGGGAATCCGAGCTTCAAAATTGGGAAAATATCCTTCCGGCTTTCAAGGCCTATCGGGATGAATTCCGTAATATCTATCATCTAAGAAACATTGGAAGTGTATTGCATTGGGACATGGAAATCGGCATCCCAAGCGACGGTTTAAGTGAAAGAGGAGACCAACTTAGTTTTCTCTCTGGACTCGCTCATAAATCTTTTATCGGAGATTCATTTCGAAGTTTGGCCGAGAAAGCCAGGGAAGAAAACTCCCGTACCGATGCTCCCGGTAAATCTCTTAGAGAAAGAGAACTGAATTTATTATTCAAAGATCTAGATCGTTCTTCTTGTCTGCCAATCTCTTGGGTAGAAGAATTTTCTAAGCTCACAAGCCAGGCACATTCTATCTGGGTGGATGCAAGAAAGAAGAATGATGCGTCTTCTTTTCTTCCAATCTTGCAAAAGATCGTGGACCTTGTTTTTCAGAAGGCTGATTATTTCGGTTATTCTACGGAAGCGTATGACGCTCTTTTAGATGAATATGAACCTGAAGCAAAAGCAGCAGAACTAGAAGTTTTATTTGCAGATCTTAGAAAATCTTTAGTGCCCTTGATCGCAAAAGCAAAGGACGCAACATTTCCTTTTGAGGGAAATTTTCCAATCGATTCTCAAATTCCTTTTAATACAAGTCTTCCTGTTCTTTTGGGGTTACCCGAGAATGGATTTCGCTTGGATTCAAGTGCTCATCCATTCTCCACTTCTTTAGGTTCTTTTGATAAGAGGATCACCACACGTTACGAAGAATCGGATCCACTTTCTTCTGTATATTCTGTCCTACATGAGACAGGTCACGCTTTATATGAAGCGGGGATTTCCTTGATTGTAGGAGGTCCTTCTCCTTTAAAAGATTCTGTTTCTTTAGGTGTTCACGAATCCCAAAGTCGTCTATGGGAAAACCAAGTGGGAAGGTCTAGGGAATTTTGGGAAGGGATCTATCCATTATTTCTGAAGAACTTAGGTATCTCAGAATCCTCTCTTCCTTTTTCTAAATTGTATTCTTTTGTGAATAAATCTAAACCTTCTTTAATTCGTGTAGAAGCAGACCAGATTACTTATAATCTACATGTGATCTTACGATTTCAAATTGAGAGAGCGATCTTCAAAAAAGAACTCGCGTTAAAAGATCTTTCGGGAGCTTGGAAAGATGGAATGAAGTCTTTGCTTGGCGTAGAAGTTCCGGATGATTCTAAAGGATTTTTACAAGATGTGCATTGGAGCGGCGGGGCCTTCGGTTATTTTCCTACATACTCTTTAGGAAATATTTACGCCGCCCAACTTTATTCCGCCTTCGTCCAACAAAATCCTAAGTTTAAGGATGAATTGAAAAACAGAGAAACTTCTTCTCTCCTTGATTGGCTCAGAAAACATGTTCACAGTAAGGGTCGAAGTTTGGATGCAAAGGAACTGATCCGACAAGCAACCGGAGAAGAACCAAATTCCAAATACTTGGTTGAATATTTGGATTCTAAGATCAAAGAACAGGAGTCAGTATGAGCGGAGAAGATAAGGAAGAGTTAACTCTAAAGTCCTTCGAAGAATTGTCCTTCTTTGATAATCTTGCATTGTTTTATTTATGCAACGAGACTCCTCCTCAAACCTTGGCACTTGCATTCTTGGTAGGAGATAAAAAAGTTTGCGGCTCCATGTTAGGAGTGATGGATGCAAAACGTAGAGCATTTGTTCATGAACTGATGTCCAAACAAAACGATGTTCCGGATGAAAAGAAACATGCTGCGGCCCAAGGTCTACTCATCATTGCAGACGGATTGATCCAAAGAAATCTAATCCGCAAACAGGGAAAATTTTATTTCGGAACGGAAAGAGCTTAGTCTTTATTTAGAACTAGTCTTTTTAACAAGACCTATACTTTCTATGATCATTTCTTTTTCTTTTTTACCTTTTGGCAATCCCAAGCTTTGCTCCAGAAAGTTTCTGATAGAATTTATATCTATTTCTTTGCTAGAAGAATATTCCAAATAACGGATCTGTTTTGTATCTCCTAATAATATACTATCAGGATCTTTGAGTAAAATTCCCCATTCAAAGATCAAACGTACGTTTTCTGAAAATGGAAAGATACCGCAAACATAGCCAGAGTTTTTATCTCTAAAGCCGATTGCCTTCCAAACCGGATAACCTCTTTCTCCAAACTCAGGAAATTCCTTTTTGATCTTGTTCCTTAGTGAGTTCACGATCTCTAAAACCTTTTTTGTATGAGGTTTTAAAATCTCCGAAATGATCTCGGAACTATCTTTAGTTTGTTTGGGTTTTTTAGAAACCATGGAATTCCTTAGATCAAAGGACGACCAAACATTGCATTTACAAAAACTGCTCCTACCAAGATTGCATAACCTATAGAAACAATTTTAACACTTAAAATGTTCCAACTTTGTTTGATAGCAAAGAAGGCAAATAACGGAAGAACTTGCAAAGCATGTATCCCGACAAAATGAGCGATACGAATATCTCCACCATTAACACTCCAATTCACAAGAGGCAATCCAGGACCCCCGTCAAGAACTCCTACAGCATGGGCCAATCTTTGAGATATAAAAAACCCAATGATAGAAGCGATTGCTAAGATCCAAAGAGAAAATCGAATCGAGATTAAGATCCTAGTATCCAATTTTGAACTTAGAAGTTTGAATTTTCGATCCATTAAGATCGGCACTACCATCATAGGAAAGATAAAAAGTCCCATGATCCCATATATAATCGAATCTAAAATAGTAGAATTATTAAAGTGAGATTGAACACCTCTCCCCGCCTGCAAAGTGATCAGTATTAACTCCACCGAGAGAGCAATTACGAAATACTTCTCCATTCTATCTCTAAAAACAGGAAAATCTTTAAGCTGTTCCAAAAACCAAGCCATTGTCCAAAGAAAGATCCAGATCGAAACCGCAAACTTGATCGGCTTGATCCAAGTATTGATTCCCATAACAGTTCTTGGATCTAGTTGGGAAAGAAGAAGATAAACTGGTATTAAAATTAAAGATACCAACCCAGTATAAAAACTTAAACTTCTATTCTTTCTTAAATTACTGAAAAACCCTTCCGACTGAGAATGATTCGGATATAAAACGTTAGATGCTTGCATGGCTTCCTCCTTTTCTCCAACGAACGATTTGAAATAATAAATAACCGATTGGCCCGAACATCAGTGTGAAAAACAAACAAGGAATGAGGATCCATCGGGAGATCCCTAATGACTCAGCTTCCTTAGTTTCCCAAATTCCGATGAATAAGTCGAATGCAAGATAGTGAACCCAACCCGCGAGCAATATCCAAGGATTAGCAAAGAGTTTAGTCACGCCTTCTAAGGATCCGAAATCGAATCCTCCTCTTGCATGAAATGCAAGTATCAGCAAATACAATCCGGAAAGGATCAAAGGCCAAACCCCGTTCCTTACCAATAATTTGGTTACCTTAGCATTTGACAGACCTGCAAGTAATAACCAGCCTATAATTGCAAAATTGCTGGCTAGTTTGAATGTTAGTTCTGGAGTCATAAAACCTCTTAATTTCCCGTTTTGTTTCAGGATTTACTTGAAAAATCTATTGTCGGTCCGAGAATGTTACTACCGGTAACACCAAATGTTACCAACGTCAACATATTTTAGGAAATTTCTTATGCCCGCGAAGAAAAAAATGAAAAAGCCGGAGGGTTCCTATCATCATGGGAATCTGGCAGAAACCCTAAAAGCACTGGCCCTAAAACGTTTAGAGATCAGTAAAGATTCCGCATTTACCATCAGAGAGATCGCAAGAGAAGCAGGAGTTAGTCATGCCGCAGCCTATAGACATTTCCCTTCTCATAGAGATCTTCTAGCCCAAATTTCCAAAGATGGATTTATAAAAATTACGGAAGAGTTTACAAAAGCGGAGAATGCTTCTTCTCCTTCCGATCCGTTTGATCGATTGAGACGACTAGGTATTGCTTATATTTCTTTTTGTTTAGAAAATGTCGGCTATTATAGAGCAATGTGGCATATAGATCTTGGGCCTGTTGGCGATTTAGAAGATCTAATGGAGGCAGGTAAAAATTCTTTTTTAAAACTTTGGGAAACTATACTGCTCTGTGAATCTCAGAAGGTGAATAAATTCGAAGCAAGAGACATGGCAACTGCTGCTTGGTCCTTGGTTCACGGATATTCAGTTCTTCTGAATGAATGCCAACTGAATAATCCTTTATTACAAATTGATAAGAATAATGCTCTACAAGAAGCAGAAAAGATATTACAAATTTTGGATTCAGGTTTGAAGAATAAATCTTACAAGTAAAACTTTTACTCTATATAAAAGAAACCCTTAAGATACAGTTTGCAGTTTCCTCCTATGCGAACTCTTTCTCCTCTTTTTTCACAGATCAAATGTCCCCCTCTTGCAGAAGCTTGGTACGCATTCAATTGCTTCTTCCCGAATCTATCCGACCAAAACGGAATCAATGTACAATGAGATGAACCGGTGACAGGATCTTCCGGAACTCCTTTAGCGGGAGCAAAAAATCTGGAAACAAAGTCATAGGGCTTCCCACTATCTGCCGGCGCGGTAACAATTGCGGCAAAGAATGGAAGTTTCTTCAATGCTTCATGATTTGGAATTAGATCTCGAATATCTGATTCTTTTTCAAAAACGAATAAGATATCTCGTGCCTTCAAAATCTCTTTTGCTTTTATATTAAAACAAGAAGCCACATCATCGGGAGAATATTCCGTTTTAATCGGAGGCCTCGCAGGAAAATCTAAATAATATTTCTCATTCTCTCTAAGCACTTCCAAAATACCGCTCTTTGTATGGAACTTTAAGGTAGAAATATCGGATCTATTTTCGACAGCTTCATAAATTGCAAAAGCAGTCGCAAGAGTCGCATGCCCGCAAAGATCCACTTCCACACCTGGAGTGAACCATCTTAGATCATATTCTCCTCTTTCTTTCCTGGGACGAAAGAATGCAGTCTCCGATAAATTATTCTCCGCCGCTAGATCGATTAGTTTAGAATCTGGTAACCATTCTCCTTCCCAAGGAACAACTGCTGCGGGATTTCCTTTGAATAAGGAATCAGTAAATGCATCTATCTGGAAAATCGTATATTCGGTATTCATATTCATTCGTATCATTCCCTATTCTTAAAAGAGAATACAGTGACAGTTTTATTTCTTTTTTCCAATACAGAAAGAACAATACATTGGATCTTTTGTCTAAGAACAGTTAAACTGATCCGGTTTAACGATTTTGAGATCAATACCTTCGGAGAAATAAATGAAGATCGGAGTTTTAGGGACCGGAATGGTAGGAGAAACCATCGGCAGTAAACTAATCGAAAAAGGACACGAGGTAAAAATGGGATCTCGTTCTGCCACAAATGAAAAAGCGGCGGGGTGGGTTTCTAGATCTGGGAGTAAAGCTTCTCAAGGGACCTTTAAGGATGCTGCCTCTTTTGGAGACATTTTATTTAATTGTACCAAAGGAGAGATCAGCGTAGAAGTTTTAAAGTCCGCTGGCGAAGAAACTCTTAAAGGAAAAGTTTTAGTGGATCTTGCTAACGCACTCGATTTTTCAAAAGGAAGACCGCCCGGTTTAATCTTCGGAACCAATGACTCATTGGGTGAAACGATCCAAAAATCTTTTCCGGACCTGAAAGTGGTCAAAACATTGAACACAATGAATTGTACGATTATGGTAAATGCTTCCGGAGTCCCGGGGGAACATGATGTGTTTATTTGTGGAAACGATCCGGATGCTAAAAAGAAAGTTTCAGATCTTTTAGCAAAAGATTTCGGTTGGAAGAATATTATCGACCTAGGAGATATTACCGGCGCGAGAGCAACGGAAATGTTACTCCCGATTTGGTTAAGATTGTACGGAACTTTCGGTAATACGGATTTTAATTTCCATATTACTAGATAGAGAATTTATTCTTTATCTGAAAAAGCAGAATAAGCGATAGAAGCCCAGCCGGACAAAAATGCTAATCCTCCAAAAGGAGTAATTGCACCTAAAACTCTGATCCCGGTTAAAGAAAGTGCATATAATGAACCAGAGAAGATCAAGATCCCGCTAAAGATCAGCCAAAAACCGATCCTTCTAAACTTAGATTCCGAAAGTTTTCCATTTACTGCTAGCACGAGCAAAACTACCGCATGGATGAGGTGATATCTTGCTCCTGTTTCGTAGATAGCCAGTAAGTCTGGAGTTAATATTGATTTTAATCCGTGTGCTCCGAATGCACCTAGAGCTACTGCTAAAAAACCTAATATCGAAGATAAGAATAATGGAATAGAGTTAGAATTTTTGGATGCCATAACTTTGAAACCTCAGACATTTTCTTCTGAATAATCCGAAGATATAGGCGGTGTACTCCACGTCCAGCCTACTATCGAATAAGGCTTCAATAGAATTCAACTTCATCTGCTCGCCCAATTCTTGGTAAAAACTTTTGTTCCCGAAGGTAAAGTGGATCGGAATGAATGCATCGTTAGACCCTCGTTTAATTGGAAGAAACAAACGTACACCGAATTGGCAACCTTTGCTTTCTCCTTCGAATTTTACGATCCTATGCTCGGACCAATCCCAACCATCTAACGACGCATGGAACATATCCTTATGGGGAAGAGAAGTTGTAGTTCGAATATAACCGTCAAAACCGCCGGTCCTCAATTTAGTGGAAGATTCTCCATAATGAATAGAAGGATCTCTGAAATTTGCTCCATTCAAATGAACATCATTGTCGGGAGGAATTCCAAGACCGGTAGGAAATGGTTCCGGGTTTCTCCGGACCAAGGCCTTGTTTGCACCGCCCATCTGAATACAACCGACCAACTCTAAGAAGATCAGAATTAGAAAAAAGATCCGTTTGTAAGAAATGAGTTTCATTCTTTTTTCAAAAGTCTTTGAGGAAGTTTTACTCCAATCCCGGTTACGCGGGTACATTTTTCAAAATAAAGAGCAAATATAAAAGATTTGTAACTATAATCCGTTTGAACATCGAAAAGAAGATCTGCTTTGTCCTTGATCGCGTTTTGCACAGCGGCCTCGTAACTCTCGTCTCCTGTATAAACCATCCAAAGCCAGCTAGTTCCGCAGGATGTACCTTCTAATTTTCCTACCGGTTCCATTCCTCTTACATCCGAATAACTTTGAGAATAGTACCAACCTGGAGATTTGATATTCGTATAAAGACAGTTCGTAAGGAACATAATCGCAAAAACGATCGGTAAAGATGCGGATATTTTCGGAAAAGAGAATTGCATGTAATAAATTTCAACAAGTTGAAACACAAAAGTCAAGGTAAAATACCGAAATCTCCTTGTGTGACTCTTGAACCGGTTAGAATCGAGTACGATGCACACGCAAACTTCCCAATTTTACTTCGATACTGAAAAAGAGTACGGAGCATTTAACTACGAACCTCTTCCCGTTGTATTGGAGAGAGGAAAAGGTATCTTTCTTTGGGATATGGATGGAAAAAAATACTTCGATTTTTTATCAGCATACAGTGCCGTGAACCAAGGGCATTGCCATCCTAAAATTATAGAAACATTAAAGGCTCAATCCGAAAAACTAACTCTTACTTCTAGAGCATTCTATAATGATCAACTCGGTCCTATGGAAAAATTTTTATGTGATACATTCGGATTCGATAGAATGATCCCAATGAATACAGGAGTAGAAGCAGCAGAAACTTCCGTCAAACTCGCAAGAAGATGGGGATACCAAGTTAAAAAAATCCCCACTGACAAAGCTAAGATCGTTTTTGCTTCCGGAAATTTTTGGGGAAGAAGTATAGGTGCAATTTCTGCATCCACAGATCCTACTAGCAGAGGAGATTTTGGACCTTTTGTTCCCGGATTTTCGATCATTCCGTTTAATGATACGGAAGCTTTAAAAAAAGAATTAGAAGATCCTAATGTAGCAGCATTCATGGTGGAACCAATTCAGGGGGAAGCAGGTGTAATCGTTCCGAGAGAAGGTTATCTAAAAGAAGTCCGTAAACTTTGTTCTGAACGCAATGTACTTTTGATCTTGGATGAGGTGCAAACAGGTCTCGGAAGGACAGGAAAACTTTTGGCTGCAGACCATGAGAATGTAAAGCCGGATCTACTCGTATTAGGCAAAGCATTGTCCGGAGGGACTCTTCCTGTTTCTGCCGTTTTGGGTTCTGATGAAATAATTCTTACCTTAAAACCTGGAACCCATGGCTCCACATTCGGTGGAAATCCATTAGCTGCTGCGGTAGCCAAAACCGCCATCCAAGTTTTATTAGATGAGAATCTCTCCGAGAACTCGGATATAAGAGGAGCAGAATTTCGTTCTTCCCTGCAAGCTCTAAGATCAGAATATCCTAACAAGGTAAAAGAGATTCGAGGAAAGGGATTATTAAACGCAGTGGAATTTTTCCCGGATGAGACAGGACCAAGAGCAAAAAAGATCTGCTACAAATTATTAGAGTCAGGAATTCTCGCAAAACAAACTCATGATCATACGATCCGATTTGCTCCTCCTCTTTGTATTTCCAAAGCTGAATTGGAAGAGGCGACTTCTCTCATTCTTCAGACAATCCGTAAAACCCTTGACTAATCTTTCGAATTCATTTTTTTAAAAGTATGTCGGCTGAAGACAAAAAGTACATCCGGGTCTGGCAAAAACTGAGCGTAAGCGAAGTTTCTTCTCAACTGATGATCATAGACGATCTGTACGGAACTTGTGGAAAATGTAAACATCTGGGACTGAACTACACTAAAGACAAGTCTTGTCCTGAGTGCGGGACCAAATTCAAATATATTGCAACTAACTTAAAGTCTCCCGCGGACATCGCCAAAGTGCTGGCAAGAATCGAAAAAGAGAATCTAGATTTTGTACTGATCGACAGAGAAGATTATACTTTATCCAAAGCAAAAGATGCAGTGAAAGACTTATTCAAGTCTAACGACTGAACTCCCTCTCAAGTATTAGCTCCCTCATTCTCTGGATACGAAATTCATATTAAAAAGTGAATGGACTATATTCATTTAATAATTTCTTTTTGTAATATCCTTCCAATAAAACTAATCTAAGGGGACTTCATACCGACAAGATGGAACATCATTCACTTACTCTATTAGTTGATATCGCTCTTAGTATTATTTTCGCGACCCTCTTCGCAATCATAGCAAAAGCATTCAAACAACCTCTGGTCTTGGGCTATGTGGTCGCAGGGTTAATCATTGGTCCGTTATTCGGGCCTTATGTAGGCGGAAAGCTAACCATCGGTTATGTTAAAAGCGAAGAAAGTATAGAACTGATCTCAGAGATCGGTTTGATCCTTTTATTGTTCATCATCGGTTTAGAGATCGATCTGAAAGAATTGGCCAGAATGGGACGATCCATGTTCGCCCTAGGAGTTTTACAATTCTTCTTGGGTGTTGCGGCAGCCTGGTTTGCATTCCGCACATTCTTCCCTCCTACTCCTGGCAATTTTGATCTTCTTTACTTTGCAATAGCACTCTCTCTCAGTTCCACAATGATAGTGGTCAAACTTCTTCATGATAAGTTTGAGATCAGTACCGTTGCAGGACGACTTACGATTGGGGTCTTGGTCTTACAAGATATTTGGGCCATTCTTTTTATGGGGATCCAACCTGATCTGCAAGATCCTCAAGTCCTAAATGTGCTAACATCGTTGGTTAAAGGTATCGCTCTTGTTGCATTCTCCTTCCTAATCAGTCGTTTTATTCTATCTAAACTTTTCTTATTTGCGGCTTCTAAACCTGAATTGGTTTTAATCACCTCTATCGCTTGGTGTTTCTTCTTATGCGGTGTTGCAGAAAAACTTCAACTTTCTAAAGAGATGGGAGCATTGATCGCTGGTGTGAGTATTGCGGCTTTCCCTTATGGCGCGGATGTAATCAGCAAACTTTCCGGGATCAGGGACTTCTTCATTACATTATTCTTCGTAGCTCTTGGAATGAAGATCCAAGCTCCGAGTGCAAGCGACTTAGGTCTCGCATTCTTGGCAGTAGGATTCGTTTTAGTGAGCAGAGTTTTGATTGTTGCTCCAACCGTATTTTTCTCCGGCAAAGGTTTAAGAGCGGGTATTGTTGCAGGTCTGAACTTGGCACAAATTTCTGAATTCTCTTTAGTGATCTTAGCACTTGGAGTACAAAAGGAACATATAGGAAAAGATCTACAAGCAATCGTTCTTACTTCCATGATCATCGCTTCTATTATCTCTACTTATGTGATCTTGTTTAATGATAAGATCGCAAGAGGGATTATCGCATTCTTATCTCTATTCGGAGTAAAAGAAAACAAAGAACCTTTAGAATCTCAAGTCACCGGAGAGACAAAAAGAGATATCGTAGTATTAGGATATTTCAGGATCGCACAAGGTTTAATCGACGGTATAGAAGAAAGTAAACCATCTTGGCTCAAAAGAATGTTAGTAGTGGATTTTAATCCGATCTATAGACAAACTTTGGAATCTAAAGGAATTCGCTGGGCATACGGAGATCTAGCAAATCCGGAAAGCCTTCATCATTTAGGAATAGAAGAAGCAAGATATATTGTCTGCACTGTTTCGGATATGATCTTAAAAGGAACTACAAACCGAAGATTATTAGAGTCCTTAAAAAGTATCTGTAGACATCACCAACCTAAGATCATCCTAACTACGGATGATCCTAAAGAAGCGGAAGTTCTTAGAAACAATGGAGCGGCCCACGTGATCGTTCCGGGTAAAATTTCAGGACTTTCTTTATTTACCGAATTATCTCAAATGGTGGATGTAAACGGAAGCGGTCCGGTTGCAAAATCCACAAAAGTAAAACCGAAAAAAACAACGTCAAATAAGAAGAAGGTTCAAAAGACCAAGTAGTTCCTAGGATGATTGTTCGTTCTCCATGTATCAAAATTTGCAATATGGACTATGACACCGGTCTCTGCGAAGGTTGTTATCGCACCTTAGAAGAGATCGGTAGATGGACCATGTATACGGAAGACGAAAGAAAATCGATCCGACTCAAAATAGAAGAAAGAAAAATTTCCCTCGGAAAACCTTCCTTCAAAAATCCTTAAATCAATTCTTCACTAACTGTAAATATACTTCCACAACCTCAGTTGCAGATTTTTTCCAATTAAACCTCTTGGAATTTTTTAAACCTGCTTTGGTTTTAGAACTTAGAAGTTTGGGAGAATCTAATAATTTAACTAAACCTGTTTCGAAAGAATTAGAATCTTTAGGGTCAAAAAAGAATGCAGTATCCTCCAGGATTTCAGGAAGAACACTCGAGTTAGAAGAATATACTGGGCAACCGCAAGACTGAGCTTCCACAGGAGGAAATCCAAATCCTTCGTATAAAGAAGGATAAACAAGCAATCCGGCTGCAGAGTATAGTGTAACCAATTCTTGTTCCGATAAATAAGGAACTAATTTAATTCTGTCTTCCCAACCTTTTGCATCTTCTATCAAATACTCAGGAAGTTTTCCGCCGGAGCCTGCGATCACCCAATCGACTTTGATCTTTTTTTCGGACCAAAGTTTTTTGAGAGATTGAAGAACAAATCCTAAATTCTTATGCTCCTTTCCAATGCCAACGCTGAGCAAGTATCCAGGTTTCAACTTATATTGTTTCCGAAACTTCTTCTTTTCTAAATCACTTTTAGGAGAAAATATCTTTGGGTCTAGACCATTATGGATGGTTCGCATTTGCGATGCGGAAAATGAAAAAACTTCGGTAATATCTTTTGCAGTAAAATCGGAAACCGTAATGATCTTTTTGGCCTTCTTCCTTATGAGCAAGAAAACAAACTTCATATAGACTTGTTTCAAAAAAGAAGAATGGAACTGTTTCATTCTAAATGGAATAATATCGTGAATGGTGACAACACAACGATCTAAGAATTTTATAGGAGCGTTAAAATGTGGGATATCCAACAGATCGAAATTTTTCATCTCAGGGATACCGAACCATTCTTTGATAGAATAGATCCCTGCATTATACTCCAAGATTTCGTAAGAAGATAAAACCTTAGGAGATAGATTCTTTTTTATAAGATCAGGATTTCCTAAAAGAACGATCTGGATACCTTCTTTAGAGGCGATATCTCCTAGCCAATTCAGAAGTCCTTTGATCCTGGAACCGATCCCTGAGTGGGCAATCATCCTTGCATCGAATCCGATTTTAATCGTTCTGGGCTTCATAGAAAATTAAACCATCGTATAAGATGAAGTCGGAATGGCAAGCCAATCGCTTTTCCCCTTGAAAAGAGAAGTAAATTACCAAGACTTGTCCAGACGAGTCTAACTACATACATTTTCGAAGCGAAGAACGGAGAGACCACCTTGGAAAACGAAGTAACGAGTATATTAAAAGCAATCGGAGAAGATCCGAATAGAGAAGGACTTTTAAACACTCCTAAAAGAGTTCGGAAAGCTTATGAATTCCTGACCTCCGGCTATAGGGCAGACATAGATACGATTGTGAACGGGGCGATCTTCGAAGAGGATAGCCAAGGTATGGTCCTTGTTCGGGATATAGAAATGTATTCTCTCTGCGAACATCATCTTCTTCCATTTTTTGGAAAGGCTCACGTAGGTTATATTCCTAATAAAAAGATCATAGGGATTTCCAAGATCCCACGTATCGTGGATGTATTTGCAAGAAGGCTACAGGTTCAAGAAAGAATGACCGAGCAGATCGCATACGCCCTCATGGAAGTTTTGGATCCTTTGGGCGTTGCGGTTGTCATCAAAGCAAAACATCTATGTATGATGATGAGGGGAGTGGAAAAACAAAACTCCGAACTTTTCACTTCTTGTATGCTCGGAGAATTTAAAACGAATATGGTTACTAGGAGCGAGTTTCTAGATCTAATTCGGACTGGTTCGACCTAGAGGAAGATTTAACTCTAAGTTCTTCCGCTTTTTGCTCTGCTCGATTTTTATTTTCGAGCATTGCTTTTTCTACTCTCAATCTTTCTCTTTCGAAACCTGCCTCGTCTAGATCTCTAGGGATCATGATCGGTTCACCGTAAGAGATCACAAAGGTTGTGAAAGGTTTCGGGATCCTGTGTTTGTCCCAGGACTTCTCCGCTATCCATTGTTTTGTACATTCATAGTGAAATGGTAAGATCGGGACTTGAGAGACTTGGGCAGCTGCAATGACTCCCGGCTGAACGATCAAAGCAGGACCTCTAGGACCATCAGGAGTAAACGCAGCGGGAAGATTTTTTCTCAAGTGAACTATCATCGCCTTGAGAGCTTTTGATCCTCCTTTAGAGGAACTCCCACGAATACTACCGTTACCGAATCTGTGCACCACTCCGGTAATAAAATCTCCGTCCTTTGATTCGGAGATTAAAACGGCTAACTTACGATTTCTATTCAAGTAGGGCGAATATAGAACGTTCGTATGCCAAATACATAGGATAAACGGCTTCTTCAAAGGATAAAGAGAATTAAAATGCTCCTTACCTAATTCCACCTTTCTTGAGGTGAGTCCGATGATCCTTTGTAAAAAAACTACAATTGTAGGCACTAACCAAACTAGAAACCTACGCTTAAAACTTTCCCGGGCATCCAATTTTTCTGACATTGAGGCGAGCCTGGTTAGATGCGGTCGGGGAGCATTCTTTTTTTACATAACAGGCGAGATTTTATATAAAAAACTCTCTGAAAAGTTGGTCCGAGAATGAGTGGACAATACGGAAATTAAAAAGTTTCGTATTCGATTGCGAAGGAAGAAGCCATGTCGAAAGAAAGAATCGTCCCGCCGTTCGCTCATTTCAAAAAAACGGCAAATATTACCCTCAAAGATTATAAGGAATTATACAAAGAATCGATAGAAAACCCTAAAAAGTTCTGGGCTAGAGAAGCTTCCGCCCGACTTACCTGGTTCAAAAAATGGAACAAGGTTTTAGAGCACGATTTTAAGAATGCAAAAGTAAAATGGTTCGAGGGAGGCAAGATCAACGTCTCTTATAATTGTTTGGATCGTTATATAGATTCTCCCTTAAAAAATAAGGCAGCAATCATTTGGGAAGGTGATAATCCTCAAGAATCCAAAACTTATACCTATTACGATCTTTATCGTGAAGTAAACAAGTTTGCAAACGTTCTAAAAAGTTCAGGGATCAGAAAAGGCGATGTGGTCATGGTCTATTTGCCTATGATCCCAGAGTTAGCCATTACGATTCTTGCATGTACGAGAATAGGCGCCATCCATTCGGTAGTGTTCGGAGGTTTTTCTCCAGAGGCTCTGCAAAGTAGGATAGAAGATTGTAAACCAAGACTGATCATAACTTCCGACGGAGGTTATAGAGGTGGTAAAAGTCTGGATCTCAAAAAGGCAGTTGATACTGCTTTGGACCAATCTTCAGAAAAAGTAAATAGTGTCATCGTGGTCAGAAGGACCGGCCAAGAAACGGAACTGAATTGGAAAGAAGGTAGAGATCATTGGTGGCATTATCTGATGAACGATCCGAATCTTCCTGCATATTGTAAGCCGGAACAAATGGATTCGGAAGATCCTTTGTTCATTCTATACACTTCGGGCTCGACTGGAAAACCAAAAGGGGTTCTCCATACAACGGGAGGATATCTTCTCGGTGTCAATATGACCTTCCATTATGTTTTTGATATTAAGCCTACGGACACTTACTGGTGTACTGCCGATATCGGTTGGGTAACAGGTCATAGTTATTTAGTGTATGGTCCACTTTCTAACGGAGCTACTTCTATCATGTTTGAAGGAGTTCCTACATATCCTGACGCTGGAAGATTCTGGGATGTGATCGATAAACACGGAGTCACAGTATTCTATACTGCGCCTACCGCGATCCGTTCCTTAATGAGAGAAGGAACGGATCCTATCGAAAAAAGAAACCTAAGCTCACTCAGACTGATCGGATCTGTAGGAGAACCTATCAACCCGGAAGCATGGGAATGGTATTTTAAACATGTTGGAAAATCCAAATGTCCTATCGTAGACACTTGGTGGCAGACGGAAACTGGAGCGATCATGATCTCTCCTTTACCTGGGGCTATCGCTCAAAAGCCCGGATCTGCTACTCTTCCATTCTTCGGAGTACAGCCTGTTCTTTTAGATGATGAAGGAAAAGAGATCAACTCTAAGGGAGAAGTTTCCGGCAATCTAGCAATCAAATCTCCTTGGCCTTCCATGATGAGAGGAGTGTTTAAGGACCCAAAAAGATTTTTCGATACCTACTTCTCCATATATAAAGGGTATTATTTTACAGGAGACGGAGCAAGAAGGGATAAAGACGGATATTATTGGATCACAGGTCGCGTTGACGATGTGATTAACGTATCAGGTCATAGGATCGGCTCCGCAGAAGTGGAAAGCGCACTTGTAGAAAATCTTTCTGTGGCTGAGGCAGCGGTCGTAGGATTTCCACATGATATCAAAGGCCAGGGAATTTATGCCTACGTCACGGTAAAAGAAGGCGTGACCACAAACGATTCTCTTAAAAAAGAACTGATCACAACTGTGGAAAAAATGATCGGAAAGATCGCAAGACCGGATGTGATCCATTGGGCGCCTGGACTTCCTAAAACTAGATCCGGAAAAATTATGAGAAGGATTTTACGTAAAATCGCCTCAAGTGAGTTCGAAGGTTTGGGAGATATCTCCACGTTAGCTGATCCAAGCGTGGTAGAAAAATTAATAGAAGATAAGAAGAAGTATCACAGTTGAGTAGAATCGGTCCGCAGAGAATCGTATGTCTAACTGAAGAAACTACTGAACTTCTCTACTTATTAGGAGAAGAAGATCGTATCGTGGGCATCTCTGCATACACAGAGAGGCCTGCGAAAGCAAAGGAAGAAAAGCCGAGGGTCTCCGCTTTTATTAATGGAAACATAAAGCGGATCAAGGAATTAGATCCGGACCTAGTCATCGGTTTCTCGGACATTCAGGCCCAACTTTCGCATGATCTTGTAAAAGAAGGTCTGAATGTCCTGATCACCAATCAAAGAAGTTTGGAGGAAATTTTCCAAACAATACTTATGGTGGGATCACTGATCGGAAAATCGGAACAAGTTTCTACACTCGTAGGATCGTATAAGAAAAAATTAAACGAGATAAAAAAACGTTCTTCTTCTAAACCAAAACTTAAAGTGTTTTTTCAAGAGTGGGATCATCCGATTATCACAGGGATCAGATGGGTTTCCGAATTATTGGAGATCGTCGGAGCAGTAGATTGTTTCGGCCAGTTAAAGGAAAAATCCTTGGCCAAAGACAGGATCATAAGTCTGCATGAAGTGGCAGATGCGAAACCGGATCTGATCATCGGAAGTTGGTGTGGAAAACCTATGGACTTTGAATGGGTCCGCACCAGAGAAGAATGGAAAAATATTCCAGCAATCAAAAACGATAAAATTTTTGAAATGGACCCTGCGATCATTTTGCAGCCAGGGCCGGCCTTATT
This sequence comes from Leptospira hartskeerlii, assembly GCF_002811475.1. Lineage (NCBI taxonomy): Bacteria > Pseudomonadati > Spirochaetota > Leptospiria > Leptospirales > Leptospiraceae > Leptospira > Leptospira hartskeerlii. Next base: position 69,282 of record NZ_NPDL01000004.1, read on the forward strand.
CGAAGAAGGTATCCTGGAAATGGATCGGATCTTGGAAGAAGTGAGAACTTCTCTTTCTTAAGGTCCGAATTAAAAGTATTAAGCGGACATTCTTCCGAATAAAAGAACTCCAACGTTAGTCTGATTAGGGAAATTCCGTCTATTGATGAATGGAAACTTCCCATCTAAAAACCGAATCCACGATCCTACAAATCTGGAAGAACGGGGCAATCGTAATCAACCATATACGTTTAGGCCTGGTTTTACTTTTTATCATTTCTTTAGCAGGCGCTTATAAAAGTTTTCAACCCTTACAATTTATGGTCCATGCAGGAGGTACGGCCTTTATGGGACTCTATTGTATTTTCAATTTTATAGCGAATCGTAAAAGGAATATGTCCATCGGATCCCATAAACTTTTCGTGCTATTCGATGTGAACGTTCTAAGCGCTACATTGATCTTGGATACTTTTGTTTCTCCCGATGTGGCGGCTGGGACTTTAAAGAACGTCGTATTATTCTTCATTTATTTTTATATCATGATCTACTCCTGCCTTTTGGGAGAAAGGGTCTTTGTTTTGATCGTTGGAGCATTCTCCACTGCGGGTGCGATAGTTGCCCTAGTATGTGCACTTCAAAACGGAGTTGGATTTGTAATGGATGTGGAAGCAGCGAAACTTCCTTATAATGTAAGCGGTTCAACTGAGATCATAAAAATTGCGTTCATATTCGTTGCAAGTGTGATACTTGCTCAATTGATGAGATTGTTCTTAAGATTAACGGTAGAAGGAAACCGCCTCTATACCGATTCCAAAGACTTACTCGAAAAACTAAGCGAGAATCAGATAATCATTAAAGACTCTGCAATTAGCTTGGAGGACTCTATCGTTAAATTTGCACATTTCATCAATCGTACCGGAGAAAAGATGGAATCCCAGGCAGCCGCTCTGGAAGAAGTGAATGCAGTATTGGAAGAACTTTCCGCTGCTTCTACAAATACTTCTAGATCCATTGAGTCCCAAAATGCAAGTTTGAGCGAACTTGCAGATGATTCTAAAAAGTTGGGAGATATAGTTTCTAATATCACAGGTTACAGCGAGGCACTTTCTACATTCGCAAATGATAATAAAGTAGACATGGAGAATGTAACCATCGCAGCCGAAAAGACAAAATCTTATCTGGCAGATATTGCCGGTTCATTTGACAAAGTGGATCAGATTAATCAGATCATGGGAGAGATTGCGGATAAAACGAACCTTCTCGCATTAAATGCATCTATCGAAGCCGCAAGAGCTGGAGAAGCAGGAAGAGGATTTGCAGTAGTAGCGAACGAGGTCAGTAAACTTGCAGACTTCACTTCCGAAAACGCTAAGTCCATCTCTGCAATCGTAAGACAATCCCAGAGCTTTATCCAAGAAGCAAAAATCGCTTCCGCAGAAACTGGAGATCTGACTGAAAAACAAAAATTTAAGATCCTGGAAACTTCCGACAGAATTGTCCAGATGAACAAACTTTATCTGGAACAGAGAAACATCATCCGTAAGTTCTTAAGTGAATTGGAAAGTATCAAATCGGTTTCCAACGAGATCCATGAATCCGAAAAAGAACAATCCATGGGTCAAAAAGAAATGATCCGAACCATGTCCCAATTAGAAAAAGATATCAATGAGATTAACGAAGATTCAGCCAACTTAAACTCAGAGATTGATCGGATCAAAACAAAGGCTTCCGAGCTAAAATTACTGAGCGATAATTCCTAAAACCTTTTCGTTTCCTTCTTCTTTACAATCGGACCCATATTTCGATATATGGAATTTATTCCGATTCAAAGGAGAAGGATATGGGGACTAAAGTAAAAGCTGCAGTTATCGGAGGTACAGGTCTCTATAGTCTGGACGGAATGGAACTAGTAGAAGAAATTCTTCCGGAAACTCCTTGGGGAAAACCTTCCGACACGATCAAGATCGGAAAGATACAGGACAAACTAATCGCATTCTTACCTCGCCATGGTGTGGGACATTTTATCATGCCTCACGAAGTTCCGATGAAGGCGAATATCTGCGCACTTAAAATTTTAGGCGTGGAAGAAATCGTAGCATTCAGCTCAGTAGGAAGTCTGAGAGAAGAGATAAAACCTTTGGATTTCGTTCTGCCAAACCAGATCATAGATAGAACTCGAGGAAGAGAGTCCACATTTTTCGGAAAAGGTGTGGTAGCTCATGCTCCTTTCGCAGATCCTTTTTCTAAAAATCTAAGCGATAGGATCAATAAAGCCGCCGCAAAGATCAATCTTCAGATCCACCAAAACAAAACTTTAGTTTGTATGGAAGGTCCTCTATTCTCTACGAGAGCAGAATCCCATATGTATCGTTCTTGGGGTGGAGATATCATCAATATGAGTGTACTTCCGGAAGCTAAACTTGCGAGAGAAGCAGAGATAGCTTACCAAATGATCTGTATGTCTACAGATTACGATTGCTGGAGAGAGAATGAAGAAGCGGTCACTGCAGAAATGGTGATGGCAAACTTGGGAAAAAACGCAGACAATGCTAAAAGACTTTTGAGTGCTTTGATCCCTGACCTCGGGAATGGGGATGATCTAAGTCTGAAGAATAGCACAAAGTATTCTATCATTACTGCTCCGGAGCGCAGAAATCCGGACACTGTTGCAAAACTAAAAGTGTTATTCCCAGATTATCTTTGAGAGTTTGATTTTTTTCGGTTTAGATGGACCGATTCTAAAATATTTACCAATCCTTTTTGGTATTCCGGAAAGAAGGAGAGATTATTATGATTTCCTCCTTCTATTTCCAGAAATTCTATCTTTACTCCTGATTCCAAAGCAATCTTAAACAATTTCTTTCCTTGTCGGAAAGGAATAATCTCATCTTCGTTTCCATGTATAATTGCTACGGAAGAATGTAATTTTCCGATCTTATTCTCAGACTTAAAAGAATAAGCCAAAAACCATTCGGGCACGAATGGATAATATTCTTTAGCCAGATCCGCCAAAGAAGCATAAGGAGTTTCTAATATAATATAGCCCGGGTTTGTTTTGGTTCCTAAATCCACCACAACCCCCGTTCCGATGGACCTTCCGTATAGAATGATCTCATTCTCTTTTTTTAATTTATCCGTTTTCAAATATTTGTACCAATGCTCCGCGTCCTGGTACATTCCCTTCTCGCTTAACTTACCCCTACTTTTACCATAACCTCTATAATCGGTCATAAGAAGATCCCAGCCTCTAGGAACAAAATCCTCGGCGATACCTCCCCAACTTCTTAAACTTCCCGCATTTCCATGAAAATACAAAACCGTACCTTTAGAAGGACCTTGGGCGGGGAAAAATAATGCGTATATCTTCTCTCCATTTTCTAGTTCCAAAGAAACTTCCTGGAACGTGTAAGGAAAAGAGAAATGAAAGTTCTCAGGTAAAATTTCAGGAAAGAAGATCAACTTGTCCTGGTTGGAATACAATAATCCGAAGAGTCCCAGAAAAACGATGAATATGACCAGTAGAAGATATAACATAAACTTTTGGATCTTCATTTGGCCTTAATATCCCTGGACCAAAGTTCTTTTCCAGAGGAATCAAAAACTCTAAAAACCAAGCTCCTTTGTTTTAAAGGACCGGTAATTTCGATTGTTCCAAAATTTCTTTTATCATCCACAAGAGTGCCTTCAATCCTCAACGGATTTTTTTCGGTAATCGGTGCGTGAGTAGAAGATGTTAAAGGTGAAACCGTAAAATCATATACTGGATATTCAAATCCTTCCTGGATGTATGCTAATTCCGTAAAGTGTCGATCCCCGGTCAAAAATATCAGGTTTTTTATCTTCAATTTTGAGATTTTGGAAAGAAGTTTTTCCCTTTCTTCAGCATAAGTGGAATAATTTTCAAACACGGATAACGGATTTAGGACCTGACCACCTACTACAACAAACTTGAACGTTGCTTTGGAGAATGCTAATCCGTTCACCAGCCAATCCAACTGTTCTTCTCCAAAAAATGATCTGGAACCTGTTTTATTGTCGTTTGCCGTTCTAAAGCTACGATCATCCATTAAAAAGAATTGCGCATCCCCCCAAGTGAAAGAACCGTATATTCCTTTTTTTGAATAATTCGGATTTGCCCAAAAAAGTTTGAAAATTTCCTCTGCTGTAGCTCCCATCCAAAAGGAAGCGTCCCCGTCATTCGGACCCCAATCATGATCGTCCCAGACTGCATAGTGGTGTACATTCGCAAGTAAAGGTTGGAGTTCCGCCAAGGATCTTTGTTCTGTATAACGATAAATAAATCCTGTTCTGGATTCCCAATCAGGTTCTCTTAGATAAATATTATCTCCCATCCAAAGCATGAAGTCCGGCTTTTGATCAGAAATGGATCTATAAATAAAATATTCTCCTCCGTACGGTTTTGCTTGTGTATCATATTTAGGATCGTATACGAATGCACAACTTCCCAAAGCAAATTTGATATCCGGAGGTCCGCTTGGCTTTCCGATCCATATAGGTTGTGTCCTAAATTTTTGTTCCGACTTAGGTTCTTGCTGTTTTCCGTTTACATAAATTATATATTCGTATGTTTTTCCGGGTTCTAATACGTCGGCGATCAGATGAGCAACATTTCCCTTGTGATGTTCAGTATTTACTTCCCGAGTTATGTGGCTTTGCTCAGAATTTCCGGAAATAAAATATTTCGCGAATACTTTAGAAGGATTCTTAGTCTGAACCCAAATTTTCACTTCTTTATGAGTCGAGTAACCTAACATAGGCCCCGACTGTAAGGTAGAAGGCGAAGCTGTGTCGGTTGACTGACTTTTTCCATAAATTGCAAAATCGATGTAAAAGAATCCAAACAGTAAAATCAACAAAGAGGTGGATGATAAAAGCAATCTGCGTCTCATTGTCATGAAATATCTTGAAGCCTAAGGCTTCTTTCAAATCAAAAAAAGGGAAAGAACGGAAATGACAAGGGGAGAATCTAGAAAACTTAGATGGAAACTGACCTTAGGCCTGGAGCTATTAACTTCCGTTCTTGCCGTCCCTTTGGCGGTTCTATTCATTATCGCAGCCGGAGCGTATGACTTCAATAAGGCGATTGCACTGATCGGGTCCTCTACGGTCGTATTAACCTCTTCTTATTTTTTCCCCACACTTCGATTTTTGTATTTAGGAAGGCTCTTGTCCAAGTTGGAGCCCAATAATTGGGAAAAGTTGAACACAAAAGGAAAAGTAGAAGTTAAGAAAAAACTTCTGAACTTTCCTCTTCTCAATACCGGATTTTATATCGTTCAGTGGAGTTACGGAATTCCTGCCGCTTGGAAAATGATGCATTTCTTCTTTATCCCGGAATTTTTCGAGTCAGCTCCGTTTTTACTCTTACCTTTGATCATTTATCCTACTTTAGGAATTTCTCATTTCTTTTTAACCGAGTCCGTGCTCTCGGAAGTATTAGAATCGGATAAATTAAACGGACTTCCTTTAGAAGAAAAAGATATTCGTAAGGTATCTATTTTTGTTAGAATCATTTCAACAATTGCGTCCATCGCTTTATTACCTGTTGTTATTTTCGGTTATCTTTTAGTAGAAGAGACTTCCGGTTGGTTGAAACTAGGAGATGTTACTTTAGCACTTTCTCTTACCATACTATTTATGGTGATCACTCTTACTATTTCTTCCTATCTATTGGCTGCCAGCATTCGTAGAAATTCCAAAAATATGATGAACGCGTTTGTGGAAATGTCCCAAGGTGAGTTGGAGATCCAACTTCCTATGGTGTCTACGGATGAATTGGGAAGAAGTAGCAAGATGCTGAACGATTTTGTGAAACGACTTCGGATCGTTGTGAAAACAGTAATCAAAGAATCGGAAAAGCTTTCCCAAAGTTCTAAGATCTTAGAAGGAAAAACAAAAGATCTCTCTATAAAAATGCAAGAGCAAGCTGCCTCTACAGAACAAATGAGTTCAGGGGTGGAAGAAATTGCCGCATCCATTCAATCTACTTCTTCCAGAGCGGAAAGTCAGTCCAGTACGGTAGAACAAGCGACTGCGTCCCTTGCAGAACTAGAAGATAGAATTCGGAATGTTCATACTTCTCTTATGGATACAAAAAACGACGCAGAGAGAATGAGATTAGAAACTTCCAATGGAGAATCCGCATTGCAATCTACTCGAAATGCAATGGCTGAGATAGAGTCCAATACAGCCAAAATGGAAGCGAGCGTAAATGTAATCCATGAGATTACGGATAGAATCGGACTTCTTTCCTTAAACGCAGCCATTGAAGCCGCGAGAGCTGGAGAAGCAGGAAAAGGTTTTGCCGTAGTAGCTCAAGAGATCTCTAAACTGGGAGAACAAACCCAGGAGAACGCAAAAAGGATCCGTACAACATTGGCAGAAGCTGTAAAGGCGACCAATTCAGGAAGAGAAGTTTTAGGAAATACTGAAGTCGCTTTCAGAAGAATAGGAGACACTGCTCAAAACACCTCGCAAAGAATTTTACAAGTTTCTTCCTTATCCGAATCGCAGTTGGTTGCAAGTGCGCAGGTAAAAAATGCGTTTTCTGAACTGATCCGATCCGCAGAAGAGATCCGAAATCATACAAAGGAACAATCTCAAACTTCTTTAGAATTTTCTAAAACGATTGGTAGCATTTCGGAAGCTACTGAGTTTTTGAATGGAATCGTAAACGACATTGATTCACTCGCTGAGAAACTTGCCAACCAAGCAAGTTCTTTGAAAAAAGAAGTGGAATTCTTTAAGACCTAATTCAAGTTTTAGGAAGGATCACCTTAAATACTGTCTTTCCTGGCTTGGAGTTGAATTCTATTCTTCCTCCATGTTTTAAAACGATCCTTCTGGAAATATCAAGACCAAGACCGCTTCCTTCTCCCGGGGCCTTGGTGGTATAAAAAGGATCGAATATTTTATACTTAATATCTTCCGGAATACCTGGACCGTTATCCGAAATCAAAACGGAAACATCGGAGTCAGAATCTAAAATAGAAATTTTAATCTTTCCTTTGAATTGCATAGCTTGCAGAGAATTATAGATCAAGTTTGTCCAAACCTGTATCAAATCATCCGGATACGCATATATGATCGGTCTTGCTTGAAAGTCCAATTCAACTTCTACGCCATTCTTGATCTGGTTATGATAGATGGTAAGAACAGTTTCTATATTCTCTGCAAGATCCGTTTCGATCTTACCATCTCCAGAATCGATATGTGCAAAACTTTTGAGAGCGTAAACAATCTTAGAAGTTCTATCAACTGCTAAACGAATAGAAGCTGCGTTCTTATAAGTTTGGATCTCTTCGATCGCAAAATCTAGAAGCGCAAGATTTTTTTTAGATTCGAAAATTTCCGGGAATTCTTCCGCAGAATGATATAACCCTACGTCCATCAATCTATCCGCAAGATCATAAGCATTTTCGAAACCAAGTTCGCTTAGTGAATTTTTTAATTTTTTAAGGACGTACCTTCTTTCTTCCCTTGAAACCTGAACTTCCTTATTGGAAATTCCTGCACGGATAAACTCTGATAATCGTTTGATATAACTCGGTTCTGCTTCGGCAAAGAATGGGCCTAACTTTTCTAAACGTTCAGGAGAAGAATCTAAATAAGCTCTCAACTCACCACTCAAAGCTGAGATGGCTCCTAACGGGTTATTGATCTCATGCGCTATACCCGCAACCAACTGTCCGAGCGCTGCCATCTTTTCGGAAAGGATGAGTTGGTCCTGGGTTTTTTTCAGATTATCCAAAGCGGACGCTAATTCTGAAGTTCGAATACGAACTGCATTTTCCAATTCTTCCTTAGCCTCTCTTCTTTCAGAATTTAATAATAACTGAGTAACTTGTTCTGCAACCGTAACTACGAATTGTTGTTCATATCCTTTCCATCTACGCAGAGCACCTCTATGTTCTAAACAGATGACTCCGTAAATTCCGCCTCTTAAGAAGATGGGAGCGTCCAGCAAGGATTGGATCCCAAGAGGAATACTATAAGATTCTGCAAACTCGGAAGTTCTTGGATCGTTGATCACATCGTATGCGTCCACAAATCTTTCCGTCTTCAGAGAAGCAAAATATTTAGGATACTGTTTTAGATCCATTGTAGTCGGATCCATATAAGTTTGGAACTTCTGGTCCCAGCCTGAAACTAAAGACCAAACAGTTTTTTCCTTATCTGAAAAGAGCCAAATGGAAGCACGATCACAGCCTAAAGTTTTTGTGCACATCTTAACTATATTATTCAAACCGGAAGAAATATTTCCCGAAGCAAAATCCGAATCAGTCGCCATGTTCAAAAGAACTCTTGCCTGTTCGGAAAGTCTGGAGTTTTCTTCTTCTTTTTCTCTGGCGGCAGCTTTTGCGGCGGTATTGTCCTTTGTGATGGCAACTAAAGCAGGTCTTCCCATTAGATTTACAATACGGCCTGAAACGATTGAATCTATATGAGTTCCGTCTTTTCGAACAAAAGATATATCAACATCCTTTAATATTCCTTTTTCTTTCATCTTCTCGATAAACAGACGTCTGACGTTGGGGTCGGGCAATATTCCGAGATCCGATGAGCTTTTTCCGATCGCTTCTTCTTTTGTGAATCCGAACAGATCATAGAACATGGAGTTCACATTAAGATACTTACCTGTTTCTACATCGGAAATACAGATGGTATCCGGATTCAGCTCGAACACCTTTTCGAATAGATTTTTACTTTCTTCCAATTGAGCGAGATACTTGTCTCTCTCGGATTCCGCTCTTTTTCTATCCGTAATATCAATTACCATCGATAAGAGGACCATTCGATCCCCCATTTTAAAAATTCTATTTCCGCAAAGCCCATAACGTTCCGATCCGTCCGCATGACCTATGGCTAATTCTACATTCTTAGTCCATCCAGTACTTTCAAGTTCCGCTTTGATCTTTGCCCGGTCCTCTTTACTCTTTAATACGCCTAATTCTATGGAAGTTTTTCCGATGATCTGCTCTCTCGTATATCCGATCAGATCACAATACGCTTTATTGATCTCTTTATAAGTTCCGGTTTCCAAATCTGAAAGAGAAACTGCGGCTGGATTCATCTGGAAAATTTTTTCAAAGAGTTCCTTATTGTGCCGAACTTCTGCGTTCAATCTTCTAGTCTGCTCTTCCGCTTCTAAACGGTCTCTAATATCCGTTGCGAGAGAAATTACATGAGGTCTTCCATTTAATTTTACGATTCGTCCGGAATACAAAACAGGCATTGCGGTTCCATCGGAAGCTCTAAAAACAGTCTCTATATTACTGACTTCTCCCTTTTCATCCAACTGCTTATAAATTTCAGCCCTTCTATCCGGATCATAATCCCAAATCTTGATAGCGGGAGAGAGCTTTCCGATCACGTCCGATCTTTTAAATTTTATGAATTCCAAAAACCTTTCGTTTACATCTATGATCTTTTTAGAAACCAAATCCGTAAGAACTACCGCAGAAGGAATCAATTGGAATAATCTTTGAAAAAGTTCCTTACTCTTTTCAAGTTCGGAGGCAAGACTTTCCAAGTCTACTTGTGCCTCCTTGATATGAGTGATATCATGGCCAACTGCTAGGATCTTTTTTTCTCCTGCTGCTTCTATTACTCTAGCGGAAAATAGAATAGACCGGACCTTTCCGTCTGCGGTGCCCATCTTCACTTCTAGATTATCTACAGCGCCTTTTTGGAGTAGAAGTCCTCGAATGATTTCTCTATCGCTTAGATCGTAATAAACCCCAAGATCTGCAGGTGACCTACCCAAGATCTCTTCGTTTGTTTTTCCGATTAGACTTAAGAATACGTCGTTTGCATCTAGATACGTGCCATCCAATTTGGAAAGAGTGATCGCAGTTGGATTTAATCGAATGATCTGATTTAGGATTTCTTGGTTTTCCTTTAGTTCGTCTAAAAGTTTTTGTTTTTCTACTTCTTCTCTTACTCGATCCGTAATGGGTACCGTGATCGTAAGTAGTTTTAAAGAACCTGCATATTCGATCGGGTGAGCTGAGAAGAGTCCCCAAAATTCTTCTCCTAGTTTATTCGCAAAACGCAACTCTATATCTCTAACGAAACCTTCCCTTTTAATGGCCTCAACTATATCAGCTCTCGTTTCTGCAGAACTCCAGAAACCTAACTCTAGAGCACTTTTACCTACAATTTCATTTTCGGAATATTTTACCTGAATACAAAACTGTCTGTTTACCTTAAGATATTTACCTGTTTCTATCTCCGTGATTGCCATCGGTAAAGGGTTCATATCGAAAAATTTTTCGAGAGCCCTCCATCCTATCTCCGGATGAGTTATATCTTCTTTAGAAAGTTCACTTTGTTGTTTGGGAGAACGAATATGGATCCAAGTCGTAGTTTCCGAGTCGGACTCACCTTGGATCTTAAAACCTTGGCAATAGAATGTCCTGATCTCTTTGTTTTTAAGTAAAAAGTAACCCAGGTACCAATTGGTTTTTTCTTCTTTTTTAAGACTGTTAAAAATCCCGTTTCGGATATCGGAGATAAGGCTGAAATCTATCTCTTTCAATTCTATCAAAGAGTAACCCAAGATCTGCAATGCGGCAGGATTTCCATCGATCAGATTTCCGGAAGATGAAAATACAAGAACTCCATCCCCGATCCTTTCGAAAAACTGCTTGAGGATATTAAGCTGTGAAATTGAAGATTCCAAACTTTTATCACCGAGAGAATAAACCCTCAAATACTAATGGACTAAATAACGCTAGAAACTACTTTTCTAAAACTTTCATTTTTTTTCCAAAATTTAAGAAAGTTGCAATCCTAAAGGACACGTTACTCGAAAAGGCCTACCTACTATGTATTTTTTAATCGGTTTGTTAGCATTCTTCGCCGGCATATTCTACCTTATTATTCCTTTTGTTTTATTATCCAAGATCAACGGACTTTTGGAAAGGATCCAAGATCTGGAGAATCAATTAAAGGGGACTCTTCCGGAAACTCAGACTGAAAAGAAAAAGTCTCCAATTAAAGAAGAAAAACCTATCTTGGTAAAAGAAACAACTCCGGAAGCCAAGAAGGAAGTCCCTTCTTCCAAGCCTCCTGCAAAAGTTCCAAAACCTGAAGCAGTTGCACCTCCAACTATTATAAAACAAGAACCTGTACCTATAGCTAAAAAATCTGAGACTTGGGAAAAATTCGAGAAGCAGATCGCCAACAATTGGACCGGGATCTTAGGAACAATCATACTCGTAATGGGTGTCGGGTTCTTAGGGATTTATGCGGCCCTAAGCATGTCCCCATTCTTCAGATTCTTAATGGTACTAGGGATCGGTGTCGGTTTATTCATAATCTCCATTCTTCTAATCAAAAAAGAATTCTGGGAGCAGATAGGATATTGGATCCGAAGCGGCGCCGGTGCAGTTATATTATTCTCTTGTATCGCTGCAGTTTCCGTTCCAGGAATGAAATGGATAGAGTCCGAATTTTATGCGCTCATCTTAGTGATTGTTGGGATTTTAGTGAACTTAGGACTTGCTTGGCAAACTTCTCAGCAAAAGTTTGCTAGTCTTCATATCGTATTAAGTTTAATTTCTTTAGCAATTCTTCCTTTGAGCACTTTGATCTTCTTCTTAGCGGTTGGAGTTTCTGCTTTCAGTGTGGCTCTATCTTATAGAAGCAAATGGGAATTTCATTTAATACAAACTGCAATTTCCTTTTTAATTTTAAATTTTCTTTATAAAGGACATTTCTCGGAACAATTACATGTATTAAGTTCTCCTCATTCCAAAACCTGGGGAATTTTAGGAACTCTTGTTGTCGGAATTCCATCTATCTTAGCTCATTATAGAAAAGTATATTCATCAGCAAATATTCAACGTCTTCCTTTTATCACTCACCTAATTATATGGGCAGGAATTGGTTTAGGTTTATCGGTGTATTCCACTGGATCTAAATGGAATCCTCCTGTGCTAATTTCAGTCTCGATCGGATTATTTTTCTGGGCCAGAACCGCTCGAGAAAAGCTAAATATTCGCTGGCTCTATCTCACTGATACTTTGGTGTCCTTGGCCCTTGCTTCTATTGGGATCATATTACTCACTCGATGGGAAGTGGATCTATTCCTTATCAATGTATATGTTTCTCTATTATTCTCCATCTTCTTTGTTGTGAGCTCCGAAGAAAAAGAAAATCTACTTAAGAATATAGGAGCGGCACTTCTTCATATTTCTTGGGTTTGGTACATTCTTCTTTTGATCGTGAAATACTTCAGTGGATTGAATCTAGGAGCTTGGCCAATCATTATCACTACGATCGTGATGATCATTCTTACATTCTTGATCCAATTCTATGATGAAATTAGAAATAAGGAAACTTCTACTGCAGCCGACGATATTTACGGAGTAGGTGGAGATGATAGAATATCTCCCGCAGGGATTTTTTCCGGCCTTTTAGCATCGGCTATTTGTTTCCAATTATTCGATTGGAAACATTCGGAACTGTATCTTCCTGCATTCGGAGTCATTTTGTTAGTGATCCGACAAAACAGGAATTGGAACGGTTTAGGAGTTGGGATCTTCTTCTTTGTTGCAGCATTACATTTCGAAGTGATCTATAGAATTTATTCTTTGGAAAGGTGGGAGGTACTACTAAGAGATCTTCCTACTATCATATTCTGTTTCTTAATGATCCCTCTTTCTAAAGTGCAAATAGGATCGGACAAGCTCAGATATTTTTCTTCACCTGGAGCGATACTTTTATCTTTACATATCGTATTCTTAGCATACTGGACTACTCAAAGTCTTTCTCCGTTCTTACCCGGAATACTTTGGCTTCTTCTTTCATTGGTATACTTGGAAACTAAAAACTTTTTCTCAGAAAGAGAAAAAGAATGGGAGAATACTTGGAAGTCCTCTATCAATTCCGCAGGACCGGTCTGGCAATTTTTTGCGCTAATATTTGTGGGATTGTTCTTAGGAGCTCATATTCTGGTCCATCTTCAATCGGAATTATATGTAGGCATCTTCAAGATCAGATTTCTGATCCAAGCTCTTGCAATAGGAGTATTTTTATATTGGGCAAACAGTCCGAATCTTAAAAAAGAAACTCCAAATTACTGGAATTCTCTTTTGCCATTGTTCTGGGAGCTGACAGGGATCTTTATCACTGCGATCATTGCATTAGAAATTCCGAATACATGGTTGCCTGTCGCCTGGATCGTTTGGGCATTCTTCCTGAACCAGATCAGTTTGAAAACTTCTTGGGAAATTTCCAGATTTAGATTTTATTCTACCTGTTTTTATTGGTATTCCTGTATTCATGTGGCTTTCATTTCTAGTTCCGCTCTGACTCCTTCAGAATACTGGGCCAATCAAGAATGGCTGGGTGGACTCGTCGGGATCATACTACAAATCGCTTACTTAGCAAGGATCCAACTTCTTCCTCCGTTCCAAGGAATAGAAGTAGATGGTTATCCCGGTAAGATCAGAAAACTTTCCGAAAGACTTGATCGAAGATCTGACTACATCATATTCTATCCTTTGTTTGCAGCGGGAGCATTCTTCCTATTCTGGAGTTTTGATTCCTCTTTATTGACTTTATTATGGATGGTAGAAGTGTTCATCGTCTTCTTAATGGGACTCATTCTGAAAAAAGAACATTTCCGTTACGTGTCCTTAGTAGCAATGATCATATGTTTACTTAGATTGATCTTCTGGGATCTTTCTCAGTCTTCTACAATCACCCGTGCACTGGTATTCTTAGGAGTGGGAGGAATACTTATCTTGATGAACACTCTTTACGGCAAATTTGGAAATAAGGAGAAAACAGATGCTCCGTAATCGATTATTATTCTTTGTTATACTTTTAACGTTTGGGGCAATCATTTCATTTTTGGCGGTAAAGAGTAAGGCCAACGTGGAAATGCCCGCCACTCTTTCTCCTGCATTCCAGTTACTGGGAAAACCGATCAAAACCTTGGATCGTTCTCTTACTAAACTTATGCCTATCAGCGATCTGGACGAGAAGAAGTTGGGAGATTCCGTAGCATTACGTTATGGATCTTACGCAGATGAAAAAGATCCGGATCTGATCTATTTAAAAAGTTTGGTCACCAACCTTACGGTCGGAAAAGACAAAAGATTCGAATATAGAGTTTTTATAATGGACTCTTCCGTTCCGAATGCTTATGCAATGCCGGGAGGGGTTTTATTCGTGACTAAAGGACTTCTTTCTATGGTAAGTTCAGAAGCAGAATTGGTCGCAGTGATCGGACATGAGATTGGTCACGTAGAACTTTCTCACTGCATGGATATGGTCAGAGGCGAATTATTAGCGAAAAAGATCGGTGCCTCCACACTAGGAGAGCTGGCAGATCTAACCGCAGCTTTACTTCTAAAACCTTCTTTCGGAAAAAACCAAGAAGATGAAGCTGATTCTTACGGTTACGATCTATTACTCAGAGAAAGTTACGATCCATTCGCGATGGGAAGGACTTTCCTCAAACTACAGGAAGAAAGCGGTGGAAAGGAAAATGCGGCTTCTCCCATCCAAGAATATTTTATGACACATCCTTATCTTTCTCATCGTTCCGAAAAATTTACGGAGAAGGCGAAACGAGAAGAGGAAGGAAAATATTATGTAGGAAAGAAAAACCTAAAAAAACGGGTCAGCCGTTACCAAGACGAACTTGATAAAGAATTCGTAAAGTACTGAGAGATCCTTCTTACAAATTTCAATTTTTATAACTAGAATAAAATCTAAAAATCCGAACCGTTCGGGAATTTTTCCGGACAGACATAGGTCCTACCCTCGGAGTTTTTATGAAAAAGATATTATTCGGGTGCATATTATTATTCGCTAGTTTAGGCTCCGCATTTGCAGAACAGGAAAAAGTCCTGATCGTTAGCGGTTTCTCCAAAGTTGCAGTTCCTGCAGAACTTGTGGAAATACGAATAGGAGTAGAAACAGAATCCAAAACTGCAGAAGAAGCTCATGAGAAAACCTCTTCAAAGACCGATTCTCTAGTAAAATATCTCAAAAAACAGTCCTTACTTTCGTTACAAACGGAAGCAATCCGTTTGCAAACAATATACGAATATCCTAAATCCGGAGCGAGACAGATCAAAGGTTATGTAGCGTCCAATACAATTTTAGTAAGAGCTAAAGTAGAATCTGCAGGCAAACTCATAGATGAATCTATTCAAAATGGAGCGAATCAAATTATTGGGATCCGATTGCAGGCAACGGATGCAAATTTAGAAAAAGCTTCCCAAGAAGCTTTACAGTTAGCGGCGAAGGATGCTCGCAAAAAAGCTGATATTATTCTCTCAGCATTAGGTTTGAAATTTAAGGATTTTGTAGAGATAAGAGCGGACTTCCAAGAAATTTCCGAACCACTTCCTGTCATGGATGGTTTTCAAACTATGAGCGCAAAATCTGCGACTCCAATCGAGGCTGGAAATTTATTTCGCGAAGCAAAGATCTTATTGAAAGTTTCTTATTAAAAAATCGGCAAATAAGTGAAAAAAATCTGTCTTTTCAATAGGTTATATGGGTATGGTATTTATGGATTGTTACCTAAGTACCAATAACCCGGTAAATAGTTAACATATATCCAATTCTCTTCACTATTCTCACTACGTGAGCGGCCCTTTCGGGGGCCGCTCCGGTCTTTTGTTTTTTTCCTTGCTCTCTTCCTGAATAATTGGTGTTTTGGGAAAAAAATTATTACTCTGGCACCTCATGAAAAAAAAGATTCTAGCTTTATTGGCAACTTATCTAGTTTGCTTTTCCTTATTCGGACAAACACTTCCGAATAACCAAAGGCAGCCTAAAAATCAACCTACCAACAATAACCAACAGCAACCACCTCAAGACCAAGCTCCTATCGGCGGTAACGATTCTTATAACTCTTCCTCAAGTAATGGAAGTACATACGGAAATGGTTTATTACATATTTTGGAATTAGATGGAGTCGCAGGAAGTCTGAACCAAGGCGGCCCTCAATCTATTAACGGAATTTTAAATAGTGTAAGGATTGCAGGAAGTGCATTAGGTGGGACCCCTGAATTCTTCAAAGAAGATAGTAAAACTACTCCAAGCGGCGGATTTCCTAAGATCAGATATTCTCACCAGTTATCTGATAATACATTCATCGGTATCGTCGCTTCTTTGGGAGAAAAATCTACAACAGAAACTACTACTACTAGTACTTCTAACAGATACACTACCGACAAAATTACGACAACTACCAACGAGTGGAAAGTGAAGTACGGTTGGGGACCTTTAAACTTAAACACTTCGAATAACATAAGTTACGAATTTTCAATTGGCTATGGCCAAGGAAAAACGACTGGAGACTATTCCAATTTCGGGATCAAACTCCCGGGTTTCAGCTCAGGAAGTTCGGATGGAATTTCAGGATTCGCGATCGGATTCGGAGACCTTAGATATAATATCACTACGCTTTCTTTAGACTACGGCGTTGCAGTTCCTATGTGGAGTTGGATGAATTGGTACTTTAGAGGTGATACAAGCTTCTTCTGGGGGACTTTATCTTTGAGTTCCGCTCAGCTTGGTGTGGACACAGGAGCTACTGCTGGAGCGTATAACGGTCTAGACTTCAACGCATTCAAATCCAAAGACGGATTCTTTGCGGGAGCTTCCGGATTTACTATGACTTTCGAAACAGGTTTCGTAATTAAACCGTTTGAAACATTCGGTATCAGATTCGGTGGATTCTACCAGCTTACCTATTTCAGTGTAGGTGAAGTAAAAGGACCGTCCATTTCCGGAGGGCAAGTAGTAGAAGCAGGAGCAGTTCCTAATTTAAGCTCTACTACTGACAACGAACAATTTGGAAACTACGGGGGAACCGTAGGATTAGTTAAGAATCTATAGTCGGTAATGCCGGCTTCAAGAGCCTGGACCTTTTGGGACAGGCTCTTATAATATTCTTCGTATTAAACCCCGGAGATAGAAAAGTTTTCGGGGTTTAATATAATCCGCGTGTACGTGCTTAGGAGTAACGCAACTAGAGTTCTTTAATAATTTCTGCCTTCTTCTTTTCGTATTCTTGTTTAGAGATCAATCCCTTATCCAAAAGTTCCTGCAAAGTTCTCAAACGATCTTCTATCGTTTTAGGGATTTTTTTGGTAGGAGTTACTACTTTCTTCTTAGAAGGATTCGCAGTCCAAAAACCATTTTTCACAAGGATGCGATTTTTCACTTCTTCTCCTTCTGTCGCAAATGTAAGATAATCTAAACCTTCGGGGCGGATCTCTGGAAGATAAATGGAATTACGAGAAGAAGGTTCCGGCTTTGAAATAGGGGCCAAAGTCCAATCTCTAAAAGAATATGTGGTCTGAAAATCAAGTACCTGTCCTATTTCAGAGAATTCTAATATGATCCCTTCCGGACTTTTTCTTATATAAAAAATAGTTCTTCTGATCCTAAGCCCAGGGCGAATTGGATCTTCTCTTTTGATTATTACTTGGTAGGCTTGAGGAAGTCCGTCCGGAATTTCTGCTTCTGCCCTAAATAATAATTCTCCCAAACGAGAGGCTTCCTCTTCCGTAAATAATCGGATCGGTTCCGAATTTAAAACTCCAGTATCCGCAACTCCCGTGAATTTAAAAAGTTTTTCCCATCTGGAAATAAATTCAGTCTTATCCAATTGGTCAGGCCCTGCACCTGTCAAAACTCCGGAGGCAGTGGGCAGCCAAGTCTCCGCTTGTAAGAAGAGTGGAGTTTCTGAACTCTTTTTAAGATAATATAATACGATCGAATCTGAAGAGGAAGCCATCCCCTTTCTTTGGGAAGACAAACAAGAGATCGTAAATAGAAGGGTAAGAAAGAAACTTAGAAGTTTAAGATTTTTCTTTTTTGCCCGAATCGGTTTTTTTAAGCATGCTGCCAATTTTTCCCAATTCCTCCGGCTTAATTTTCGCACCGGCGGCTTTCTTATTCTCAGCCTGGATTTCACGGTACACTTCCGCTCTGTGAACGGAAACTTCTTTTGGAGCCTTGACTCCGATCTTTACTTGATCCCCTTTGATATCCACGATAACGATCTCGATATCGTCACCTATAATAATGGATTCATTAGTACGCCTAGCTAGTACGAGCACTTAGGACATCTCCACAGTGGCGCTTTCCAAAATTCTTTCACGAACGGAATGGATCTCGTTGCGTGATACGAATTGGCGACCAGTCAAATCCGTCTTATTAATTAAAATAGGGCCTTGTAGATTTGCTGTCATAGATGCCGGATCATCGTTCGGAATCGTCACAATGACTAAGGTCAAAGCTTCCGAAACATCCTGCAACCCGATTTGAGAAAGTTCTTCTTGGCTCAAAATCGGTTTGTATTCTTTTTTAAATAAAGAAGGGGGAATTACTACAAAAGCAAGGTCCACTTCATCGACGGACTGCAACCATTTGAATACTGATTCTTCGTCTTCTTCGATTAGGGCAAAACTTTTGTATCCCCCGAAACCTAGAAGTCCTTCCGGAAATTTGATAAGTTGTCGCTCAGAAACTTTTATTTTTCCGAAAGGTTTGCTATGGATCTCAATCATCGACCGACCTATTTTTCAGAGCTTGGCTCTAAGTTTATACTTTTTTCAAATCACTATCCCCGACTGAATTTCGGAGAATCTTACTTTTATCTTAGAAAGTCCATCAAAGTGGATTTGATCACCTTGGATCCTACGTTAAGTGCATATTGATGGATAGTTTCCAGCCACTTCATATTCATGATAGTTTCCGGGAAATCGATTCCTTCGTTTTTAGCAAGCAACTCGGTCATATAAGATTTATCGAAAGAAACTCTTTGAGAATGCTCTTCCATACGATTCATCCTTGCGCCTACAATGGATCTATAACGAAGAATATTCTCCAATGCGAGATCCAAGTCTTGGATATCACGACCTGAAATTCTCTCTTGGTCTTTTTGGATCAAATCGTTCCTGAATTGGATCAAAACATCGAATACGGAAAGACCGGTAACAGTTGCAGATTTGCTATAATTATTAGGAGGCTCAGAATTTCCAGAATCGATCAAACCGATATCTCTTAGAACTGTTCCCCCATCTACATCCTCTAACCAAACTTGGTGAGGTGCAGTAGAACTAAGACTGATATTATCCTGAGCGAGTTTATTAGCCTTCGCTTCTATCGGAGAATTATTGATCTTGTCTATGATATCGTCGATTGTATCACCGGCAGAAACTTGGACTTCTACTCCATCGATCTTGAACTTTTGATCAGAAACCGCAACGTAACCTGAGTTATCCACGCGACTGGTAACACTCATGTTCGTTCCCCAGAACACTTTGTTTCCGGGAATAGTAACAGGGATATATTCTCCCTTCTCGATCTCTCTGATCTGTTCTCCGATATCTCCTCTGTATTCTACTCCGATGTATTGGTTTTTTAATTCTAATCCTTGGAGTCCTTTGATCTTTGATTCAATCGGCTCAAAAGGAGGTCTTTCGATCACATGTCCACCAAAAAGAGGTCTTCCTGTGGCATCTCTTGTGTTTGCTATATCGACTAACGCTCTTAGTAATTCATCTATCTCTTTACCAACGGCGACTTCTAATTCGAAACCTTTATCACCTTGGTAGATACCGTTGGAAGCTTGGACTGCAAGAACTCTTGCTCTTTGGAATAGGTTACCTATTCTATCCAATTCTCCGTCGATCTGTTGTAATCTTCCGAAACCATCATCAATGTTTGCTTGGAAAGTATCCAACTCGTTCATCCTAGATCGGAAGAACATCTGGTTAGTCGCTCTTCCAGGATCATCGGAAGGAGTCCTAATTCTTTGTCCTGTGCCCAACTGGTTTTGGGTTTCGTCCAAAGACAACTGGTGACGATTCAAAGTCCTCACCAGACTGTTATTTTGCATCATGTTAGTGATCCGCATCATGGCTTCGCCTCCTTGCTATTCCGGCGGAATTACGCGCCCAAACGATTGATGATGGTATCTAGAATTTCATTCATAGTATTGATCATCTTCGCAGACGCGTTATACGAGTGCTGGAACTGGACCATATTGGCCATTTCCTCGTCCAAACTTACACCCATCACCGATTGTCTCATGTTCTCGAGCTCGGTCATAAGGTCCGATTGGATCCCAAATTCTTGTTTTGATTCTCTCGCTTCTGTTGCGAGTTTAGAGATCAGACTATTATAAAAATCATCCGTGCTTTTGGAGTAATCCACCATCACAGGATTGTTTCTAAGAGAAGAAGCTACTAAAAGAGCGTTCCTTCCATCCTTATGACCTCCAGGAGAATTATAATCTCCTGTTCCACCGACATCCTTTCCTCTTGCTGCCGCGATATTTGCTACGTTATTCGCAATATGCTCGTTTACTTTAAAATGAGAAGAAGGATGAAAATGAGGAGTTAAAGTAATGTCTTCCGGCTTTGATTGAAGTTTTGTAATCTCACCCAAACGTTTATAATCATAAGCTCCAGAAGATCCGGAAGCCATCAGCATTCCAGTGAGACCGACTAATAATTCTCCAGAATCTTCGATATGCCTAATAATGAAGTTTTTCTTAGGAGTATCATCTGCAACAGTCGCTTTGAAAGCCAACTGGTTGTCATGGTTCATATAAGCCACAACGCCTACTTTAGAAGCGTTGATGCGTTTGATAATACCGTTCAATGTATCATTTGCAGAATAAGGAATTAAAACCTGAGTTTCTTTTTCATCAGGTTTTAAGAATGTCATGGTTCCGCTAATCCCGATTGGGCGATCCGGATCTAGAGTATTCTTACCTGTTACTCTGAAGATCGCAGAAATATCATTCTGCCCATCCCCATCTGAATCATATTCACCGAAAGTATTCAGCGCCAAAGAACGAATATCGAAGAAGTTCTGATTTGTATTTCCATTCAAACCAAAACCGTCTTTATGGATTTCGTTAATCACATCCATAACGTTGATCGCAAGAGCATCCACCTGATCGATCTTCTCGCCCAGGATCTTATCTCTAACTTCGATCAAACCCTGTAATCTCCCTTTGCGAAGAAGGACCGGATCTCCAGTTACCTTCCAATAAAGATCTAATAGACCATCTTTAGAAGGATTTCCTAATATATCGACTTTATTGAGTTTGCCACCTTGAACAAGGATCTGCTGGCCAATAAATACCATCAGCTCATCTTCATCGCTTCTTCCGATTGTGATATCGGTTAAACCGGAAAGCTCTTGAAGAAGAGCATCTCTTTTGTCATAAAGATCATTCGGTCTATCACCCAATGCTTCCGACTTAGCAATCCTCTCGTTTAAGGTACGGATATTCTCACCAATCGTATTCAAATGAAGTGCATGAGCTTCAATTTCACGATTCGATTGATCTCTCAATTGAGAAAGTTTACGATACACATCTTCAATTCTACTTCCGAGGCCTTGCGCTTTTTCTAAAACTACGGAACGATGTGCGTTGTCTTCAGGATAGTTAGCAAGTTCTTCCCAAGAAGACCAAAATTTATCCATCAAGGTTCTAAGAGTAGTACCGTTAGGTTCGTTGAAAATATTCTCTGCTTGGTAGAGATATTCGTTCTTTGCTGCCCAATAATCCTTCACACCTGAGGTTTCGATAATTCTATCATCGATAAAATTATCTCTAACACGTTCGATGGAAGCAATTTCAACGCCCTGACCGATCTGCCCAGGAACATGAGCGCGGTTCAAAGAAGGTTCGTACAGAGGATCCGTTGCTTGTAAAACAACTCTTTGGCGAGAATAATGTTTATTATCCGCGTTTGAAATATTATGGCCGGTAGTTTGTAAGGCTTGCTGGTGAGCCGCAAGACCTCTTTTACCAATTTCTAATCCGGAGAATGTGGATCCCATACTTCTTCCCTCCTATCCAATCCTTACGCTGAAGCGTTTACGAGCACCGAGGAACGTTTCTTCTTGTTCCTGACTGTGCTTGGATTTTCATCCTCGTAAACTGCGACTTCTCCGCTATTTGCGTTAGTTCGCATCGCGTCGATGGTGGCCTTCAAAAATTCCTGTCTGGTTCGGATCAATTTATCATTGGCTTTGATCTTGTCTTTAAGCCTGTGAACCGTATCCTTTAATCTAGTTCCGAGTTGTTTCAACTTGTGCTCGGAATCACGGTCTATCTTATTTAAAAAATCAGTAAGAGTAAGTTCGCCTTCTTTAGGAATTCCTAAATTACCAGAAGTATAAACGTCATGGATAGCGGACATACGAACTCTTTCCAGTTCGCTTGCATGAACGATCAATTCATAAGTCTTTTTAGAAATCGTTTCCAAAGATCTTCCGTCCGCTTTCGTGATCGATTCAGTCTTTTCTTTCTCTAACTCCAGGATTTCGGAGTACAGTCGGATTTCTTCCTCGAAAAGAGAAGACACCCGATCCAACCATTCCTCTTTATTTAATATCATTGTCCGGTCCCTGTTCTTTGTTTCGGCGGAATCCAGAATTTTATGAGGCGTTTTTTTGGAAATTCGGCGGTTCAAAAGCCGAGAAGGAGAACTAGGAAGAATTTTCTCAAGAGAAGAAGGAGATTTGCCGAGATAAGAATCTCAATTAAGAGACATAATATTTCTACTTGGTTTTATGGTAATTTAGAAAAAGGATGACTTAGTTCTACACCAATACAGATTTCTTATTCGAAAAACCGAATATGGCAAATAAAACGTATATTGTCCGAAAGATTATTAGAATGCAACACTGTGATCCTGGTGGCGTGGTATTCACTCCTCAATATTTCAATCTATTCGTAGAAGCGATCGAAGATTGGTTTAGAGAAGGGATTGGATTCGGATTCTCCCATATGGTAAGCGATAATAAGCAGGGCATTCCTGCAATGAAGATCATCGCAAAATTTTATAAACCTTCCGTCTTAGGAGAAGTGTTGGAATTTAGAGTAAAAGTAAAAAGACTCAGGCGTCAGAATATACTAATCCATGTAGAAGCAAGTCACGGAGAAGAGAGAAGGTGTTCCGGAGATTTTCTGCACGGATTTGCTTCGCTTAGCAGCCTAAGCCTAACAGATTGGCCTCAGGATATTTATCGTAAATTAGAAGAATATTTATAGTCCAATATACGTCTTATCCGATTATGAGAATGTCCATATCTCGGACTCTTTTTCCAATGCGTAATTCTTTTAAAAATATTTTCCTATTTGTTTCCTTAGTTCTTTTTTCTAGCTCTTTGAATTTTGCAAAAGAACCCAAAAAGGCTTCTGTCCTTCCTAAACTGAACCAAGTAGCTTTAAATTCTAAACCAGAAAAGAAGAAGGAAGAGAAAAAACCTAAGACGGTTGTCTCTGAACAAAAAACATCAAAACGATTAAAAGGTGAGATCGTAGAAAAGCAAGAGGAACTGTTTTCATTTTCTCTTGCAGGAAGAAAGTTCGCACAAGGGGAACTTCTATTCTTAAAAATAAAACCTTTGCCCAAAATTTTAGACAAACTTGGAAATTTTACGATCAATTGGGACGGGCAAGAGATCCCTTTCACTCAAAGGGAAGGGTATATTCTCACCTTTCTTCCGATCTCTCCTGAATTTTCCAAATCTTATGGAGTTTTGGAATTAACAGAAAAGCATCTTTTTACTAAAAACGATTCCAAGACGTACGAGATCCCAATCCAAAAAACATCATTTGCTACTTCCAAAGTTTCTCATCTTACAATGGATAAACAGTATACAACTGACGAACTTTCAGAAGAGACAAAAGCATTTATCAAAGAATGTTCCGAAGCGAAAGCGAAGGCATTTCAATCCAAGTCTGATCTTCAGGTGGAAACCGATTTCGAATATCCTGTTCACAATCCTATTTTAAATAGTCCTTTTTATAAGCGTAGGATCTACAATAAAGAGAAAGGTCGTCCTCATGGAGGTTCTGACTTTAAAGGTGGTGTAGGAGATCCAATTTATGCGATCAACGACGGCACTGTGATCTTAGCAAGATCTATGTACTATGAAGGAAATTTCACTGTGATAGATCATGGTTTGGAATTATATTCCTTATACATGCACCAATCCGAAATTTTAGTAAAGCCTGGGGATAAAGTGAAAAAGGGAGATTTGATCGGAAAGATCGGATCAACGGGGATGTCAACCGGACCTCATTTACATTTAGGATTTAGAGTTTTAGGAACGATGATCGATCCTCTTTCTGTTGTTCAAACAGATCTAATCGAAGCTCGTAAGAAAACTTCCAAAAAATAATCGGATCGGGAGAGAAGATTATATCTCTCCCGATAATAGTCTTCTTTCAATTCCAAAGTTTTCCGTCCTCTCCCGTATAGATTGCATCCGGTCTCAAGATCCTTTCTTGCATTTGTTCAAAACAATGTGCTATCCAACCTGCTGCCCTTCCCATTGCAAATACAGGAGTAAAGATTTCAGTCGGAAATCCTAATCCATGAAGAAGTAACGCTGTATAAAATTCCACATTTGTTTGCAGAATTCTGTCCGGTTTATATTCTTTCAGCAATTCTAATGCAGTTTTTTCCACGAACATCGCAAGATCATAGAACTCTCTTTTTTCATCCGTGTCGTATAGAATTTTCGCCGCTTTTGCAAGGACATCCGCACGAGGGTCTCTGACTTTGTAGATCCTATGCCCAAATCCCATTAGCCTTTCGTTATGTTTTAATTTTTCTCTTAGAACCTTCTCCGCATTTTCCTTAGTCCCTATTTCAAAAACAGTGTCTAATGCAGGCCCTGGTGCACCTCCATGCAAAGGTCCTTTTAAGGCACCAAGTCCTCCGGTTACTGCTGAGATCATATCAGACTGAGTAGAAATAATCACTCTCGCTGCAAACGTAGAAGCATTCAATCCATGATCGCAAACAGTATTCAAATAGGTATTCAATGCACGAACACTTCTTGGATCAGGATCATTTCCATTCAACATATACAGAAAGTTAGCCGCAATGTCCAAGTCCTGTCTAGGAAGAACGGGAGCTTTCCCCTTCAACAAACGGTATGCCCAAGCAACGATCAAAGGAAATGTAGAAAGAACAGCCATCGCATCCTTTTTGGGATCTTCTTTTTGAGAACCTAAAGAAAGAGCAGCAGATCCTATCCGAAGTATATCGATCAAAGGAAGATTTGCATACACTGCTTCTTCAATGATGGTTCGTATTACTTTAGAAAATCTTCTGGAAGACCTAAGTTCCTCTGAGAACAAACTTGTTTCGGTAGGTTTTGGCCTCCTATCATTCCAAAGTGTGAAGATGGTTTCTTCGAAGACTGCCTTGCCGGCAAATTCTTCCACAGGATAACCTGCAATGATCAACCTTCCTCCTTTTCCATCTACTTGGGAAAGTTTGGTCCTTGCTGCAGGGATCCCTTCTAAGCCCGGGCTGTAAATTTTCTCTTTTTCCTGTTCAGAGATTAGCATGGTATTTCTCCTTTGTTTCTATTTGAGTTTAGCGGGTTGACAATGTATAGTCAATGTTGATTATACTATCAATATATGGCTTTTTCTTCAAAAAAACCGTTCTTGAATGCGGATGAAGCAGCCTCTGCTTTAGGAGTAGAAATCCAGACCGTATACGCATACGTTAGTCGCGGCTTATTACACTCGGAATCCGGGGGCAATAAAGATAGAAGTAAACGATATAGAAGAGAAGATATCGAACAATTATTGCTCAGAAGGGAAGAAAGGAGCCAACCTGGAAAAACAGCCAAAGCCGCCTTATCTTTAGGACAACCTGTTTTAGAATCTTCCATTACGTTACTCGGAGAAGACTCTCTATTTTACAGAGGAAAAGATGTCTTAGAACTTTCTGAGAATGGAAGTTTTGAAGATATTGCCTGCTTACTTTGGGAAGCAGAAGAGACAAATCCATTCGAATCCGATTGGCCAATATTATCCGAAGAATGTAATAAAATCCTAAAATTATTAGAAAGTCGGCCAGTCTTAGATATTTCCAGGATCCTACTTCCTTTTTTGGAATATGAAGATGCGAAAGCGTTTCGAAAAGATCCTAAAACTTTCAGAAAAACTTCTTCTTCTATCTTAAGATATCTAACTCTATTCTCTTCGGGCAAAACAAGATCAGAAGGAAAAATTTCCGAAACTCTTTTAAGTAGTTGGAATCCGTCTCGAAAAAAAGAAGATCCTAACTATTCATCAAAACTCAGACTCTTAGAAGCAGCCTTAATTCTTTCTGCCGATCATGAGTTGAATGTTTCTTCTTTTACTGCAAGATGCGTTGCCTCTAGCGAGGCTTCTCTTTATCAAGTTGTTCTTGCAGGACTTGCTGCTTTGTCAGGCCCTAAACATGGATTACTTACGGAGAAAGCGATACTTCTTCTTTCCCAAGCTAGCGGAAACAAAAAGAAAGATAAGCAACTCTTGGAAGAAAAATTAAGAAATGGAGAAAATATCCCCGGTTTCGGTCATCCTCTCTATAAGAAAGGAGATCCACGAGGTAGAAAATTAATTCAGATGGTTGAAAAATTTTTCTCGGAAGATTCGGATGTGCAACTATATCTACAATTCTTAATACAGATAGAAGAACTTCTGGAAGATTATGCAACCATTGATGCCGGACTTGCTCTTGTTTCTAAAGCACTCAAATTACCGAAGGGGGCAGGTATCGGAATTTTTGCGATCGGTAGAACGGCTGGTTGGTTAGCTCATGCCATGGAACAATATGATTCCGGAAGCTTGATCCGACCTAGAGCAAAGTATATCGGAAACCTTCCCAAAGAATAATCAAATTCTTGACTCTTTCCATCCTTTAGATTAGTTATAGGAAAACAGAAATGTAAGAACTGCGGAGTACTTCATGTCGGATCCTAATTTTTCCAGAAAAAAATTTATTCAAAAAGCTGTCGCTGTTGGAATTCTCACAAGCTCTGCATCTGTATTAAGATCCTGTTCGAATGCCCCGGCGGGTGTAAAAGAAAGAGGACTTCAATTTTCTAATTTTTCAGAAGTAAATACGGAGTTAGAAAAAATACTTAACTCTAAAACAATCGTTCCATATGGAGAATGGAGTCCGAGCCAAATCCTCCTACATTGCGCTCAAAGTATTTATTATTCTATTAAAGGTTATCCTGAAAATAAATCCGAAGTTTTCCAAAACACTTTAGGGAAGATCGCATTCTGGAATTTTTCCAGAAAAGGAAAAATGTCTCACGACTTGAACGCTCCTATCCCTGGCGCAGATATTTTACAATCAGGCGTTTCTCTTTCAGACAGTATTCTTGAATTGAAAAAGGCGATCTCGGCATTCTCTAATTATACTGGAGAATTTGCTCCTCACTTTGCTTACGGAAAATTGACTAAGCAAGAATATGAGCTCGCTCATGCAATGCATATCGCAAATCATTTAGATTACATAAACTTAGGTTAAGATCTTACTCTTCTATCTTTACGCTGCTCAGGATTTTTTCAACGGACTCTTCGTGCCTTCTTCCTTTGATCAGACTTTCGTCTATGATAAAGACCAAACTATAAGGTTGTTTGTGTTTTGCTAAGAAAAACATTCCTGTTTTTGCATATCTTGGTCTTAGAACATCGTAGAATGTCCAGAAGGTTCCGTAATATCTGTCTTCGAAAACTTCTCTTTCTAATTCGTTCAATTCCTGAATATCTCCTCTTTGCAATTGGAGATCCAAAAACTTTTTAAATTCGGAAAGTAGTTCAGATTCGTCATCGAATCTGAATGGAACGAAAAAGATCCTGATAGCTGGATAACGATTCGGATCCGAATCGCTAGAAGAAATAATCCCAGCAATTTGTCCGATTCCAGTTTTATCTTCCAGATTCAAATTTTGAGGATTATGAAAATAAAACTCTTCGGGCAAAAGAATGCTCAACTTCAGATCTTCGTTATGTAAGGTTCGATTCTCTTCGTTGTAATTCCAACGAGTTAAATCCTTTTGTTCGAAATCAGGTTTAAACATGGAATAAGCAACGAATATCTCGGCCTTCTGCAAACTTTTAAAACTAATAAGCCCAGAAGCTAGGACAACTAAGCCCAATAATCCGATTTTATAATATGTTTTGTTGTCTATGAGCCTTGCACTTAAAACTCCGGCTGCATAAACCAAAAGAAAAATAATGCCTGATCTGTTCTCAAAAAACCCTGTGAGCCAACATGCAAGAACTGAAAAAGCGAAGAAGGAAACTTCGACCCAAGGAACCAATTTGATAGTCGGTCTTTCTATCCCCACTTCTGCAAAAATCGCAGGTAAAACGATCTTAGTTTCCAATTTTCGGAATGCGAATACGATCCCCCAAAAAAGTATACCTGATACGAGGTAACCGATCAAAGCTAAACCGACCATCCAAATCAAAGGAAGATGGGCCTCGTGATAAAATAAAAAATATAACGCAAAAACGGAATATACCAGGAAGAGCTTTTGAGTTAAGGAAAGTTCTTGCAGCTTTCGAGACAGGGCTGTTCTCTTTTCCCATCCTGGAATTTTAGGGAACGAATTAATGAACCAGATCACCCAGTTTTTCTCCAATCTAAAGGCAGACTTTGACAGGTTAAACCAATCCTTGGACGACCTGGTGAAAACCTATAAGGCCATCGTTCATTTTCTGGATTTGATTTCAAATCTCTTTCCTATCGATTTGGTTTTGGTTTTATTACTTTCCCTGCCTTTATTATATGTTATCAATACCTTATCTCCTTCTTCACCCAGAGTAAACTATACGATCTCTGTGGTTTTTATTTCAGGACTTAGATCCTTTTTAAGTCATACTATTTCCGAGTCTTGGGAAATTTTTGCAGTCACAAAGACGGCACTCATCCTTCTTCTTCCTGCTTATATTTTAGTAGTTCTTAAGTTTGGATTTTCTTTATTCCGCAAGTATAAGATAAAGAAAAAGGCACTATATCCCGGACATTTAGAATCTTCTTTTATCAGCCTGCAAAATGCTTATCATAATTTGAGTGCTGAGATCTATTCCGAGCTTGGGAAGAATGAAGGCAAAAGTTTTGTAGATGGGCAGAAGTTTTTGCCTAAGATCCAAGATCTGGAGACAAGTATTACTGGGTTAAAAACTTTGATCAAAAAACCGGAAGATGCTCCTCATTCTTCCGAATAGAGAAATACTCCAGGTAGATTTCTGAATTTGCCGTCGTAATCCAGGCCATATCCGATCACGAATTCTTTACCGATCTTCCAGCCAATGTATTTAATTGGATATCCAACAGCCTCTCCACCTTCTTTGAATAATAGGGCAGCTACTTCAAGAGATTTGGGCTTTTTCGATAGAATATGAGAGATCAAAAATTTCAGTGTGCGGCCGGTATCCACGATATCTTCTACAATTAAGACATCTCTGCCAGAGATGTCTGAATCCAAGTCTTTGATCAATTCTATGTTTCCGGAAGATTCTGTTCCTACATATGATTTTGCCTGCATAAAATCCAATTCGATAGGGATTGGAACCGCTTTGGTTAAATCAGAGAAAAAGTAAATTCCACCTCTTAAGATACATACGAAAATTGGATTTCTTTCTACGTAGTCGTTTGCGATCTGTAGGCCAAGTTCCTTGACTCTCGCGGAGATCATTTCCTCACTGAACAAGGTCTTAAAACGTATATTATGAAAATTTGAAGTATTATTCTTCATGGGATCCAAAACCTTTTGAGCCTACAACTTTGCCTTCCCAGATCCGCCCAATCTTTTTGATCTGTTATTAAACTTATAAAAGAAGAAGTGGGAAATTTTTCGAAAATAGAATCAGGATTATTTCCCATTAGTAAATAATTTGCAAGGTCTTCCATTCCGGGATTATGACCTATTAAAACTACATTACTAATTTTAGAAGATAGACCTCTTAAGATCCTAAGTAAGTCGGAATATTCCGCCTCATATATTTCACTTATAATCTTAGTGTCCTTTGTAATATTCTGAAAACTTTGTAATATTTTCCAAGTTTCAGAAGTTCGGAGCGATGGCGAAACAAGGGCGACATCCGTAACAAAGGAAACCTTCTTCACATATTTTCCTAAAAATCGTGCGTTTTTGCGACCTCTCTTAGATAAAGGACGTTCCTTATCCTTTAAATGAGTATCGCTCCAATCGGATTTAGAATGTCTGATGAGATGAATCTCTTTCAATATCCTCTCCTTCGCGATAAAGCTTCAAATTTAGAATTTCATTGACAAGGATCTTTCGTGACGATAAAACTCATGAGCTATGTCAAAGATGTATATTATCGGAGTGGTCCTATTAATATCCTTTGCCACAAACCTTTCTTCACAAATTGCAGGGACTCCTGACGAGGAAAAGGCTAAAAAAGAATTACAAAATCAATGGTCTAAAAAATTCCCAGGAGACAGAATACTTTCCGTCCAAACCGCAGGAAGACCTAAGCTGATCGAGAAAGAAGCTCCGGAAGAGAATGCTCCAACCGATCTAAGATACAAATTTTCCTTCTTCGTTACTAGCCGAAAAAAAGAAGGCCAAACAACTAAAACTCCTGTTGGAGTGATCTATCAATTCGTGAGAGAAAAAGGTTGGGTTTTTGCGGATATCGGAATGGCTAGATCGGTAGTAGTCACCGAACCAGGAAAAGAACCTCCATCAAAAGACGAAGTCTACCAAATTGTAGAAGAAGCTATCTTAGAAGAAAAGGGAAAGTCTAAATCGGTAGATTTAATTCGTTTAACAGAACCTGAATTCGGACAGAATCTAACTCCTAACAAAGAGCAATTTTGGTTTCGTTATGAAGGGGATTTCGAAGTTTCAGAAAACGGATCCAAAACGGTTTGTTCAGATATAGTAATTCGTTTAGTGAAGGAACAAAACTCCGCCGTCTGGAAAGCGGAATGGGACGAAAAAGGAAAATGTAAAGTATCGGAAGAATGAGATCAGATCTTATCCTTTCCTACTAAATCGCCAATAGATCTCGCTCCTGTTTGCTTCAGAACTCCATCTAAATATTCTAATATTCTAACTGGCAAGAATGGTCCATTGTATACATAACCTGTATATAATTGCACTAGGTCCGCGCCTGCTAATATTTTTTCCAAGGCGGCTTCTCCCGAATTGATCCCGCCAACTCCTATGATAGGAAGACTTCCTTTTAAGATAGAGTAAGCATATCTTACAAACTCGGTAGATCTTTGGCGGAGTGGTTTTCCGGAAACTCCACCTTCCTTTTCTACATTTGGATATCTGGATAAGACTGATTTATCTATAGTAGTGTTGGTTAGAATAACACCTGATAATTTAGAATCCGGTAAGAGCTCCAACAGACCTTTTAATTCTTCTTTTTCCATGTCCGGGGCAAACTTTACAAAAGTAGGGATTGCAAATTTTCCACCTAAGCCACCTCTAATCCCATCCATCAGTTTAATAAAATTTTCCTTCTTTTGGAAATTTCTAAGACCAGGAGTATTTGGAGAAGATATATTAATCACCGCATAATCCGCATGGGGTGTAAGTTTTTTTAAAGAATATACATAATCATCTACTGCATTCTCTTCGGAGACAATTTTTGTTTTGCCTACGTTAATCCCTCTTACACAGTTCTTTTTCTGCTTTCGAATTGTTTCCTCTGCAGCATCCGCTCCAGGATTATTAAATCCCATTCGATTGATCAAAGCTTCGTCTTCCGAATATCTGAAAATTCTCGGCTTTGGATTTCCTGGTTGGGCTTGACCGGTGATCGTTCCGATCTCAATCGAACCGAAACCCAATCGAGAAAGAAACGGATACAATTCTCCAGTCTTATCAAAACCGGCGCCTAATCCGACTGGATTTGTGAATTCAATTCCTGCGACCTTTGTTTTCAAACGATCACTGGAATAAGTCATGAGTGATTCCAAAACAGGAAACACAAACGGAAGTTTCTTAGAAAGCCCAAGTAAATTTTGGGCCAAGTAGTGAGCGGATTCCGGATGAATGCTTAAGAAGAAAGGTTTTGCGGTTTTTTCATAAACCCATTGTTTCCATTCTGAATTCATCCGGGCCCCTTACAGATAGATATGTTAAGACCAGCGAAATATACGAAGCCCAACACCCAAGAAGAAAAATCCGATCCCGACCATAAACACGCAAGGGTAAACTATTTCCGCAAGCCCGGCTCCTTCTATAAATACAGCTCGTAAAGAATCAGCCACCAAAGTTAAAGGTAGATGTTTTATAAAAGGAAGCACTATATCGGGAAAGTTTTTATAACTGAAGAAGATCCCGGATAAAACCATCATCGGGAATGTGAATGCGTTCACGAGCCCGTTCCCGACTTGAGCGCTTTGAGCTCTAGAGCCCACAAAGATCCCAATACATGCAAATACGAAATTTCCGGTCAGAAAGATCAAAAGTGCCGCAGGAATAGAACCGAAAAACGCATTTTCAAAAACGGTAAATGTAAATGTTAAGAAGATGATCGATTCTACAGTAGTGACAAAGATACGAGTGAAGAAGAAAGACATTACGAACGCCAACTTGTTCATTGGAGTCGCAGACATTCTTCTTAAAAGTTTTTTCATCCTCATCTCAATTAGATTCCAACCGACTCCCCAAAGACAAGAGTTCATCACTCCCATGGCAAGCATTCCAGGAACGAGATAGTCAATGTATCTTGTACCTTTTGAATCTAGTTTTCGGATGCTGGAACTAACCTGCTCTTTTCCTTGCATGGTCAAAAGAGCATTTGAAAGCAAAAGATAATCTCTCTGCGCGTTTGCGTTACTCGGATCAAAAGAAAATTCTAAATTTCCTTTTTCATCTTCTCTTACTAAAAGATTGATCTCTCCTCTTTTGAGAGCTTTGATCGCATCTTCTTCCGTAAGTAGCTGAGGAATAATCACCCCTAATCCGCTCGAATTACCATCGGAAGAATTAGAAAATGCTTTTTCAATCTTTGCAGAAAGTCCACTTGCATCATATGAAGAAGAAATGATTGCAACTCGGGTTTGAGGTACTCCCTTAGTAGTGAATGCAATTCCTAATACACCTGCGATCGCAATCGGAAATATGAATGCCCAGAACAAAATTCCGGGTTCTCTATAAAATTCTTTTAATTGAATCGTAACTAAATGATAGATTTGTTTCATTCTTCCAACCCTCTTCCGGTCATGGAAAGGAATAAGTCGTCTAACGTCTTTTTATGACATTCCAGTTCTTTTAAAATGATCCCCGCTTTAGAAAAAGAATCCAACATGGAAGGAAGATAATCCGTAATTCTTTCCACATAGATCCTTCCTTCTTTTGTGTCGGAATTCCAACTGAATTTGAATTTTCCTTTTTCAGGAAGATAGCCACTTGGATCTGTTCCATTTTCTAAAGAGAAACGAACAATTTCTCCACCGCCAAGTTTTCCTAAAAGGTGAGATAAAGTCCCTTGGTCTAAAATCCTCCCCTTATCCATCACGATAATCCTTTCACATAAAACTTCTGCTTCTTCCATATAATGTGTAGTGAGGATCATTGTAGTTCCGTAAGCTCTTAGATCCTCTAGAATTTTCCAGATATCTCTTCTGGCACCCGGATCTAAGCCAGTAGTTGGCTCATCTAAAAAAAGAATTTCCGGTTTATTCATGATAGAAACACCTAATGCCAATCTTTGTCTTTGGCCGCCAGATAAACTGTTTACGAAGGATTTATTCTTTTCAGTAAGTCTGGTGAGTTCTAAAATTTCATGAAGTCTGGATTCAGGCGCTTTATAAAAACTTCCGAATAATTTCAGAGTTTCCCAAACTGTAGCTCTATCCATAAATCTGGTTTCTTGCAGAGCGAGACCAATATTACTTCTTAAAAAAGTTTCACTCTCTTTCCAACTTGTGCCTAAAATTTGGATCTTTCCTGAATCAGGAAATTGGATCCCTTCCAACATTTCGATCAGTGTTGTTTTACCCGCTCCGTTTGGCCCAAGCAGACCTACAAACTCTCCCTTTTTAATTTCAAGAGAGAGATCGCTAACGGCGGTTACATCTTTGAATTTTTTTGTTACATTAGATACCGATATGATCGGGTTTTGAATTTTATCCACAGTACAACCTGAAGATCATGATTTAAAAAGAATTCGGGGACTTCGACACTTTTTGGAATTGGTCAAAAAAATATTGGTGATCGATTTGTAAAAAATTCAGAACGAACTTAATTCTTACGCAGCTTTTCCGCTTTTTTCACCCAATCTTTCTTGAGATATTCTAAGATCAGATCCTTCTTCTTTAAGGCGTCCGATTTTCCCATCTCATAAGCTTCTCTCACTCCTTTTGCATTCGTGTAATCGAAAGAAGTGATAGGCAAAGGTTTAGAAGGAGTTACCAAAAAACAACGATCTAATAAATGAGGATCTTTTCCGACGATCGTAGTCGGTTCATAATGTATTCCTATAATTTTTGCATTTGGAGGAAATGCTTCCAAAAGTAAGTTATTGGTAAGACCTCCATCCAAATAATATTCTTTTCCGTGGTTCTGAAAAGAAACAATAGGAGGAATAGAAGAAGAATTCATAATGATCTGTTCGATTACACTAGGATCTCTGAAATCCGCTTCCGTAAAAAGGACTTCTTTCATATTCCAATTTCTTAAAACACGAAATGTTCTTTCCGTATAAAGTCCTTTGTTACGATCTCTTTCGTCTTCTAAAAATGCTTTTCCTGTTTCTGCGATCAGTCTTGCAAGTCTGAATGTGTTCTTATTGGAATCGTCTTTTGGGAACGCTTTGATCGTATGAATAAAAACTTTTGCACCGGAACGAATGACCTTTTCGAAGTCCATTCCGAATCGAATTGTTCTACGATACATATCCTCATGAGGGAACGCCTTTTCTCCGTTGAATAAACGAGTGAAATAAAAATTGCGAGGATTCTTTCGTACTATTCTTTCAAAAAAGGAAACTGATTCTTCTTCCGTTTCACAAAGTAAAGAAAGCACCATCGCAGCACCCGCGGAAACTCCTGAAACTTGTCTGAGTTTTAACCCCCATGTTTTTAATTCATGGCCGAAGCCCAAACCGTAAAATGCCTTACAACCGCCACCTGCAATCGCAAAACAAATCTCGTCTTCTAACCAAATTCCTTGCAGGACCTCGTTAAATTTAGATCCAGGGTCGGACTTTTTAGAAGGAAGTTCATATTCGTCTATGATAGGCATTTTAGTCTCTCCGGAGTCCTGACTCCATTATGACCATTTTCCAATTTCGGATCGGAATTCTAAAAGTAAAAAATCAAAGATCTAAAAGAACCAGGACCTCGAAATGTTTGGTTCTTGGAAAAAAATCAGTAAGAACAATTTCCTTCGGTTTATATCCAGAATTTTTTAAGGTCCCAAGATCTCTTGCCAAGGTGCTCGGGTTACAGCTAGAATAAATAACGCGAGAAGGCCTAGATCCATCCAAAAAATCTAATAAGGAAGAAGACGCCCCGGCTCTCGGTGGATTTAGAATACATAGTTTTGCGCCGAAAGAATCCAATTTTTTAGGCAAAGAAGAATTCAGATCCAATGTGTGGAACTCTAAGTGAGAATATCCCACGTTCTTCGCATTTTTCTCTGCTGCTTTTACGGAAGAATTGGACAATTCGTAACCGGAAAGACGACTTACCAAATGACCGATCGCCAAACTGATCAGCCCGGCTCCAGAATAAAATTCTAATACAGGTCCGCAATCTTTAGGGATCCAAGTACGGATCTTTAGCATCCATTCTTCCAAAAGAAAACGGTTCACTTGCGTAAAACCCTCAGCTGGAATGGACCATTCTATTTTTTCAGGAAGATAAGGACCTATCTTTACTTCTTTTTTATCATATTCCAAAATTTCTCCGGAAGAATATCGAAGCCTCCAATCTCCCTTTCTAGAAAATGTTTTCTTATTTCCTAAATTCTTTCGAACATACTCGTTCATCTCAGAAGGAAGATGTTTACAACCTTCTTTAGGAAACAAAACCAAGGAGTTTGAATTTTCCTTATAAAATCCTGCGTTCGTTTTTCCCTTTTTGAATTCAATTTTGATCTGCGCGGTGTTGCGATAACCGTTAGAAGGTCCGCTTAAAATTTTGATTTCAGGAATTTGAGAAGGATCCAATTTAGAAACATATAAAAATGAATCCTGTAAAAGAGATTTTTTGATCTGAAGTTCTTCCTGATACGGAATATGACGATAAGAACAGCCTCCACATTCGGGAAATGCAGAACAATCAGACTCAATTCGAAGGGTAGAATTTTTTTCAGTAGATACAACAGTCCCCCAAATCAGTTTAGAATTTTCTTTATCAGTTCTGATCAGAACTGTTTCTCCCGGAATAGCACCTTTTACGAAAACGGTTTTATTCTCCGCATGAGAAATACAAGTTCCAAGATTCGCCCATTTCTCAGCGACCAATCCTGAAATTTCTCTACGGTTCTTTTCCGTACTCATAAGTAAATCACCTTGACAGGGTCCCCCATCTTGTCAGTAAAGTAATCCTTAACCGGAGAAGTGGCCGAGTGGTTTAAGGCAGCGGTCTTGAAAACCGTCGTGGGTAACTCCCACCGTGGGTTCGAATCCTACCTTCTCCGATGGAACAATACTGGAGATGTGCCTGAGCGGTCGAAAGGAGCAGTTTGCTAAACTGTCGTATGGGGTAACCTGTACCCAGGGTTCGAATCCCTGCGTCTCCGAAAGTTCCAAACTCTCACGCTGACCCCGGGAAATAAGAAGATGTCCGACCAGAGATTCAACACCCGGGAATTCTTGGAAGAGACCAAGCGATTGTTAGAAGGGGAAGAATATCCCAATCTATTCGCTGCCATTTCTTATATTCCTTTTTTAGGATGGGTCATTCCTTGGTTTTTTAGAAAAAAACAGGAAATTTGCAAGTTTCATGCGCTCCAAGCAATCAAGTTAAATCTAGGATTCGTATTTTTATACTTGGTAGTTTGGTTCTTAAGAGAGTTCCCTATTTTAAGCACTATTTTAAAATGGATTCATGCGAATCCGGTCGTAACCGACTTTATCAGCTATGTCGCATGGTTGGCTTTACTCGGTTACGGAATTTTAGGAGCCTTGCAAGCTTACCAAGGCAAACTGTTCGTATTACCATTATTCCCGGAAATAGAGAATGAAGTTCGAAAAATACTCAGCAAAATTAGAGGAACTCAAGGCTAAAGCCCTCGATTTTCTCTCTCCATACTGGAACCAAGCCAAGAGTTTTATTAACACCGAAAGATTTCGTATCTACTTGGTGACTCTTCCTTTATTTGGAAATTGGCTCATCGGATTTTCTTTCTACTCAAACGAATCAGAAGTTTACAGACATTCCAAACTTTCCTTTATAGGTGTTCTGTACTTTATCGCATTCTTAGTACTATCTTGGTTCTTCTCTTTTATTCCTGTTGCAGGACCTTGGTTAGCTAATCTTGCTCATTTAGCTGGAGTAATTATCTATCTTGGCTTGTCCGGTTTACTGCTATACAATTACACTAAGGGAAAAAAACTGGTCCCGAAACTTCCCCAAGAGCACTTAGAGCTTTTGGAAAAGAAATTCTTTTAATCACCCGCGCCCATAGCTCAGCTGAATAGAGCGTCTGACTACGGATCAGAAGGTCGGAGGTTTGAATCCTTCTGGGCGCACCAACTTCTCCTTTCCCCATAAATTCTGACATTATGTCCCATATAGTTTAGAAAATATTCTCAAATTTCTACCAGAAAACTTGACTTTAATAATGAGTCTCAACAACGATAGTCATAGAGAAAGAGATCGGGAACCAGAATGGAAAAGTGCCATTGCGCTCAAATCACGTTTGAAAAAATCGTAGAGACTGCTAAACAACAAGGGCAAGACTATCGTGAAGTGGTAAAAGCTTGCGGAGCTGCGGATACTTGCACAGCCTGCACTGATTACCTAATCGCGTATTGCGAGCAGCATCTACAACTTGTCACGGCCGGATAAATTACTCATCGATCAGGAGTTATTCGATAAACTCCTTCCAGTTGCTTTCTCTTCCGCTAGAGGAAGAACCAATCACAACTTCCACGAACTAATAGAACCGTACCAAAGGTTTCTGAACGTACTTACCAAAGACACTTACGTCCAAGCTCATCGTCACAAAAATCCTCCTAAACCTGAGACCTTTCTAGTAATAAAAGGAAAACTAGGCTTCATACTATTCGAAGAAGATGGTAAAGTAACCGACAAACATATCCTAAGCTCGGACGGACCGATCTATGGGATAGATATTCTTCCGGGAGTCTATCATACATTAGTCTGTCTTTCGGAAAGCTGTATCTGCTTCGAAGGAAAATCAGGACCTTACGATCCGGCGACAGACAAAGAGTTCGCCACTTGGGCTCCACCGGAGAACAGTGAAGGCAAAACTCAATATCTGGATTTTCTCAGATCTCTTTTCTAAAATCAGAAACGATATTCATCAAGGTTTCTGATCGAAAATATCCTCGTACAATTCCCGGATCTTTTTCAAATTTCTTCCTGGCGGGGAAGGAAATGGAATGATCCTACCTAGATTTTTCGCCGTACCGGTTTCTTTTATATCTTCCGATTCTTTATGATTATGTCTGTTTAAAGGGGGGAGATTTTCTCTCTCCATAACTTATTCCTTCGGAAAATCGAAGTCCTAAATTCAGTGACATTCGCTAGATTTTTTAAAAACGAAATCAGAAAATCCGGTTTGAAATTTACGAAAACTGTTGCCATAGTATTTTCCCAGGCAAACATGCGAATGGTTTGAAAAGATTTCGCTTTTAGGCGATTCTGATCAGATCCTATTCGAACTTCCCCTTAACGGAAAGGAAAAGTATGCCTGAATTCGATCAAATCGATCTGTTCAACTATGCCGCTTATGGCAATGAAGACGATCCTCAATGGGACGATATACGTAATTATATTCGCTCTAATGCCAACGCTTCGAAGGAATATGAGGAGATCAAAAAAAATCTCTCCAATGTTCAGCCGAAACGAAAACAAAAAGATTTCGGAAGACTCCGATCGGAGATGAAATCCTCTGATGGAGATCCGAATTCAAATAAGCCTGCTGGGCAGGATAAAAAATGGTGGAGTGTTTTCTTAGGAGAATAGTCGCTTAGGAAGGTTGCCGTGGAGAAAGAAGCAAAAGCATATCTTCGGATCAAAAATTTCGTGGCTCCTTTTATAGGTTTGGCCGTGAATATCAGCGCGTACGGAACCGAAAATATAGTAACTAACGGTAAAATCATTCTTACCTGCAATCATAGATCCGATATGGATCCATTTATCCTTTCTTACACTTTTCCAAGATTCATTTCTTGGATCGCTGCGGAATACACTTTTAGAATTCCAATCTTCAGAGACTTAGCAAAGATCGCCGGTGGGATCCCGATGTCTATCGATGGAAATATTTCCTTAGGTTCTATCAAGATGATCCAACAGGTTTTCAAAAAGGGAGAGACTTTAGGAATTTTTCCGGAAGGCCATGACTATATGGTCAAAAACGATTTTAAATCCGGAATGGTAGACTTTCATTCAGGTTTCGCTGCATTCTCCATTCGTAACAAAGTGGATATTCTTCCTTCTGTAATCATACCCGTCGAAGAATCTTACTCTGATATTCCAATACCACCTATCGTTCGCAGTTTTATGGGAATGCCTAAAGAAGTCTGTGATATCAAAAAACGTGCAATCTACAAAAAGGTAAAAGTGATCTACGGAGAAAAAGTAGATCATAGAGAATTTCTTTCCGGGTCCTTAGAGGAGAATATGAAACAACTCTCCGATGTAGTTAGAACTAGAATGATCGCATTGCAAGAAGGTCAGTACGCGGAAGCTTAAACTTCCACGACTCCACTGAATACTTCTGTGGCGGGACCTGTCATTAGTACATGGCCGGATTCCAGCAATTGCACTCTTAAGGTTCCGCCTCTTAGATCGATACGAACATCTTTGCCTGTTTTACCGTTTAGGTGAGAAGCAGTCATTACAGCGCAGGCGCCCGTTCCGCAGGCCAATGTTTCTCCTGCACCTCTTTCCCAAGTCCTTTGGTAAAGATGATCTTTTCCTCTTAAGGATGCAAATTCCACATTCACTCTTCGTGGAAATAATTCAGTATGATTTTCGATCAGAGGACCAATCTCTCGGACTGGAAACTTATCCGGATCTTCTACATAAATAATACAGTGTGGGTTTCCCATACTTACGGCGCTAAATTTCAAGTTGTAGGAAGAATAACCCGGCAATCCACTCAAGAAAGAAAGAGGTTGTTCCAAAATTGGATTTTCATTTTCCCATTTAACAGGGATTAAAGAAGGAACTAAGATCGGTTTTCCCATATCTACGGAAACCTGTTCCACTTTGCCGCTTCCGTTTACTTTCAGATCGAGTTCTAAAATTCCAGCTCCGGTTTCTATCTGAGGCTGTTTTTTATTCGTAAGACCATGATCGTACACGAATTTTCCTACGCATCGGATCCCGTTCCCACACATTTCGGAAGAAGAGCCATCCGCATTGTACATATCCATTTGGA
The DNA here is from genome assembly GCF_002811475.1 of Leptospira hartskeerlii. Taxonomy (NCBI): domain Bacteria; kingdom Pseudomonadati; phylum Spirochaetota; class Leptospiria; order Leptospirales; family Leptospiraceae; genus Leptospira; species Leptospira hartskeerlii. The sequence continues at coordinate 109,677 of NZ_NPDL01000004.1, forward strand.
AATCGCCTTTATTAGATGCACGGATGAAGATCACACCGTCACTTCCGATCCCAAAATTACGATCGGAAAGTTTTTGGATCTGCTCCGGACTCAGACGTAAATCGTCCTTAGTTGCATCCACATATACATAATCGTTTCCGATCCCTTCCATCTTGGTAAAATGTACTTTAGCCAAAAGAATCTCCTAATCAAACCTGTGAGGTTGTTTCCATGCTTCCAATGGGACCCTATCCGGAAAATCGAAAAAGCCCCGGAGAAGTTTGGTTTTTTACTGGAATTTAAAGACTCGCGTCGAAGGATACACTATCACCTAAACGGAACTTCCTTTGAACCAAACCTGTTATCTTTGCGGAAGCCAGAAAAACAAAACCTTATTCGTCGAAAACGGAATCCAAATAGTGCGCTGTTTGAATTGCAGTCACGCATTCTCCACTTATGAACAAGACGAACATTACGAAGGATACTGGGACGACGAAACCGGTTATGATTTAGACTGGTGGGATGTGGCTCATAGAGACATCTACAAAGACTTCGTAGGCAAATTTCTTTCGGCTCCTAAGGGAAAAATTTTGGACGTTGGTTGTGGACTTGGCTTCTTCGTAAAAACGATCGGAACTACAAGGCCAGGTTGGGAAGCCGTAGGCTACGAGATCTCCGAAAAAGCGGTTAAATTCGCGAGAGAAAAGAACGGCCTCAAACAAGTTTTCCCGGGAATCGTTCAGGACAGCGGACTTCCAAAAGAAAGTTTTGATATCATTACTCTTTGGGACGTGATTGAACATATCCCTAAACCTCATAGCCTAATCCAATATCTATTCGGACTTTTAAAACCAGGTGGATTTTTATTCGTTCAAACTCCTAATTTCCCGGTCCAGTTATTCAAAGCAAAATTGAAAGTCGCATTGAAAGGCATGCAAGAAGGCGGGCATTATCTAGAGGCAAAAGATCATATTAACGATTATACTGAAAAGACCCTAGGGCTTCTAGCAGAACAATGCGGATTCTCTTCTGTGGAATTTTCTATCTTAAAGCCGATCGCTTCCGTATCCGGAGTTTCCGGTCCTAAAGCAAAATTAGGGGTCTTCCTAAAAAAGGCATTCTATTACGGGACCTTAATGCTTTGGTATCTAACATTCAAACAAGTGAACCTAAATCTGACCTTGTTTGCTTTGCTCAGAAAGAAGTAATTAGAGTACGATCCCTTTCTCCAAGCTCAAAATATAATTTAATGCAGTAGACAGATCTGGAGATTCCCAATATTCTTTTCCTTCTAGACTTTTCTTTTCCAAAACCGATTTAGTTTTGGCGGAAGAAATAGGACTTTTTAGATAAAAGGCTTCTAATCCGAAAGAAAGTCCTCCGCCGACATCGTCTTTCAAAGAATCTCCGATAATATATGATTTTTTAGGATCAACACCTAATAGCGCTTTATTAAAGATCAGAGCGGAAGGTTTTTCTGCTCCGCATTCTTCTGAAGTTACTAATTTGTATTGGATATCTTTTGGGAATAGAACGGATAATTTCAGTAATTGAGTTCTAAGAGATTCGTTTGTGATAATGACCAGATCTTGGACTTCTTGTAATGCTCTGAGCAAAGAAAGGATCTTTTTGAACTCAGTGGCATTCTTTTTCTTCCAATCCTTGATACCTTGCAGAAAAAATCCGAAGTACTGGGAATCCAATTTTAGAACGAAAGAAGGATCTAATTTTCCAAAAAGAAGTTCCGACATCTTCTTAAAGTAAAGAATACGCAAGCGATTGACCGGATTGTTCGGAAGTTCTTTTTTCACTTCTACCCGAACAGCATCATATGCCTTTTTAAATTCTTTGGAAGAGGAGAAGCCTAATCCCTTTGCCTTTTTTTCCATTTCACGGATCGTAAACTCATAGATCCCTATAGAATCGAAGACCGTATTATCCAAATCCAAAAGAACTGCCATAACTCTAAAATTCTCGGACCGATCGGAAAGCCAAGGAGAGTTTTGGAAAATGCTCAGGAAATTTCTTTTTCCTTGCTTCTTCTTCCCGCAAAACTAATCTGCAATCCGTTCGTTTATGTCCGAAGATCGTTTTTCCAGAAAAGTATTCCTTTCCACCTTAGCATTTTGCGCAGCCCTTTTAGGGATTGGTTCCTTTTTCAGAATCAGAAAAAGAAAGATCCAAGGAAGTATCTTAGGACCGGACAAAGAAACAGGTCATAGACTCAGACAAGTTAGAACGGACTTTTCACCAACAAGTACGATCCAAACAAAAGTACTTATCGCAGGAGGAGGGATCTCAGGACTTTCTTCCGGATATTATTTATCCCAATTCGGGATCTCAGACTATTTGATCTTGGATCTGGAGAAAGAGGCGGGAGGCAATTCTAGATACTCTGAAACAAATTCCTTAAAATATCCTTGGGGCGCACATTATCTTCCTCAGCCTGGACCTGAATCGGTATTGGTCCGTAAATTTTTAGAAGAGAACGGACTCGTCCAAGGTAAAGACTCGAATGGAAATCCAATCTACCCAGAAAAGTATCTATGTTTCGATCCGGAGGAAAGGCTTTTCTACCAGGGAAGATGGCAAGCAGGTTTAGTTCCGAGAAGAAGTGGAGAACCTGACTCACAAGAATTATTATTTCGTAAAATTATAAGCTCTTGGCAAAACAAGAGAGGAAGAGACGGACAAAAAGCATTCTGCATTCCAATTGATCGCTCTTCTAAAGATCCTGAAATTTTAAAATTAGATAGGATCACTTTTGCAGATTATCTAAAATCATTAGGGATACAATCACCAGAAATCTTATGGTATGCTGATTATTGCACTCGAGATGATTACGGTGGGAATTCCGACAATATCTCCGCTTGGGCTGGACTTCACTATTTCTGTTCTCGACTGAGAGAAGAGGAAGATTCTCCGCCAGTGCTAACATGGCCAGAAGGGAATGGATTCCTGTTGGAACTCCTACAAAAACCTTCTAAAGATAAGATCAGGACTTCTACACTTGTAGAAAGAATTCGTAAGAATTCAGGAACCTGGGAAATCAATGCTTACGATGTAAAAGATAAGAAAGATATTCTTATTAAAGCGGAACAAGTGATCTACGCTTTACCTTCTTTCACTAGAAAGTATATCTTAGGTGAGAAGGATACATTCTTACAAAATCTGCAATATTCTCCTTGGTTAGTTGCAAATCTATTCGTAGACGAACTTCCTCAAGGAAAAGGACATCCTCCTGCTTGGGAAAATGTAATTTATAAGAGTAAATCTCTCGGCTATGTTGTATCCACTCACCAAGATTTAAGAGCGCTCAGACCACAATCTGTTCTTACGTATTATCTTGCTTTTGGAGAAAAAGACACTCTTACTTCAAGAAGGTCCATTCTTCCTAAAACCTGGGACAGTTGGAAAGAAGAGATACTCTCCGATCTAAAAAGACCTCATCCGAATATAGAAAGTTTAGTTTCTCGAATCGATATCATGACTCATGCACACGCAATGATCCGCCCTGTTCCAGGTTTTCTTTGGGGAGGAGAAAGAGAGAAACTGGCAAAATCAGAATCTGGAATTCATTTCGCACATTGTGACTTAAGCGGCATTTCTATTTTTGAAGAAGCATTATATAGAGGGTTCGAAGCTTCTAAAAAAGTACAAACCTTTGCCAAGAGAAGTTGATGGAAGTGAAGAATCAGTTCAGTCCTTGGATTATTTCTAAAAGATTCGACCTTGGCTGGTTTATTGCGCCCGGATTGATTTCAGTAATTATCGTCCTAGCAGCGTACTCCCTTGGATTTCCGGGACCTTCTCCCCTTGGTTCTTCCAGAACAAATGGTAGTGCATTGCCGCCTTGGCTTTGGTTACTTCTTATCCCTGGTGTAGATGTTTCTCATGTGTATTCTACTTTGTTTAGGGCTTACTTCGATAAGGAAGTTTGGAATAGAAAAAAAGTCCTTCTGACCTTAGTTCCCTTTCTATGTTTTATGACAGCGCTGATCCTTTACTCTTTCGGAAAATTGTTTTTCTGGGGAGCAATGGCATATCTTGCGGTCTTCCATTTCATTAGGCAGCAATACGGTTTTTTAAGTTTGTATACGAGAACAGAACCTAAAACCGAAAGCAAACTACCTTTTCTATTAGATAAGATCTGTTTATATGTAGTTACCGGATTGCCTGTTCTATATTGGCATCTGGTTCCGGGCGGGAGGCATTTTGAATGGTTTATGGAAGGTGATTTTTATCAATATCCAAATCGTTCACTTTCAGACTTCATTCATATATTTTTTTGGGTTTGGGTGATAGTATATTTATTGAGCCAAGTCTACCTTCTTCAAAAAGGTCGTAGGATTAGTACCGGAAAACTCCTACTTTTATTCAACACTGCATCCGTTTGGTATGTAGGCATCGTATTATTAAACGATGATTTTGCATTTACGCTCACTAACGTGATCAACCATGGAATTCCTTACATGGCTTTGATATTCGCATATTCTAATTTCCGAAAGAAACATCTTCCTTCCTTCTTCTATAATAGCTTTCGTAACGGCGCCTTGGCAATTCTTAGCTTCTCATTGATATTATTGGCATTTGCTCTTTCGGAAGAATGGCTTTGGGATAGTTTTATATGGAGAGAACATCCATATCTATTTGGAAACTCTTCCGTAATAAAAGCAGAACTAGGACTGGGCTTCGAGGGAATCCTAGTGCCTATCTTCTTTCTTCCCCAATTCACTCATTATATCTTGGATGGATTCCTTTGGAAGGGTGGAAAAGACAACTCAGAGCTGGAAGGCTTTATAGGCCTCCGAAATTTAGGCTCATAAAGCCTTCCGACTTGAAAAACGAGTATCTTACGGTTTTCCGATAGACAAGCCCGGTTTTCATCTCATAATGACGAAAAAGGAAAACAGGATCTACCTCAATGATCATCGTAGAAGGAATCGATTATATTGTAATACCTACCGGGGACATAGAAGCCTCTGTAAAATTCTATTCCGAACTATTTGATTTCGAGACGATCGAGGAAAAAGGAAACGAATTCGCAATCATCGGTTTGGATTCTGTGAACATTAAACTCCTCAATACCAACGGAGTTAAAAGTTCTTTAACCGAAGTTAAATCCCCTGTCCTAAGTTTCGTATTGGATGTGGATGATTTTACCGAAGCAATCGTAGAACTCGAGTCTAAGTCAGTTCAAATCGTAAGAGGACCGGAAGCCAGAGACGGTGGAGAGTTCCTTCATTTCTTAGATCCGTCCGGTAATATTTTAGAGATCAATTACAAAGAAGATTAAGCCTTCGATATTGGTTCTGATAAAGAAAAGCCCTCAAATTGAGGGCTTTTTTATTGTGTTTAGACAATCGGGCCAAAAAGAAGTTAGGAGATCTTGTCTACAAATGCTCCCTTAGTTTTATAAATATCGCCCGCATAACTAGGATTCATTGCTTTTTGGTCGAAAACATCCGCTTGTTTGTTTTCGTAAGGCTTATTTGGAATTCCTTCCACTTTAGGCATTTTGCGCGGATCGGAAGATGCCTTTTCGGCGAGTCCGAGATATATAGAGGTTATTGTTGACATTCAGTAATCCCTCCATTCCGATCCTAATCCAAATCGGAGAATAAACCAAGTATTTTTTTGCCTTAAAGATTAGGGAAAAGATACGGTACAGTCTCCCTTTCCGGCAGTAACAAACATCTGGACCGTATAATAACTGGAGAAGGTCAAAGTAGGTTCGAATACCCAAGTGCTTGTATCGCCAAAAGTTCCTACATCCGTTCTACCGCAGGTTTTAGAAAACTTAGAATAGATCAAATATGTTTCGCAGGCAATCTTAACGTTGGTAGGTCCATCTGGATTCAGATCGATCCTAAGAGCCTTAGTTCCTGTCTGACCAGTAATCTGGAACGTCTTGGAATCAGGATAAGATACTCCTAATTCTTCGCCATACAGATTATCAAAAGACTTATAACAATCTATATAGAATGTCCTACCGTAACAGTTGGTAGCCGAATCTCCATTATTCGCATCACAAATAACAGGTCCGTCCTTAGTCACAAACAATGTTCCAGTGGAAGCGCCAGCTGGAACTACTGTAACGATCTCAGTGCTAGTAGCGCTCAGAACGCTCGCGGAGACTCCATTAAATTTTACCGTCGTTAGACTTGTATCCGCGGAAAATAAACGGCCTTTAATTGTAACTGTAGTTCCAACAGTTGTTCCAATCGGTGGAGAACCACTAGGAGGATCGATCTCGGTGATGACCGGATTTCCCAAACCTAACTGGCTAGCAAGGTCCGAGTCCTTACTGTTAGAACAACCAAATCCAAAAATAGAGAGAAATAAGATAATAGCTATGATCTGAGTCTGAAATCGCATTTTTTCTTTAACCTAGAACCGTTCGAACGTAACGCTTTTGCTTGCGGTTTTTAAAAAACCGCAGAATCTACCCAATTATCGGAAAGATTCCCCCTGTTCGGGAAAGATTTTTTAGAAGGCAAATATGAGCGAGACTGTTCTTTATTCCATCGAAGATTATACGTGCATAATCAGTTTAAATCGACCCGAAAAACGAAATGCAATTTCTAGAGAACTGCTTTCTCAACTTATGTCCCATATAGAACGAGCAAGTAAGGACCCAAAAATCCGTGCTTTAGTATTCAAGGGAGAAGGTTCCGTATTCTGCGCAGGAGCCGATCTGAAAGAAAGAGCGGACATGTCAGAGAAAGAAGTACATAAATTTCTGGACCAAGTGGGGAAATGTTTCCAGGCGTTGGAAAATCTTCCTTTCCCAACGATCGCCGCCTTAGATGGAGATGCATATGGTGGCGGATTAGAAATGGCATTATGTTGTGATTTTATTCTGATGAGCGCAGAAGCAAAAGTAGGCCTTACTGAAACAGGACTTGGTATTATTCCGGGTGCTGGCGGAACCCAAAGACTTCCTCGTAGAGTAGGAAAAACAAAAGCGTTAGAACTTATTTTAACCGCTTCTGTGATAGATGCGCAAACCGCGTTGGATATCCAACTTGCGAATTCAGTATGGCATGACTCCGCATTTATGGCCGGAAAAAAATTGGCCTCCTTACTTTCTGAAAAGGCACCGATCTCCTTAAGGCTTGCTAAAGAAGCCATTAAAGAAGGTGAAGGAAAAGATATACAAGCAGCCTTGAAGATAGAAAGAAAACATTATAATAAAACCTTAAAAACGGAAGATAGGATAGAAGCCTTAAAGGCTTTCCGAGAAAAAAGAAAACCGGAATTTAAAGGAAAATAGAACTCCGAAAAAGGGAGGCGAGACACAAGGCCGGCCCGAAAATAGGCAAAACAAGGAAGCTGGAATACGAAATGATTCTAACGGGTAAGGAAATTAAAAAAAGATTAGAGAAGGACATCATCATAGAACCTTACTCCGACGATAGATTAAATCCAAACTCTTATAATCTAAGGCTTCATAACGAATTAGTTCGTTATACAGAAAGTCCATTGGATATGAAAAAATCCAATCCCTCCGAAAATCTAATTATCCCTGATTCAGGACTACTCTTACAACCAGGAGTCCTTTATCTAGGCAGAACTCTAGAATACACTGAAACACATAACCTCGTCCCAATGTTAGAAGGCCGTTCTTCTATAGGCAGATTAGGAATGTATGTGCACGTGACTGCTGGGTTCGGGGATGTAGGATTTAAAGGATTCTGGACTCTCGAAATTTCGGTCATCCAACCTTTAGTCATCTATCCAAATGTGGAAATTTGTCAGATCTTCTATCATACTGTAGAAGGTGAGATCACTGAATACAAATCGGGCAAATACCAAGGCAATAAAGGGATCCAGACCTCTATGTTATATAAGGATTTTGAGAACGGAAAATATTAAACTTCTATAAAGAAGCTTTTCTGTCTCTTTCGATCAGTCTTACTAATTTCTGAGCATTCTCATCTTCCGGGTCCTTCTCCAAAGCCAAATGGGCATACTCCAAGGCCAAGTCAAATTGTTCCGTCTGACGATATAGATCGGAAAGATTGATCAGGTTCATGGAATTGTCCGGTTGGAGTTCCTCCATCCTTTTTGCGGCTAGGATGGCTTCGTCCATTCTTCCGATCCTGCGATTTGCTAAAGAAAGATAATACCAGTATTCTACTAAATCTGGATCGGCTCCGAGATACTTATTCAGAACCTCAACAGCCTTACCGTAATTTTTACCTTTAAAGCTAAGAAGTCCGAGTAGTTTAGTCACCTTCGTATTCTGAGGATCGGATTTGTACAGACCTTCAAGTGCACCAAGAGCCTCGCTCAAACGGCCTCCCATATAATCTTCTTTTGCTTTTTTATAGATGAATTTCCAATCAAATGGATCTGAGATCTCATCATCTTTTCCGTCTCTTTCCGGAGAAGCTACGGGAGAATATTCCACTCTAAGAAGAGAAAGGTCATCGGTTAACTCTCCGACCTTTAGTACTTCTTCTTCTATTCTTTCCAGATCACCTTGGCCTTTTTCCACCATTTGTAAGAAGAGCATCTCATCTTCATTAATTGTGCGGACTTCTTTTTCAGGGGTGAGATCCAAGTCATCTTTACCGTCGGAACCTACGATCAATACGTCACCAGGTTCCAATCTTCCGGAATGGACCTTGAACTCGTATTCTGAATCTAGTCCTATCTTTCTAAGAGTCAGTCCAGTTTCTAAGAAACCTGCTCTTCCATCTCTATACATTACGGAGAATGGGTGCTCCGCATTAAAATACCAGAATTTACCTGTCTCGTCTTCAACGACGATAAACGTTCCAGAGATCACCATCGATCCGTTGAATGATTTAAAAACGGACTGCATCTCTTTATAAATTTCGGTTAAAAATTCGGAAGGAGTGGTATCTAACACTCTATCGTTTGCAGCAGATCTTGCAAGAATGGAGTTAACCACAACTCCCATCACAAGAGAGCCTCCTGCTCCTTGCATGGACTTACCCATTGCATCTCCGTTCATCGCGAAAGTATAACGTTTATAATCGTTTTCCTTTCCAAGACGAAGATTCCCTGTTACACAAAGATCTCCACCTAAGTCAGCATGTTTGCCTTTGAACTCGAATTGTTTCTTTTGGCGAAGAATAAAATTAGTGCTTACCTTTGAAGATTTGTTCGCATTATAAAAAAGCGGTTTAGCGAGTAGTGAAGTTAAGAAATAGTCACCATCTTGCTGTACCTTAAGACGTTGGAGCTCCTCTATCTTTTCAGAAAGTTCTCTGGTTCTTTCTCTTACCTTAGTTGCTAAATGTTCGGCGTAATCTTCGAGTTCTCCTCTTGCTTTTCGGATGGAAGTCACCATACTATTGAATGAGTCGGATAAGAATCCGATCTCATCCTTTAAGTCTACTTTCACTTCAACATCCAAAGCACCTAAGTTTACTTTTTCCACCCCGGACAATAGCCTATTTAACGGGGAAACTAAACTTTGTCGGAAGAAAAGAGGAAACACGAAGAATACCACAACCAGAACTAAGCCCAAGATCAGAGTCTGTTTTGCTGCAGTTGGATGCATAAATTCTCTATACTTGCGGTAAGAATAACCTACTTCACTGACCAAATCCTTCTTCACATCGTAATGAATATAAGTTACGAAATGTTGGTGTTCATCCAAACTTTTTCTGTAATGTCGATATAATGCAGGTTGGAATGGACGGAAATATAAAAGTACTTCTGCCTTTAAATGCCCGATGAGTAGATCTTTTTCATCGAAAGTGCAAGTCCCATCCTTCTCTTTCCATTTTTGAAGAAGATGTTCTTTGAACGGAATGACTCCTTTGTTCCCGACCCCTTTCAGATAATTTCTACCGTCTATGCAGAATTCTTTAGGGAAAATATAATCCAGCTTGTTTGATGTTACGAAGACTGCGGTATTTAATGTATTTAGGTGATCGAATAATTTTGTTTTTAATTCTTTTCCTTCCAGATTCGGATTATCATCCAAAAACTTCAGGATAGAAGATCTATATCCACTGAAATATTCATGAGTATCTTTCAGTATTTTTTTAACGGAGTTCCTAAAACCTTCTTCCGCTAAAAGTTTCATATGTTCAAAGATGATCGTATTTTTAAAGTCTATCTCTAATTGAGGAAGTCTTAAGTCGTATTGATTATCGTAGCGAGAATAATCCACATTTTTGGATCCCCCTTCCCACTGAACGATATATAACATCTCAGGGATCTGCTTTCCGCCTTCAAGTGCCCTTGACATATTCACAATACTTTTGGTATCGTATTCAGCTTCTTTATCTTGATTGGAGATAAAAACCAAAGCTTGCATGATCAACATCAATGTCACAAAAGTGATCCCTACGATTTTGACCATAAAGGTGGTTTTTTCTTCACTAAAGTTTAAGAAGGTTACCAGGATCAAAAAGATCCCTAATGTCATCAAAAGAACAATAGAAGTTAAATAAGTAGAACGTTCAATCCAGCCGTCTCGACTGAGAATATTTGTAAGCGCAGGAACCACACCGCCGGCAAGTAGCGCGGTCATAAAACCGCCGAGCGCAAAGCGAACTCTTCCCTTAGTTTTAGTCATTCTATAGATCGGAAGGATCAAGAAGGAGATCAAAACGAATAGGCCGATCAAAACAGCAATAATGGAAGAAGCCTTTTCCGCATTAAAGTCCCAATGGTGAGCCGTGAAGTGATATTTCCTAGGAGAAGTAAGAGTAATATAATAAAAATATGAAATTCCGATCGCTGCAACTGTATACATTCCGATCGTAAGATTTCGGTTCATTTTGGGATTAGCATGTCCAGGATAACGCGCTAAAAATTGACCCAAGTGAATGAGCGCAGGTAAAATAAATCCGACAGTCAACCATCTATGATAAGCAGCGATCGGGTTGTATAAGAATGCCGCGAAAAAATATCCTGAACAAAAGAAGGAGAAAAACAAAGCTCCTAATGCAAGATGCATTGTGCTTGAAGATTTTTCTTTCAAGAAGAGGAAGAATAAGGAAGTACAGAAGAAAGCTAAAATAGATAGCAAACTTCCGAAAGAATAATAGTTCAGCAGAACATCGTTTTGTAAGATTGAAAAAATTTCCATGCAAGCAAAAAGGAAAAGCTCTTATAAATGGATTATATTAAAGCTGGAACCGATCAGATCAAATCAAAAAAGAAATTCGTTTAGAATTCACTATTTTGTATAACGAATGCAATATAAAAATCAAGCTTAAAGTTTTTCTATCTCTTGGATTTTCATAAAAGAGTTGGGAGGATAAGCACTGTAAGGTCCAACTTCCACCCAACCTTGTAGGATCTTATTCCAATCTTTTCTCTGCACCTTATTCAAAATTTTAAAAACTAGTTCAGTGCTCAGTATTTCAGAAGAAGCCACCTGCTTTAGAAAGGATTTGTAACCTTCATAGCCCAGCTCTTTGTGAATGATAAACTGAGTACGAACCGACTTAGAGTAAAACCATGGCCCCAAACTAGGATTGGAAAGATGAAAATCCTTGGAAAGAGGAGGATCGTTCTTGGGGATCGCCTCGCCAAGACTCCATTCTTCTGTAACTGATTGAAGCTCGTCAGCGTCCAGTTTAAGATAACCTCTTTTGGACAAAAGATAAGGCAGGTAAGAAACGATCCCTTCGCTTAACCAAGAAGGTTCCGTAAAGTAATAATGTCCCAACTCGTGTAAAAGTAATGCAGGATAACCGGGAGGCACCAGACCCAATTCCATAAAGATCCCGAGTTCCTTTCCTAATTCACCGGATACATTATTGTATCCTCCTACTCTGGTCCCGTTCAAAAAAACCGTGTCTTTTAATACCAATCGTATCTTATCTTTTTCGGAAGAAGGAAGAGATTTGAATATTGGAGAAGAAGCCTGGTGGAAAGGAATCCCAAGATAAGACTCGTATGCATCTAAGATCTTTTTTGTTTTATCGAAAGCGTATTTGTCCCATTCTTTTAGTTCGGTCTCGTTCCGGACCGCTAATCGAATTTCTCCTCCTTTTAATTTAAAGGAGAAGTTTGATTCATTTGTTTTAGTGGACTTCTTATTTTGAGAAAGAATAGGAAGAACAAAAAGAAAGAATGCGGAAAGTATTCCAATCCGCAGCCATAAAGTAAACGTAGAGAGAAAACCGTCTATCAACGGTCTCTCTCTATCAAACGGATCAGTTTATGAGCGTTTTCGTTCCCCGGTTCTTTTTGTAATACTTTTCGAGCATATTCTTCCGCTTTATCGTACATTTCCATTAAACGATAGATATCGGAAAGATTGATCATATTGGAGATATTATTAGGATCGATTTCCAAAAGTTTCAGACTCGCAGTCAAGGCTTGGTCATACTTACCCATCTTCTTATTCGCAATAGAAAGATAGAACCAATACTCATGAAGATCCGGATCAGTTCCAAGATAGTTATTTAAAACTTCTACGGCAGTGTTATAATCTTTGCCTTTAAAACTTAGAAGTCCCAAAAGTTTGTTCAATCTTTGGTTAGCACTATCGTGCATATAGCCTGTTTTCAGAAGTTCTAATGCTTCATCCAAACGTCCGGTTTTATACATCTTCTTGGCATCTTCGTAAACCGAATCTGTATTTAATGCTTTGTCTATATGATCGGAGGATTCGAAAATTTCTTCGATCTCGTCGCTCTTAGGTTCTCCCTGAAATTCTATCTTGAGAAGAGAAAGGTCATCTGTGAGTTCCCCGGTTTTACGGATCTCAGTTTCAATATCTTCTAGATTTGCTTTTGCAGTTTCTACATGTCGTAAGAACAACATCTCGTCTTCGTTGATAGTGCGAATCGTCTCTTCTGGAGTTAGATCCACATCGTCTCTACCGTCCGAGCCAAGAATAATAATATCACCTTTTTTGAGTTGGAAACTTCTTACCTTAAATTCAAATTCTGAATCTAGACCTAATTTTCTGAGAGTCAGTCCATCTTCGATAAAACTTGCCTTTCCATCTCTATATAGTACTGAGTAAGGGTGCTCTGCATTGAAGTACCAACACACTCCGGTTTCATCCTCTATCAGATAAAGAGAAGCTGAGATCACCATCGATCCGTTGAACGATTTGAATACCGCATGGATCTCGTTGTAAATTTCAGTCAGCCATTGCTCAGGAGTAGCATCCAAAATCCTATTATTTGCAGCGGAACGTGCAAGAATGGAATTCATAACAACTCCCATTACCAATGCCCCACCGGCACCCTGCATGGATTTACCCATGGCGTCTCCGTTCATGGAAAGAGTATAACGTTTGAATGAATCAGGACGTCCTAATCTGAGATTTCCCGTTACACAAATATCCCCGCCCAGATCGGAATGTTTTCCTCTGAACTCGAATTGTTTCTTTTGACGAATGATAAAATCCGTAGAAACCAATTTGGATTTATTCGCGTTATAAAAGAGAGGTTTCGCTAATAAGGAAGTTAAGAAATAGTCCCCGTCCTGCTGCACTTTGAGACGTTGGACTTCCTCCATCTTCTCCTGAACTTCCCTGGTTCTTTCTCGAACTTTTTCTTCCAGGTTTTCTGCGTAATCTTGTAGTTCTCTTCTAGCTTGTTTGATAGAAGCCACCATCGCGTTGAACGAGTCTGCTAAGAATCCAATCTCATCGCGGACTTTGACTGGAACCACTACGTCCAGATCGCCCTTGTTTACCTTTTCCACCCCTGAAAGAAGACTATTTAAAGGATCTACTAAGCTGTTCTTAAAGAAGAGAGGAAACAATGCGAGAACGATAAAGATCACCGCGAGCAAGATCCCGGTCTGTTTCACTGCAGTTGGGTGCATAAATTCTCTATATAATCTGTAAGAGAATCCAACCTCACTCATCTGCTGTTTTTCAGGTTGGAATTTCATGAAGGCAACGTAATGCCCTGTTCCATCCTGGCTTCTTCTGTAGTGGCGGGTTTCGCTCGGCTTAAAATATCTGAAGTATCTTAAAACTTCGGAACGGATCTGTCCTTGATCTAAGTCCTTTCCATCCCAAAGACAGTCTTCCGACCAATGAGAGAAAATTTCTTCCTTAAAGCCGAACTCAGAATCCCCTAAAGCATTTACGAAGTCTCTTCCCTTCTTACAGAAAGATCCCCCTACAATCGCTTCTAATCGGTTCGTAGCAACGAAAGCTCTTTTATTCCATTGCTCTGCATTTTCTAAGATCAGTTTTTTAAGCTCTGCGTCGGAAAGATCCTGTTTTTCTCCCAATAACTTTTGGATAAAACGTTTATAACCGCCGAAGTATGTATGAGTTCGATCGAGGATAGAATTTAAGGATTTTCTAAATCCTTCTTCCTTTAGATTGCGGATCTCTTCGTAAGTAGTGACATTCTGTAAGTCAGCCTCTATCTCTTTGAGGTTCAACTCTTTGTTAGAATCATACTCCGAAGAATCCAAACTTTCCTTAGAATCATCCCAATGGAAAGCATACTCTATATCGCCTGATTTGACACCATTCTCCAAAGCTCTTTCGATATTCACCATACGCAAACTATCGTATTCCGCGTCTTTTTCCTGGCTGGAGATATAGACAAGAGCCTGCATGATCAAACAGATCGTAAAGAGTGTGATCCCCACGATCTTGACCATGAAGGTAGTTCGTTCCGCACTATTATTGATAAATGCGATTACTAAGAATGAAAACGCAGTTAAGAATAGAATTACGTTCGAAGTCATGTACGTAGAACGTTCCATCACTCCGTCTCGGCTGAGAATATTTGATATATTCGGATAAATTGCCGCGATCAAGAACCCTATGTTAAACATGAGAAGAGCGATCCTTCTCTTATCTTTGGTGATCACAACTCTCCATGTAGGAACGATTATAAAACCTACGATGGAGAATATTCCGATTACTAACGCAAGATAACGACTGGCATCAAATGCATTGAAGTCCCAATGATGCGCAGTGAAGTGATAGATCTTCTCTGAAATATAAGTGAAGTAAATAAATAAACTTACAGTAATCGCCGAAACCGAATGTTCCGCCATCAAAACCAATTTTGCTATACGTTGGTTACTATTTCCGGGAAACCTAAGTAAGAATTGGGTGAAATGAGCAAGGGCAAATAGAATGAATCCGCCGGTCATCCAACGATGATATGCTGCAATAGGATGATATAAGAATGCCGCTAAGAAATATCCAGTCTCGAATATACCTAATAGCATAAAGCCAATCCCAAGGTGAGTGGTAGCTATGGTCCTATTCTTTAAGGTAAGAAAGAAAATTCCGAGGAATATGGTGGTCAAAGTGACCAATAAACTTCCAAACGAATAATAATTAAAAAGGACTAGGTCCCAAGAAATTGGATTTAACCCCATAAACTCCTGTAGGCACTCGGACGCCGATGATCGAAACTGACTTCAAACCGAATCTTTTATTTTTAGTTTACCGGTTCCGGAATACATCTTCGGAACTGGTAAAAAATCGGCTAAAGCCTTCACTATCATTTTGAAAAGGGAAAAATCAATAGAAAAATAAGAATGTGACTCCTATTCTGTCGAGTATGTCCGATTCTAAGTCGAACCGAAACCTTCCGAATGCTATTAAGTTTCTTCCTTTCGAGAAACTCTGGTTCAGAGTTCTGTTAGGTTTGGTATCCGGACTTTTAGTAGGTCTATATCTAAGTCCCGAAAATTCGTTGGTAGCCCAAGAATATTCTAAGCCGATCATTTCTTGGCTAGGGCTTCCTGGTCATTTTTTCCTAATCCTATTGCAGATTATCATGATCCCTTTGGTCTTTTGTTCCATTGTCCTAGGGATACATGCAGGCGAAACTCTGGAGAATCTCAAAAGTTTCGGATTAAAGGCATTCTTATACTTCATATTTACCACAATAATAGCCGTATCTATCGGAATAATCTTAGCAAGCACGATCAAACCCGGAAGTTTTGTAGATCCGGCCGGGATCCCAAGAGTGCAGGTCCCGAGCAAAATCACAGAAACCTCTGGTACTGTTTCTGTAGATAAAGTCCCTGAGCTAATACTATCAGTTCTTCCTAGGAACCCATTCCAAACGTTTGCAAATGGAGATATGTTGGGAGTAGTTTTACTCGCTCTATTAGTTGGGATCGCTATTCTTTCAATAGAGCAGCAAAGTGCAGCGAACGTTCTGCCTGTATTCCAAGCTATATTCAAAACAAGTATGATATTCGTACAATGGGCCATGAAGATCGCACCTTTTGCCGTCTTCGGACTCATCGCTCAGATTACTGCAAAGATAGGACTCAAAGTATTATTAAGTCTTGGAGTTTATTTTCTAACTGTACTAGGCGGATTAGTTTTAGTTCTGATCATGTATTCGATCATACTGATTCTTGTAACAAGAAAGAGCCCTATTTGGTTTTTTAAACAAGCAGGAGAAGTGCAGCTACTCGCATTCTCCACTTCCAGTTCCGCAGCAGTTCTTCCCTTTTCCTTAAAGACAGGGATCGAAAAGATGGGGGTCTCCCGAAAGATTGCAGAGTTTATTCTGCCCTTGGGAGCCACAGTAAATATGGACGGTACTGCACTTTACCAAGCGGTTGCCACAGTATTCTTAGCTCAAGTTTATGGAATAGAATTAACTGCAACTAATCTTACATTTGTGCTCATCGCAACTGTGGTAGCTTCTATCGGAACTCCAAGTACTCCAGGACTTGGGATCGTAATTCTCGCATCTATTTTGGCCGGTGTAGGAGTTCCAACAGAAGGAATCGGAATTATCTTAGGAGTGGATCGTATTTTGGATATGTGCAGAACCACTGTGAACGTCACCGGGGATTTAGTTGCCTGTAATGTTTTTCAAAGTATAGAAGATAAGAAACGACCGAGTACTTGAGTTTTCTTTTTGGAAAAAAAATTTCTCACTCTAACATTTTTCAATATAGTCGCGAACCTAACAGTTCCACTTACAAGCTTTGCTGATATTGCAGTGCTTGGCCAATTGGAATCCCATACGTATGTTGCAGGGGTCGCATTATCCAACGTACTATTCGATTATTTGTTCTGGGGCTTTTCTTTTTTAAGAATGAGCACAACCGGTCTAACTGCACAGGCGGAAGGAAACGAAAATAACAAAGAATCCTTTCAGATACTCTTAAGATCATTATTACTCGGCCTTGGGATCGGTGTTCTAATTCTTCTTGCTAAAACTTATTTAGAAGAATTTGGATTTTCTGTTTTAGAAGGGGAGAAGGATGTAAAATCCGCAGGAGGAGAATATTTTAAGTCTAGGATCATCAGCGCACCCGCAACTCTCTGCAATTTCGTACTCACAGGTTGGTTTTTAGGAAGATCCAAAAGTGCTACTGTCTTAGTAGCAACAGTCATCGCAAACGTAGTTAATATCGGGTTGAATATTTGGTTCATTCTATTTTTAGATTGGAGAGCTTACGGAGCAGGGATTGCAACTTCCATTAGCCAATATCTAATGTGTGCATTCTTCCTCGTTTTATTATTGAAAGAGAAGGACCGCTTCTTGCAAGTCTATCATGAGATCCAAATCTTTTCCCTAAAAGGGTATATCTCTCTGCTCTCCTTAAACTCGGATATAATGATCCGGACCTTACTTCTGATCACCACATTCAGTTTATTTAGAAATTACAGCTCCGGTTTAGGTTCCGAGACCTTGGCTGCAAATGCAATCCTTCACCAATTGATCTTGATCGGAGCATTTTGGATAGATGGCGCAGCAATCGCAATGGAAACGGTTGCAGGGAATCTAAAAGGAAATAATAACTCGGAAGGCTTGCGAAAGATCCTAAAAATGGCGATCGTTTCAGGGTTCGGGATTTCTTTGCTCTTTTGTATTTTGATCCTTCTACCTTCCGGATTCTTATTTGAATTATTCAGTAAATCCAAACCAGTTGTGACTCTTGCAAAAGAATACGGTTATTGGATAGCTCCCGTTCTCATCTTTGGATCTTTTGCATTCATATTCGATGGTTTCTTCTTAGGAATTTCAGAAGGAAAGATACTCCGAAATTCAATGATCATAAGTTCTATCATATTTTTCTTTCCGGTCGCTTATTGGGGAAAGATCCAAAACAGCAATCATATACTTTGGTTTTCGCTCTCTTTGTATATGTTAGGAAGAGCGATTACACTTGGAGTCGTCGCTTACAAAAGATACTTTTTAACCAGACAAGAATCTTTCAGTTAGAAGAAAGATCCGTACCTTTAGGAAGAAGTGTAACTTCTATCTCCGCAGGAATTGGTTTCCAAATTTCGGAATCCTTTGCCTTGAATAAAATAGGAGAAGGTAAAGCGGCCCAAGCCTCACTACGAAATAGATCCACCATATCTTCTGCTTTTTGGTAAGCACGAGAAGATTCTATCTTCTCCGGTTTTACACTAGCCAACGGTACCCATCCAAAACTCGGAATATAAATGTCCAAGGTATCCTTAAAAGAAGGATTTGAATTTCCATTAAATACTAGACTTTTCACAGGGCGAACAGGCAGACCCGAATCTAGTAGAGACTTTTTCAGACCATCCCAATCAGAACGGAATAATCTCGCGTCGAAAATTTTATCTAAGAAAAAATTCCCTGTCTTCTCTTTTACGGAAACCCGGTTTTTAGTGAATGCGGCAAGGTCAATGGGAATCTCTTCCTTCTTCTTTAAAAAATCGTCCAGAACGTAGTATCTGACGTTAGTCGTTCTTGCTTCGAAATGGTATTCTAAAGTTTGGGGACCTTTAGGATCGTCTATCCCTAACTTTTTGGAAAGAGCACGAACCCCCATTACCATATCCCCTTTAAATTTAGGATCTTTGGTTTTTAGATTTCGAATCCTCTGGTGTTCCGTTGTAGGAGGGGGGAGAAGACCCAAAACTCCACCTACTAGAGTTGTTTCATCCAAAGAATATTTGATCTTCACATTGATGAGATAAGTGGCCTCTCCGGAAGCAAGGAATCGATCCGTTTCTACAAAGGAGATCTTTTTTACTTCTCTAGTAGTGCGATCCACGACGTAGATCCTGCTTCCAAGAATTGCAATACCGCGAATATCTTTAGAAGGAGAACGAATAGATCCTGTGATTTTTCCGCTAGTAGGATCATATCTATACACATTCCCATCGGAAGAATCTGTAATCCAAAGACTGTCTCGCGCAAAACAGATATCTTTTGGTTCAGATCTATCAGTTAAGAATCCACCGAAAAAACTTTGGGTGCCCTTATCATAAACGGAGACTTTTCCGGTATCCGAATCCAGGATATATAGATAATTTTGAAAGTTCGCGATCCCACCTATCTTGTCTATCGGGACCTGTATTCTTTCAGTAACTCCACCGGTATTCGGTTCAACTTTCAGAACGACCCTTTTGCTTGCTACGAAAAGTTTACCTTCTCTCGGATCGAAGTTTAGCCCTGCAATAAATGGAATTCCTAAATTGAAAGCTTCTTGTCTTCCGCTTGGATCTACACGAATGATCGCTCTTCGTTTGCTATCGGCGAACCAAAAATTTGTCCCGTCGTAAGAAAGACCGTAAGGGTTATCGGTCAATTGTATGTCTACGTCACCTTCTTCTTGCGAATGGACAGACAGGGAAATTACTAGAAAGATAAGGATAAAAATTTGAAAGATCAGTTTTCTCATTTTGAAAATACTTCGAGTAGAATTTTCCAAAGATCTTCTCCTAAACTGCTCTTAGCTCCGGAAGAGGATACAACAGTGATCGGAGAGATTGGAAAAATAAGCAGGAAGGATAATAGCATACTCCAGCCAAATATCTTTCTAAATTTACCGATTGGATAAGAAGCATCCGGAATAAAAGGATGTTCTACTCTGATAAAGTAATAGATGAGCAATCCCCATAAGATCCACGAATAATTCCAAAGTGAGAGCAAAAGAAATGCGGAGAACAAATAGTGGATCCACTTTCTGTAACCTTCTCCTGCTAATGAGTAAACTACATGCCCTCCATCTAATTGACCGAAAGGTAAAAGATTTAATGCGGTGATCAGTAACCCGACCCATCCTGCAAATGCAAGTGGGTTGTATTCTACCGTAAATAGTGAAGAATCGAAAGGACCTAAAATTTTCTGGGATAAAATATAAGTAAGAATGCTATCTCCAAAATGAATGTCCATCAATCCCGGATGAGCTTGTAATACTGTGGTTCTTTCTGCGAGAGAGACGAGTTGAGAATTATATAATCCGATAACAATACAAGGGACAGAAAGTATAAGACTCATGGCTGGTCCCCAAATCCCAATATCGAATAATTGGATTTTGTTTCGAATTGGTTCCTTTATACGAATGACTGCTCCCATGGTCCCAACAGGAGAAAATGGAACCGGCAAAAAGTAAGGAAGAGTTGTTTTGATCCCATAATATCTAGCCGCGAAGTAATGCCCCATCTCATGGCAAAAAAGAATTCCAAGAAGAGAGATAGAATAAGGGGTTCTGACCCAAAAGATCTCCGAAATTGTCGCAGAGTTTAAATATGGAATCCTGAATATATCGTCCTGAAAGGTTAAGGTAAAAAAAGTCAGAACGAAAAGAAGTATGTTCCATCCGTAAGACGATCTGTTCAATTTTTTAGACCGTTTTCCTTTAGATTCCGACTCAGGTCCTCTCTCAAAATGATTCCTCCTTTACATACCGGCGCACAGTTTCAGGTTTATTCATAAGTAAATATAACATTACTCTTCTATCGACCGTCAAAGAAGAACCGGGATAAACATTTGTTCGAAAACATCAAAGCAATTAAAAAAAATGATCCGGCAGCTAAATCCTATTTGGAAGTCATTCTCTGTTATCCGGGTTTACACGCGCTTTGGTTCCATTCCCTGGCACACTCCTTATATAAGATCAAAATTCCTTTATTTCCCAGGATCATCAATACTTTCGCACGATTTTTGACTGGGATAGACATTCATCCGGGAGCAAAAATTGAACCCGGGATTTTTATTGATCATGGCCAAGGCGTCGTTATCGGCGAGACCGCAGAAGTAGCGAAAGGTTGTCTCATTCTGCAAGGCGTTACCCTGGGAGGAACAGGTAAAGAAAGTGGCAAAAGGCATCCCACGTTAAAAGAGAATGTGGTAGTTGGAGCCGGAGCAAAAATTTTAGGAAATATAGTCATCGAACATAATGTTCGGATCGGTGCCGGTTCCGTAGTACTCAGAGATGTCCCCGCAGATTGTACGGTTGTTGGAGTTCCTGGAAAAGTAGTCCGTTCCAAAGTGGATTTTGGAAAGGAAGGAGAAAGAATGCTGGACCACGGAGAACTTCCGGACCCTGTCGCAAGAGTTTTCTCCATTCTGGTCGAAAAGATTGATACCTTACAAAAAGAAGTGAACGAACTATACGCAAAATCCAATCTCAAAGAGAAAAAATCTCCCCCAAAAAACAAAGATGATGAGCTAAACGAGTTCATCCACGGCGGCGGGATCTAAATTTCGGAAAGATTTTTTTTGACAAACTGACCTTCTTCCAAATCCTTTAGGTTATATTCGTTAGCCGCCTTTGCGGCCGAGGGTTTATGAAGTCGAAAATAAGGGCCTTTTTTCTAGTTTGTTTTTCTACAATCCTACTCTATTCATTTTCAGATTGTGGACTCTTAGTAAATCATGAAGATCTTTGCGCAGAAGATCTGAAAAATTACGACGATTGCTTTACTATTATGTTAATTGCAGACCCTGCGTGCGGACAAGGGACAGGCACCTGTCTTCCTGCTTATGTTCAATTAGCCAAAACACTTTGTGCGAGCAGAATGAAGGTCAAAGGGTGTAGAGCACACCGAAACTAAATAAAAAAGCCTCCGATAGTCGGAGGCTTTTTCTTTCAGAGACCGAATTAGAGTTTTATTTTTTAGGAATAAAACAATCCACTCCGTCTTCTTTCAATTTAGATTTTAGAAGGTCCGCTTTTGCTCGATCCATAAAATCACCCATTTGAAGAACGAACATACCGTCTCTTTCGAAAAGATATACTTTCTCTCCATATTCTGCAGAAAGATTTTTTCTATAATCTTCAGCAAGTCTGCTGTTTCTAAAAACTCCCACTTGGACTGTTTGTCCTTTAGGAGCTCCCTTCACTAATGGAGCAGGAGTCACAGCTTTCTTAGGAGTTAATCTTTCAGGTTTGTTTTCTTTTAGAAGAGCTTCTTCGTCTTCAAGACCTTCCATGTCTTCAGACTCTCCTGCTCCCCCTTTGCTAACTACAGTGAGACCAACTCTTGCAATTCCTACATCTTTGAATTCCAAGTTCTCAGCTGCTTTTTCAGATAGATCTATAATCCGATCTTTTACGAAAGGTCCGCGATCGTTTACTTTTACTAAAACTTCTTTATCGTTTTCCAGATTTTTCACTCGAACCACTGAACCTAATGGAAGGCTTGGGTGAGCTGCAGTCAGTTTTGTTTTGTCAAAAATTTCTCCGCTCGCCGTTGGCTTACCGTGAAATTTAGGACCATACCAGGAAGAATATCCGACCTCGTCGAAATCTCCCGTAGAACCTGATTGTTGTCTGGAAGGAGTAGTGGCTTTTACCGGTTTATTATCCGCAAGAAGATCATCCAATCCTCTGGAAGCGGAAGAGTTCTTAGCCAGAACCAAATCTCTTTTGGACTCTTGGTCCATTGGAACGATTTCTTTTTCAAAAAATATTTCGGAAGGATCTCCGGACGCGCTAATACTTCTTCTGGTTTCGGAAGAAGCGCAAGCGGTAACAGTTATCAATGCGAAGATAGCGGCTATCTGTTTCATTTCGGACCTCTGTCTTTCTATATTATATTTTCGGAGATTTTTACATTTTACCTGAAGTTTTTTTCAGGTTGTTTTCTTGGGAATTTTAGTCGATATTCCGGATATGACCGAAGCCGATATCAAACGAAAGTTCAACGAGGCTTTAAAACTCGAAAAAGAAGGGAAAATCTCCCAGGCGGCCAAGGTATATTCTGAAATTTTGGGAATGAATCCCAAATTCCAAAAAGCCTATCTGAACCTCGGGGCTCTTTACTCTCGAACCGGCGATTCGGAAAATGCGATAAAGACTTACCAAAAGGCACTCGAACTTGGAAAGACCACTGAGCTTTACTATAACCTTGGAGTAGAACTTTATAGACTCGGAAGTTTAGATGCCGCAGTTAAAGCGCTCAAAAGTTCTCTAGAATTAAATAAAAAATATCTAAACTCTCATCTACTTCTTGCATATTGTTATAAGCAGTTAGATCGTCCGGACAAATCAGAGTTATATCTGAAGAATGCGATCAAATTAGATCCTAAAAATAAAACAGCTTATGCAGCACTTGCTACTATCTACTTCGATACTGAAAAATGGGAAGAGGCTTTAGCCGCAGCAAATACTGCCATCCAAATCAACCCGAATGATCCTAGAATGGAAATCCTGATGACGGAAATCCATGTTAAACTTGGAAATTATAAACAATCATTCGAAACTCTTAAGAAAGTTACTACAACCGCACAAGGATTCGTACAATTCAACGACTCCATCAAGGAAGCCAGACAAAAGCCGAAGCCGGAAGAGAAAGTTTTCTTCGACAATCTGGAAGTTCTAACCAGAAAGAAATTGGACGAATTTAAAGATAAACTCACTCTTTCTAAAGAAAATCCTCAGGATTTCGAAGCTCCAGAAGCACAGGACGCGCTTGATCTTTCTCTTATGTATTTGTTTCATGGAGATACAGAGCGAGCTTTAAAGTATTTATTGTATGCGCAGAAAAACCTACAGGAAAATCCTACTTCTGAAGCCGGTTAATCTTTTTCTTTTACCCTTTCTTCTATTCTTCTCTTGTCTATATCCAATCAGAAACAACGAACAGATCGAAAACGATCTCATGTTTCTTTATCTTCCCGCAACAGATTATACAAGGGAAAAGGTAGACTCGATAAAAAGCCCTTGGGAAGCAAAATCGCATAGAGGAAAAGCAATCCCTGCTCCAGACAAAAACAATCTGGGAATTTTATTCGTAAGATTCTCTCTTGTCGATGATGCCGAAGAAGAGTTCCTGAACTCGCAAAAACTTCTCCCTAATAATCCTATACCATCACTCAATCTATTACGTTTATATTATCTAGTGGACGATATTTCAGAAGCTAAAAAGTTCCTGGAGAAATTCCTAAAACAGTCTCCTACTATAGAACGCAAAAAATTCGAGAACCTTCTGATAGAAGCCCAGAGAGAAGAAGAATTAGTAATTTATAGAGATGCACTTTCTACAATTCCAGGCCAAGAAGTCTACGCTTGGGAAGGTTTGGCAGAATATTTTTTCTCCAAACAAGACTGGTCCAAAAGTTATTATTATTTGGAGAAAATCCTACAACAAAGCCCATTCCATAAGAATGCAAGGGGGCTCATGTTGAAGATGGCCCATATTTTAGAAAAATGGGATGATGTTTTGGTCTTCGGACTCAGCTTAAGCGGAACCGGAGAAAGAATCCCCGAATTAGAATATTATATCGCTCATGCATATTGCGAGAAGAGAAGATATACAGAAGCATTAGATTGGCTAAACAAAGCTCCGGAATCTGAAAAAGAATCTTTGGTATTTTTGGAATTATGGAAACTTTCTCTTCTTTCTAAAAATCCTAAGGCAGATGTTTCTCCATTACTTCCTTATTTTAGAAGATTAAAATCCAAAGGTCTCCAATTCACCGAAGAAGAGTTTTTTCCTACTCTGACTCCGGAAGGCAAAGAAGCAATGGATAGAATTCGTTATGGACGATAGTCGCTTCGCTCCTGAAGCCCGCGTTGCGGACTATAAACTCCGTGAGACATTTCCCAGGTTTTCATAGCTAATAAAAAAGATTTGGGAGAATGAGTTCTGATCATCTGAACTCCTTTGGACCAAAGATATATTTCCGAGATCGCAGTCGGGATAATTCTATCTTCTACAGGCAAACCACCGAGAGCATTTCCTAAAAAAGATTTTTTAGTTACTGAAACCATCAAATTCGGAAACTCAGAAAGAATTTCAGCAATCTTGGAAAGAATTGCAAAGCTTACCTTATAGTCAGGACTTAAAAAAAATCCCATCCCTGGATCTAAGATCAAACGATCTGCAAGGCCTAAACTTTCGAAAGTTTTTGTCCTCTCTCTAAAGAATTCCAATGCAAGTGGTACAACTGTCTCAGGTTTTAGATCTGAAAATTCCGAAGCCTTGATAGAATGATCTTGGGAGAACATCGCAATATATTTTGTGGACTTGTCACTTGCACCTTTTAGTAGATCCAAACTTTCAGGATCTACAAAACCCCTGATATTATTGATATAATCCACATCTGCCTCTAACGCCTTTTGGATGACGTAAGGCCTGAATGTATCTATTGAGATTGCAACCTTCTTCTTTTTTAATTCGGAGATGATCTCTTTCATTCTATTCCATTCCGTATCTTCCGAAATTGGTTCCGCCTTTATATTGGAAGATTGGGCCCCAATATCAATGACATCCGCGCCTTCTTCAATTAAAGATTTCGCCTTGGCAAGAGCCAGGTCCTCGCGGAGGTATTTTCCCCCGTCCGAAAAAGAGTCACTGGTTATGTTCAAAACTCCGAATAAGATCGGTTTTGGAGGGAAAATTTCTTGCTGGTTTCTATTCGGCAGGTCGGATTCCATCTTAGTTTCCATCTTGATACTTGGGGTCTTTCTTCCGATACTAATTACAAGATGTTTTTTTACAATCCAGGAAAAGGACCCGTTCTAAAACGAAATCATTTTCTAAGCTCCGTTCTTGCCGGAACTCTTTTGTTTTTTTTATATTCCTGGGATGGATCCGCCCAACCTGTTCCTACACTCTTGGAAAGAAATTTTGGATCTCCTTTAAACACGCAAAACGTAGAATACAATCCCATCATCAGTCCTGACGGAAGATATTTGATCTTTCAATCCAATCGTCCAGGCGGAGAAGGAGAGATGGATATCTGGCTCTCTGAAAACGCAAACTATAAAAAAAGAGATGGAGAAGCTGATTGGAAGAAGCCGGTCAATCTAAACCAGGACATCTGGGAACAGAATAAGAAGGAACTTCCCTCCGGAGAAAAAAAATCCAAACTATTCAATACCGATAAGTACGAAGGTGGGATCTCGATCAGATTCGACGAATTAGGAAATCCCGAGGAAATTTTTCTGACTTCTATCCGAAACGTAAAAGCGGATAGAGAAGGTTTTGACGCATTAGATATTTATTATACTAAGAGAGATGAAAAAACAAGGCGTTGGAGCGACTTGATCGGTATCTCCGAGATCAATTCTAACTTTAATGAAAAGATGCCGGCGGTTTCTCCAGACGGAAAATTTCTTATCTTCTCTTCTGATCGACCTGGCGGATCTGGAGAATACGATCTTTGGGTAAGTTATAAAAATCTTTCAACGGGAGTTTGGTCGAGTCCAATCAATCTAGGATCGGAGATCAATTCCAAAGCCAGTGAAATTCTTCCTTATGTTCATCCCGATGGGGAACAATTATACTTCTCCTCTAATAGAGAGAATGATCGCAAAAAGTTTTCCTTATATCGTAGCTTCTTAAATCTTCCGGGAAACGCCGACATAGAAGATGCGGAAGATAAACTGACAATTTCTAAAACGAATCTTCCTCATCCAGTTCCGGAAACAGGAAGTTTAGAAAAACTGCCTCATCCATTTAATTTAGATAATACAGAAGGGATCGATTCAGAAGGAATTTCTTTCGATCACGAGGGGCTTTGGGCTTATATTTCTTCCAACCGAAACGGAGGGCAGGGCCAGTACGATATTTATAGATTCCAAGTTCCTGAAAATCTGAGGAATTCCTACGATGTATCCTTCCAGGGATTGGTCCTAGATGGCTCAGAAGCTACAATGATAGGCCTGGATGCTACAATCAAAATTTCAGATAGTATTGGTCCTTCTCGTACTATTACTTCCAGAAGAATAGGTGGGGATCTTTCTAAAGGAAACCCGACTAACTTTAAAACCGTTTTAAAAACAGGAAGATTGTATAAGGTAGAAATTTCTTCTCCTGGTTTTTATCCCACTGAGGACAAGCTCGACTTACGTGGAAACGTAGAGAGAAATAAGAAAGTTAATAAAACTTATGTGCTTCTGCCTATCAAAGATGAAGAGAAAGGTAAGATTGTTAACACTGGTGATGGGGATAAAGGAAAGGGACTTAATGTAGTAGTCGTAGATGCCACTACTAAAGAGCCAATTACTGGAGCGAGCGCTACAGTTTTTACTCCTAAGAATAGACAGGGAGAAATCTTAAAATACAACAGTTTGTCAAAAAATTTCCATATCGAGTTGATCCCCGACACTGATTTCGAAATCTTTGCAAAGGCTGAGAAATATATTTCCGAAAGTGTTAATATCTTGAAGAAAGATATTAAACCTGGCTCTACGATCTCTATCGCATTAAGGAAAGATTCGGAAGTCCCAGCTGTTTTAAGTACTAAACTCTATTTTGAATTCAATAAGACCGAGGTGACTGACGCACATCGCCGACAACTCGATCTGATTGTAGACTATCTCAAGAAGAATCCGTCGGATAAAATAGAGATTGGGGGCCATACGGATAATATAGCTTCCAAAGAATATAACACTCGCTTAAGCGGGAACAGAGCACGGAAAGTTTTTGACTACGTTCGTAGTAAAGGGATCCAAGCTTCTAGGTTAAAAACCAGAGCATATTGGTATTCCAGACCTGATGAAGATAACTCTACCGAAGATGGAAGAGCTAAAAACAGGAGGGTCGACTTCCGTAAGCTATAAGGAGAGCAAATGGAAGTCGAGTACCGATCTTACCTACAATCACCAAGAATTTGGGATACAATCAAAGATCCTCAAAAAGTAGGTTATATTCTGAAAGAGTACGTGCATAATAACGGACTCTTTCTGAAAGAAAATCCCTTAAAACAAGAATTGCAAATCTTACAAACCACTCCTGAGGGAAAAATTTTCCTTAGGATAGATCCGGAATATGTTAACGAAGAAGGCGAAATCACAGTTTACAAAACCTTAAGTAAACATATGGAGATCGGCTTTAGAGTCGATTCAGTAAATCATGAAGATGGATTAGTGGTTTGTTCTCCCGAATATGTAAGAATAGCAAAAGACGGCCGAATTCTTCCAAGGGTAGAAGGCCTACAAGGCAAAGTAATCGCGCACAGATTTCATATGGTTAAGAAGGAACAAGATTCTACCAAAGTATTGGGAACATCCGGCCAAATCCTTTTGACCGACTTACACAAGAGTATCTTATCTGAATATCCGTATTCCAGATTGGTATTTCCAACGGGAAAGGAACTTAGCTTAGAGCAGGACTTAGCAAAACGTACCGGTAAAACTATCTTTGTAAAAGATGCGATCAATATGGATCCTCTTTCCCAAGAAGAGGCAAACGGCTTTAATATTTTAGATCTAAAGCAAGAATTAGAAGATGAAATGATCTTGGAAGATAGAACCAAAGTTTATCGTTCCGGGAAGATACAATCTTTCGCGATCTATCCAATCTATTACAAAGACCCGTCCGGATCAAAGCTCGTTGCTTTAGGTTATGCGGAGACTAAGGACAGGATTTTGGATCCCGCTATTCTGAAAAAATACGCAGAGTTAGAAACTGTGTTTAACGATAGGATAGAAGACTCCAACACTCTGGACATTGATATCCGTCAAAACGTAGTCAATGCTTCGGAAGGTGGAATTCTTTTGGAAGTAACCGAGTCCCAGCTAGTCGAATCATTTCTGCATAAACCTTTCTTTACTGCGGATATAACTTTTAAAATGCAAGCTCCGCTAAGATTTGCATTCAAAATCCGACATATTTCTCAGATCGGGGAAATTTATCTAGTCGGTGCAGAAATAGTTGGCTCCAACGATGCCAAGACGAATATGACTCTATTAAAGAAGAATTTAAGCTTCATTAAGAGCGTCTAAGAGACTTGGAAAAACAGAAAGCCTTTTTACCCACAGCCCCATACAAGGGGACGAGAGATTTTTATCCGGAAGAAATGAGATTCCGAAATTGGATGTTTTCCGTAATGAGGAAGACAGTCCAATCTTTCGGTTATGAAGAATACGACGGCCCCATCCTAGAATCTTTCGAACTCTATCTAGCAAAAAGCGGAGAAGAGATCGTGCAAAGACAATTGTACGATTTCACGGACAAAGGAGATCGTCATGTTGCGATCCGTCCCGAAATGACTCCTACTCTTGCAAGAATGGTAGCAGGAGAGGTCAGAAATCTTGCTAAGCCTATTCGTTGGTTTTCCATCCCGAACTTATGGAGATATGAACAACCGGGCAAAGGACGTTTAAGAGAACATTGGCAGCTCAATGTAGATCTGTTCGGTGTAAATTCTTATAGAGCAGAAGTTGAGATCATTCTGATCGCTAACGCTATCTTAGAAAATTTTAAAGCTCCAAAAGGAAGTTACCAGATCAAGGTTTCTCATAGAGGTATCTTGGATTCATTTTTGAACCAAACTCTGGCTTTAGCTCCCGAAAAAGCTCACGCTGTTTCCAAACTTTTAGATAAAAAATCCAAGATCAGCAAAGAAGCTTTTGAAGAAGAGATCAAACCTCTACTTTCTAATCCGGAAAAACAATTAACTCTAATTTATAGATATTTGGACACAAATCTCCAAACAATAGGAGAATTAGAAGGTATAGATCCTTCTTCTGTTGAATTTATTAGAAATCTTTTTTTAGATCTAGCCTCCTTAGGGATCAAAGACCAACTCGAATTCGATCCTTCGATCATTCGTGGTTTCGATTATTATACAGGTTGTATTTTCGAAGTATTCGATACGAATCCTGAAAATAGGAGATCCTTGTACGGCGGAGGAAGATACGACAACTTGATCGGATTATTCTCCAATGAACAACTCTCAGGGATCGGTTTCGGATTAGGAGATGTAACCTTCAAAAACTTTTTAGAAGGACATGGACTCGTCCCTAAAGATCTGAATTCTAAAAATGCTGTTTTAATTCCTTTGATGGAAGATAGAGTTTTTCCGGAAGTTTTGAAACTTGCTGAAGAACTTAGAAAAGAAGGAATCGGAGTGGAAACAATGCTTGAGTCTGCAAAACTCGGCAAACAAATCCAGACGGCTGAAAAAAAAGGATATCGTTTCTTGATCTTCTTAGGAGAATCCGAAATCTCTGAAAACAAGGTTCAGTTAAAAGATATCGCTTCGGGAGAGCAATCTTCCGTTTCAAGATCCGATCTGATCTCCATTTTACGGAAATCCTTACTTGGATAAGAATACTTTGGAAAAATTATCCGCTTTCGAAAGAATCGATTATGCGATCGCGATGTTTATTCGCGAAAAAATCCATTCTCAGACTCTGAACCGAACTCTCTCCAGGATCAATCGTGGAGAGATGATGTTAGTTCTTATTCTTCCTTATCTTGCATATGCTGCATGGAAGGGAATTCTTCCTTATCCTTGGTGGATTGTAATTCCTTATGCGGGGATCGTTGCCTATGCAAATGATCGTTTTGTTTTAGTATTAAAGAAATTAATCGCGCGTAAGAGACCGTTAGTTACTGTCGCTGGAAAAGTGGATCAAAACCCTGACATGAAACATTCTTTCCCTTCTGCTCATGCATCTAACTCGATGACAGCAGCATTGATCTTAGTGTTTTTGTTCGGTTTTCCGGAATGGTTTTTGGTGCTGAGTCTTTTGGCGGGGATCGGAAGATTATTATCTCTTCACCATTTTCCCTCCGATGTGCTCGGAGGGTGGTTGATAGGAACCTGCTTCGGAAGTTTAGGCCTTTTTCTTGGCCGCTGGCTTCTTCCCTTCTTGTTTGGAACCACCTAAGGCATCCAAAGTAAGTTTGTGACGGATCTCTCCTTCGTGAGTGATCGTTGTAGAAGCAATGACTTCGTCGTTTAAATCAAAGTTGATCTTCTTCTCTTTAACCAATAGTTTCAGATAATTTAATACGTTCTTAGCGAACATTCTGGAAGCGTCGGAAGGAAGAGAACCTGCCAAGTTTTGGTGACCAACTATGGAAACTCCGTTTTTAGTTAAGACAACCTTACCGTGTTGAGTGTACTCGCAGTTTCCTCCGTTTGGAGAAGCAAGGTCCACTACTACGGATCCGGCTTTCATTCTATCCACGATCTTTTTAGTGATGATGATAGGAGCTTTTCTTCCTGGGATCAAAGCTGTAGTGATGATTACGTCCGCTTTAGCTGCGAACTTTTCGATCGCTTCTTGTTGGCGTTTTTTGTAGTCTTCAGTTTGTTCTACAGCGTAACCACCCGCAGCTGCGGAGTGAGTTGCACCTTCTACCTCAACGAATTTAGCGCCAAGAGATTGAACTTGCTCTTTTACTTCAGGACGAGTATCGAACACATCTACTACTGCGCCTAACCTTCTGGAACTTGCAATTGCTTGTAATCCGGCAACACCTGCACCGATGATGAGTACGGAAGCGGGAGTAATTGTACCAGCAGCGGTAGTCAACATTGGGAAGAATCTAGTCAAATGATTAGAGGCTATAAGAACAGCTTTGTATCCGGCAACGGTTGCTTGAGATGAAAGAACGTCCATTGACTGAGCACGAGTGATACGAGCAATCGCATCTAAGCTCAATACTGTAACTTTTTGAGCTGCAAGCTTTTTGATTACCTGAGGATTAACTGCAGGCTGAAACATTCCTAAGTAGAAAGCTCCTTTTTTGATCTTAGATAAGCTTGCACCATCCGCTAAGTGAATACTCACAACTAGATCGGATTTTTTTAGGATATCCGCGCGAGATTGAATCGTCGCTCCGGCTTTTTTATAATCTTCGTCGGAGAAATAAGAACCTTCTCCGGCGCCTTTCTCGATGATAACAGAAGCACCGATTTTTTTTAAAGCGTCTACTACGTCCGGCGTTACCGCTACTCTAGTTTCTTCCTTAGCTTCTTTTAAAACTCCGATATTCATACAGCCTACTCGAAACTCAATTTTTCGGTTAAATTCCCTTATAGGGGAAAAGTAGGTCCAGATTTTCTCGGCGAACGATTAATCCAAGTGATTTTTGAAATAATCGACCGTTTTCCTGATTCCTTCTAATAAAGGAACCTTAGGTTCATAACCCAGTTTTTGTCTAGCTAAAGTCAGATCCGGCTTTCTGCGGGCAGGATCGTCTTGAGGAAGAGTTTTATAAATGATCTTGGAAGAAGAGCCGGTCTCTTTTAAAACTAACTCCGCTAATTCTGTAACCGTAAACTCTCCGTCATTCCCCAAGTTAACAGGACCGTTGAAGTCCTGGGTGTTCATCATTCTGATGATACCATCCACAAGATCATCCACATAACAAAAGGACCTGGTTTGAGAACCATCTCCGTAAACTGTGATATCTTTTCCTGCAAGTGCTTGGACCACAAAATTACTTACAACTCTGCCGTCGTCAGGAAGCATACGAGGTCCGTAAGTATTAAAGATACGGATTACTCTTATGTCCACTTTATGATTTCTGTGATAATCGAAACAAAGAGTTTCAGCGACCCTCTTTCCTTCATCGTAGCAACTTCTGATACCGATCGGATTTACATTTCCCCAATAAGTTTCCTTTTGAGGATGCTCGATCGGGTTTCCATAAACTTCGCTGGTAGAAGCTTGTAAGATCCTCGCCTTTACTCTTTTAGCAAGACCCAACATATTCATTGTACCGAGTACATTGGTCTTAATTGTTTTAATTGCGTTGGACTGATAGTGAATTGGGCTTGCAGGACATGCAAAGTTGTAGATCTGATCTACTTCGAGTCTGATCGGCTCAGTGATATCATGACGTATTAGTTCGAAGCGAGGATTGGAGAGAAGTTTTTCGACATTCTTCTTTCTTCCTGTATGAAAGTTATCCACACAGATAACTTCGTTACCTTCTTGTATCAATCTTTCGCATAAATGAGATCCGATAAATCCGGCTCCGCCGGTCACTAGCACTCTATTAGCCATCAATTCTCTCGATATCCATAAATTCCGGAGGAAGAGGTTTACCGTTCAGATCCAAACCTCTGCTTAAAAACCATTCCAATACTTCCGGAGTTACTTCTCCGGGAAATGGATTGTCTAAACCTAGCACCGGCCCTTCATCAAACCCTGGAGCCTCAACCGGAACCGGACGAGGAGCTACCGCTCGTTTCAATGAAAAGAATATGATGGATACGCTAAAAAAGGACCAGAGCAGAGCAATCAAATATCCCAAGAACAAAACCGATTTCGGAACGGCTCCGACAGGAGAAGTTCCAGTAGCCCAATATGCTAAGATACCTGCATCAGTATTTTGAACATTCTCCGTAAAATCCAAAAGATCGTACAGACTGTATAAACTTACACTGGTCCCTAAAAACACAGTGATCAATCGATCCCAACCGAATGGAAGAAAAGAAGAGACCAAAAGAAAAATCCCCCAAAGTAATCCAGTCCTCTGAGCAAGCCCTCCGGAAGAAGTGTACTTTAAAGTGAGTAATAAAACTGCCCCTCCCAAAAGTAACAAAGTGGGGCGAACCAGGCTTCCTTTGAATCCTCTGTTAATCAAAAATCCTCCGACTAAACAAGACCCCAAATAACCTGCGGAAACTACGAAAATAAAAGGACTTTTACCTGATGTAGGAGATGCAACAGTTTGTCCTGCTTCGTCCCCGTTCAGTTCTATCATTTGCACGGAACCGCCGGAGATCAAAGTTGCAATCGCATGTCCTGCTTCATGGATAAAAACCACGAAGTCTTTTAGATAAGAAACCCAACCATGATTCCAATAGGAAAGAAGAGTCACTATGATCGCGAGTAAGAGCGCAAGCCTTAGGAAACGATTCTCCATTCTAGAATCAATATCGGCTTTTTTGCGATTTAATCTGTTTTAAAATGGCTTAAAATTCCGCCAAATTTTTGAGAATGTTCCAGAGTATCTTTCACTGAATGTCTGATATTTTCAGAAGTAGCGGCTATATCTTCTGCGGATTTAGAAATTGCGCTCATAGAGTCCGAAATTTCTTCAGCAGAAAGTTTTTGTTGTTCTGAAGTTCCGGCCATCATCTTTCCTAATACCAAAACCTGATCGGAACTACTGCGTATTTCTCCGAGTCTTTTGGATTGTTCTAACAAAAGACTTTTTACTTTAGATGCAGAATTATGGACTTCTTCAATATAGTTTTGAAGATTTTCGAATACGTCTACCGACTGTCCTACTTTCTGAGCACCTTCTTCCACCGAGTTGGATGTACTTTTTACAAGATAAGTGATATCTTTGATACTCGACTTGGTTTGTTCAGCAAGTTTAGAGATCTCATCTGCAACCACCGAAAATCCTTTTCCTGCTTCTCCTGCTCTTGCTGATTCAATCGAAGCATTTAATGCAAGCATGTTTGTTCTTTCAGAAATACTAGTTATAATACCCACGATCTTATTGATCTCATTGGAATAAGAACGTATCTGTTCCATCGATTGAATTGCTTCATTAAAGATCTGTTTTGCTTGATCAGCTTTATTCGCTACATTCCCCGCCTGAGACTCCAAGTTCTGCATCGATTCAGAAGTTTTTCCCAAGGACATATCGATAGAACCGATGCTATCATTTACATTGGATAAGCTTCTTGTCTGCTCGCTAATAGTTAATACAATCTCATCAATCGTTTTAGAAAGTTCATGGGAAGCTGCCGCCGTTTCTTGAACCGCGTGTGCTTGTTTTTGAGAAACTCTTTCGAAAGAACCTACTGACTGGAATAATTCTTCATACAGTTTTAAGTTTCTTTGGTAGTTCTCTTTCATTTGGACAAGAAGTCCCCAAAGACTGATGGTCATACATCTGAAATTAGAATAAATTCTGTCTGCGTCTTCTATTCCCTCTTTCCTTGGAAATTCAGAAGCAAGATTTCCATTCACTACCTTGCCCACGATCTCTAAAGTTTCAGACATTTTCTTTTTAAGTTTATAAATAGTTCTCAAACAAAGAGAAAATCCAAAAACCACCGCAAGGAAGGTTACAGTAGAAGCAACCGGGTCGGTTACAAATAATTTCAAACCTAAGTAAGAAGAAGGTATAAATATACAAGCGAATGTAAAACTTACAAGAGCAAGATATCCGAATTTCACTCGGATTGAATTTATGAAAGAAAGGAATGTCCTAAAAAGTTTAGATTCTCCATTCAGTCTTGCAAAAAGTTTTTCCGCCTTTTCGATTTGTTGTCTATTCGTCTTCTTGCGAACAGACATATAACCGGTGATCACTCCATTCTCAAGAACGGGAGTGACAGTGGCGTCCACCCAATAGTGATCTCCATTCTTAGCGCGATTTTTAACGATCGCATTCCATGGATGTCCGGATTGAATTGTGTTCCAAAGATCTTCGTAAACTATGGGAGGTATATCAGGATGACGGACTATATTATGAGGTTGGCCCAGCATCTCTTCTTCTGAAAAACCGCTTACATTCGCAAAATCTTGGGAAACGTAAGTGATCCTTCCTTTTGAATCGGTTCTGGAAATAATTACCGCCGATTCAGCGAATTGAATTTCTCGACCTGTAACCGGTAGGTTCTTTCTCATATTCTCAGTAATTTTTTGGAGCCAAGTTTGGTATAGCGAATTTAGAAGAATCGCTTCTTGATTTTATATATCGAAATGTAAAAGACCGTTCATTCGTAAAAAAAAGCTTAAACAGTAATACTTTCGGATTATTTTTATAGAAGGGTCCGTCTAACAAACCGACCGCGTTCCTTACTTTATAAAAACAAGATATGCTTGGATACAGCCAGCGATACCTCCAAGGATTGCACCTAAGCTGATTAAGGTGGCTTCATCTTCCTTAAAGACCGAATGTAATAGATGTTCGAATTCTTCCGGGGGTAGTATACTCAAATTCTCGAAGACCAATTTCTCTATCTCTAATCGCTCTTCAATATAATCTTTCATTTTGTCAGCAGTTTCAGGCACTAATTCCAAAATGGAATTTGCGATCTTCTCCTTTAACTCTTCCAGTTTTTTAGAACCTAAGATCAAAGAAGCATAGGGAATTTTTTTCTTTAACTTCTCATCCATAAGTTCTTTGGATTTGGAAAGAAGTTCCGTAATAATCAAATCTCCCCCTTTCCCTTTGAAGATCACGCCGATCAAACTTTCCGGATCTAAAATTTTGCCCGCTACAACAGATGCAAATTCTCTGGAAACATCTATCTGCCTTTTTAAGAAAAGACCTTGGTATTTAAAAAATATAAAGTTCTTAGGTCTCAAAGGAGAGAAGATCATAAGGATCGCTAGCCAATTAGTGATATAACCTACGAAAATTCCCATGAGGGGCATAGTCCACCATTGATTCAAATATGCGATGAACATAATCTGGACGCAGCCGATCAAAAATCCGAAATAGATCCCGGAACGAATAATAAATCTAAACTCTGGTCCTCCACATCTTTTAAAAATTTCAGAAAGAATATTTGCATTTTCTCCTGAAAGAGATTCTTTAATTAAATCACCGATCCCTAATATACCTTCCAGGTTTTTGCCGAAAGAAGTATAAATCTCCTCTATCTTCTTTGGAATATCTTCTCTGATCTCTTTTTCTAAAATTTGTTTTGCTTCTTCCGGAACCATCTTCCAGATCACAGGGTTGTCTGCGAAAAATATGTCTTTGACTATAGAGGAAGATTTCTCTCCGATCCTATCTCGGATCAGATCCGAAATTTGGACTGGATCGATCTTTTTATATAGATCGTAAGGACGGATCAGTCTTTCCATCATTACATTCGAAATGAGTCCTGCCATTTTTTGGGAATGTCTCGGAATGATACCCTGCCAACCTAAAATTCCCCACCCTCTATACTTAGTAGGATAGAAGATCATCTGCACCGCTATATAGTTTGTGATCCAACCTACAAAAGAGCAGGTTACCAAAATCGAAATGATCTCGATCGTAGAACCATGAACAGAATCGAAAGATTGCATCGGGCAGAGTTTCATAGGTCCGAAAATTCGATTCAAGAAAAATTCAATATTTATTATACTTGTAAAATCGTATCAATCCAATGGGATCCAGAACTTCATTTTTCATTTCTCTTTCAATTCATGCAGTGCTCTTTCTATCTTATTATTTGGTCCGAAATTTAAATCCTGAAAATTTTTCAGAACAGATCAAACTCAGCCTTACCAAGGGACAGATCCCAAGTGTACATTTTTCACTTCCTAAAAGTTCTGGAGAAGGACCTGATACTTCTTCTGATTCAGGCCTGGCAGGAACTCCGGAAGCTGAGATTGAAAGATTTAAAAACGAGATCCATTTTCCTCCGGAAGCTTTGGAACAAAGATTAGAATCCGATTGTTCTTGGGAAGTGGTGATAGGGTCTAACGGAACGGCCAGAAAAGTAACTACTATCAAACCTTGCAAATATAAGGTTTTCGAAACACAGTTCAGAAGGTCAGTTTCTAGCTGGAAATTTCAACTACCGGAAGGGAATATAATAATTATTCCAGTATCCTTTCGCATTGAATCTGATGAGTGAATCTTCCAAATCATGGTATGCAGTTTATACCAATTCTAGGGCGGAGAAGAAGTTAGCACTAGAACTTTCTAAAAAGGGAATAACCCAATACTTGCCGATTATCTCGACCAAAAAACAATGGTCTGATCGGGTCAAAACGGTTCTGATCCCTGTTTTTCCTTCTTATGTATTCGTAAAAATTGATATAAGAACGGAAAAATTAAAAGTTTTGGAAACTTCGGGAGTAGTAAAGTTCGTTTCGATTGGGGAAATTCCTCTCATAATAGATGAGGAAGATATTGATGCGATCCGCCAACTCGTGACCGAGTATCCCGATAGAATTAAGATCGAAAGGGAAAAGATGCTGGCTCCCGGTAAAAAGGTACTGATCAAAAACGGACCTTTTAAAGACATAAGGGCTAGAGTAATCCGAAAAGGAAGTAAATCGTCTATTCTTGTTTCCCTTTCCGGAATGGATACTACAGTATCCTTGGAATTGGATTCGGAATTACTAGAAACAGACGAGGAGAATTAAAAGTGGGAAATACATTAGATAAAGTTAAAAAAGCTTTGGATACTGAAATCGAAGCAATCCTTCATTTTAGAGAAAATCTAGATCCAAATGTAGAAAAAGCAGTCGATCTGATCTTCCAATCTAAAGGAAAAGTAATCGTAACCGGAGTCGGAAAATCCGGAGACGTAGGTAAAAAGATCGCGTCCACTTTATCTTCCACAGGAACTCCTTCCTATTTTCTGCATCCATCTGATGCGGCCCACGGTGACGCCGGAATTTTAGCACAGGGCGATGTGGTTATCGCAATCGGTAAGAGCGGAGAAAGTGAAGAATTACTCAACCTTCTTCCGACCATAAAAAGTATTGGAGCCAAATTGGTAGGTTTAACTGCAAACCCTGGGTCCAGATTGGCTTTGGACTGCGATATCGTAGTTTTAACCCCAGTATTAAAAGAAGCATGTCCCCTCGAACTTGCACCAACTTCTAGCACAACAATCGCATTGATGTTAGGAGATGCGATTGCAATGGCATTAATGGAACTTAGAAATTTTCAAAAAGAAGATTTTGCATTATATCATCCTGCAGGGAGACTCGGAAAAAGATTATCCCTGAAAGTGGACGATGTGATGAGAAAAGGAGATAAACTTGCAAAAGTAAGTTCCGACGCAAGTTTAGAAGAAGTTCTTTCCGAGATCACAAAGAAACTCGTGGGTGCAACTGGAGTTGCAGACGCGAGCGGGAAACTAATCGGATTCGTAACAGATTATGATATTAGAAAATTATTAAATGACGGAAAATTAGATAAATCTATTAAAGCTAAAGATTTGATGAACTCTAAACCTACCGTATTCGAAAGTGGGATCATGGCTTATGATGTTTTACAATCTATGGAAAGAAGAGAAAAACCGATCTCAGTAGCTCCGATTGTTTCGAAAGATGGAGTCTTACTCGGAATCGTTTCTATCCACGATCTATTGCAAAAAGGACTCTGATCTCCAATGAGCCGGAACGATTCTCAAAAAATATGGATCATTCTTACATTGAATGAAGAGGAGTTTTTTGGATTAAAAACTCTTCCTAAGGCCGATTTTTTGGAGATCCGTTTGGACCAATTTCGTTCCGACAAAGATGCTCCGGAAAAGATCTTACAAAAAATAAAAGATCTAAATGCATCTTGCGTATTCACCTATAGACAACCGGAAGATTCCAGCTTGAAAAGTTTAGGAATTTGGAATAGAGAGGGTGTTGCTCCTTTACTCTCCGGATTAGAATCAGGAAAACATTATATAGATCTAGAATTGGATAAAGATAATCCGGTCTTTAATGGAATAGACGAGGATCGTTTCGGGATCATTCGATCTGTTCATAGTTTTTCAGGAATCCTAGATTACGAAGAATTACTCTTTTACTTAAGACCAGTCACAGAAGAAGTTTTAGCAACTGTTAAGTCGGGACTTCCTTTTCAAAGGATTTTTAAAATTGCAGCGCTTCCAAAGAATGGGCAAGAATCGGAAGAATTTCAACATTCTGCTCTTAAACTTGCTAAGCTATGTGCAAAACAGAATATTCCGATCGGATTCTGTGGAATTTTAATGGGAGAATCAGGAAAAGAATTTAGGATCTTTCCTGAAAAGATAGGATCCCAATTTACTTATTGTTGTTTGGGAGAACCAAAGGCTCCCGGCCAAGTGGATTTGGAAACCATGCTTTCTAAAAGAAAATAAACGATCAGTCCCTATCTTGGGAATCGTCGTCTTCTTTATCGTCTTCCGATTTTTTACGATCTCTGGTTCCAGCTCTGGTTTCTAAAAATGTTTTAAAACCTTCGTCGGATTTGAACTTCTTGAATGCTTTATCTTTTTCCGCAGATGCCCAATAAGAAGATTTGATACTTCCAGATTTTTTAATATAGGACATTGTCCTTTCTTGGTCATTTTTCTCTGAGTAACATTTTGCTAATAGATAGTAGGCTCCCGCAGAATCTTCTACCTTTTCCAAATGATTGATCGCTTTATCAACAGAACCGGTATATAGATAGGTTTTACCTAAATAAAAATTATATTCTCTGATTTCTTCTTCGTCCGGTTGGACAGCATGGAAATATTTGAGAGCTTTTTCATAATTTCCGTTATTTGTATAATATCTGGCGAGTTTTAAGATACCATCGTAATAGACATCGGGAAGATCTTTCAGCTCCGGATTTTCTTTTTCGATAGCAGCACCGATCTCCTTCAAAAGATCGTAACCTTCTTCTTTTTTGCCGATCTGTATCTTGCAGAGGCCGATATACATTCGGATCTCTCTGGTTTTTTCTCCGTATTCGAGAGCTTTTTCGGCGGTTTTGATCGCGTTATCACAATCCTTTTGCTGCCATTTAATTTTGGTCAGACCGATCAAAGGAAGGACTGTATGTTTATTTGCATGCGCCTTTCGATAATACTTAGTCGCTTCTTCGAAATTTTTCTTTTTATGATAAGCGGCCGCCTGGGTCAGATGCGTATAATATAATAATTTTTCCCTTTCAGAAGGGATTTTAGGCTCTATGCGATTCAGAACTACAAGAGCATCGTCATAATTTCCGAGTCGAACAAGCAAAGCCCCGTACTTATAGCCGTACTCAACATTCTCCGGTTCTCCTTTCACTAATCCGGAAAGAATGAATTCAGACTTAGCAAATTCTTTTTCATTATAATAAGCTAATGCAAGTCTCCAAAGGATCTCTTTATTATTAGGATCCTGTTTTAATTTTTTTTCTAGACTGGAAACACTTTCCTGTTCAGGTTCTTCTTCATGATAAACAGGTTTGCGAGGTCCACCGGAAGAATATCTCTCTTCTGCGGCAGCTCTGATCTTTTGAATATGAGAAAGATCCGGATCGATCTTTAGTAACCGATTGGAATAAGAGATCACTTCTCCGTAATCTCTTTGATAATTATGGTACAAGATGATCTTTGTAAGAGAGTTAACCAGATCCTTTTTCGGAAGATTTAAACTGACCGCTTTTTTGAATGCTTGGATGGATTTAGTATAATCTTTTCTACTCTCATAGATATAACCCATGTACATCCAGGCCTCGCCGGAAGAAGGGTTTCCATCATTATACTTTTGGAATTGTTTGAGAGCCTCCGTGTAGTCTTTTCTAGAATAAGCTTTTTTACCTTCTTTCATATCTGCGAAGACAGAATTGGAAAAGAAGAATATACTAAAGCAAATCAGTAAGGAAAAGAAGCCCCTAGCCATACTAGTAAGACCTACATTTTCCCTCCGAATACTACAAAAGAAGGAAGGCATTTATCCAATTTTGGAAGAGAACGCCACGAATAAAGTGGAATTCTCGCCTTTCATAAGGAATTATTTATTTCCTAAAACCTCTGCCTTTCTTTGAGCTAAGGCTCTTGCGGCTCTCAGATTCACGCTCATTGTCGTAATTTGAGGATTTACGGATAATCCTGTAGGATATACAGAAGCATCCATTACGAAAATATTCTTATGACCATAGAGTTGGAAGTCCATATCCACCGCACCTAGGTCGGGTGACTGAGCAGCTTGAATAGAACCATGAGGGTGAGCGGAACCGATTGCGATCTTTCCAGGCTCGATACTCTTGTCTAAGATCCAGTCAAACTTGGAATTTTTATCTACTGCGATCGGTTCTTCTACATCAGGGAATGGGAATATGATCGCCTTTGCACCTGCAGCAACTTGCACTTCTGCGAGAGCTTTCAAACCTTTGAGTAGATTTTTACCGTCAGTAGGAGTGATCTCGAAATAAACTTTTCTTCTTCCTAAAGACCATTTCACGGAAGCATTTGCTTCTCCGTCTGCTCCGTCGCGAACAAGCACAATCCCAGCACTCATATTCGGATACTTTTTCATAGCATCGAATTGTCTCTGTCCATAAAAAGGAATAAGAGAACTTGCTAAGGTAGGACGGAATGGAGCTACTTCTAACCAATAGCCATAACCAGTATTGTCCTGGTTATGGCCGTCTTTGATCACTGCAGATTGGGGAGGTCCGGAGAACATGTTAATCGTCTCATCAAAGATAGCAAAGTTTGTACTTGTAGGATGGACTTTTAAATTTCTTCCCACCCAATCGTTTCCTAGTCCGGATCTTTGCAGTAATGCAGGACCTTCTATCGCACCTGCACTTACTATAACAACTGGAGCGTCGATCAATACTTTTTCCAAAACATTGTTTGGCGCTTTTTCATAAGGATCAGGAGTAAATTCGGCAACTACAGTTTTAATATCTCCATCCTGGATGTATTGCGCTCTCATATTCGAGATTACAATAGCACCTGCTTCGATTGCGTCAGGTATCCAAGTTAAGAATGCCGATTGTTTTGCATTAATAGGACAACCCAAACCGCAACGACCAAGTCCTATACATCCTCTATTATTATTCTTTAATACTTCAGGGTGTAGACCTAAAGCTTTCCCACCTTTCATTAAGGTGTTATTGTTCGAGTTGATCAAGTTTTGAGGAACTTCGTGGACTCCAATTCTCTCGTGGACTTCTGAAATATAAGCGTCCATTTCCTGTCTTCCGTATCCTTTCCAACCGAAACGGGAATCCCATTCGTTGGTCACATAATCAGGAGGATAAAGAGAAGTTTGCCAGTTTATGGTAGTAGAACCTCCGACGGTTCTACCTTGTAAGATGGAAAGAGTCTGCTCTTCAGCAATGATAAATCCCGCATCTCTATATAATCTTGCTTGAGAAAGGAATTCATCCCCGGTGAATTTTGCAGGAGTGAAATATCCGCCTTCTTCGATCAGGACAACTTTCCATCCTGCTTTAGCTAGAGTGGCAGCAACAACTGCCCCTCCCGCTCCCGAACCGATGATGACCGCTTCTGCTTGTAATTTCCAAACTCCGTCTTTGATCCCGTTTTCTTTGATCAAAGATTCATGTTTTTCCGGAGTAATGATCTTATAATTTGCTTCAGGAATCGCTCCCATAGTTCTTAACCTCTATATCCCACTAGTTCGTTATAATCTCTTTCCATAGAAACTAAGAAGAAGGACAACTGGCGCATGATGTTATAAGCGCCTCTTTTCAAAGATAAGGAAGAGTTTTTCCAGGAAAGAAGTCGTTTCTCTCTATCTTCTTTGGAAAGTCCCACCATAGAGGTGAAGGAAAAATCCAAAGCAAGAGAAACAAGAGAAGAGCCCGGCAAGAATGCCAATAATTTCAAAACGGATTCAGTATCGATCGGATACGGATGACCATAGATGTACTTATCCGCGGCCACTCCTAAATCGAATCCTTGGATTGGATTTCCTACAAGGAAGACTTCTTCCAATGATTTGAAAGCGAGATATTCAGAATCACTCAATCCATTCAACTTTGGAATAGATCCAGGTTTGCAGGAAGCTTGAGGAACTAGGATAGCCGAGATGGCCGCCGTTTTGAACAAAAACTTTAGAAAGCGATTACGAGAAACTTTCTCATCCAGAAACGATTCCAATTCTAACTCCTAAACCTTGTTCGAAAAAACAAAGTTTGCCGTAACGAATGTTCTGGAATATGTTCGACTTTGTCTATCCTTTCTTTTGGAATTTTTTCATCTTCACGTAAATTTTGATTTCTTCAAAATCAATTCTATCTAATTCAACAGGAAAGGTTTCACCTAACGAATATTGTTTGGTATATTTTTTAGAATAGAATGTGAAATCCGTCTCTGCTTGCAGCTCACCTTCGTCAGTAAATTCTATTGCAGGAATGATCGCTTCCACCGGAGGATTGTTCAATTCTACAAATGCAACCGCTGCTTTAAATCCTACAAGAGTTGCAGAGAATTCCTTGATCCCTGTTTTTTCCAAAAACCTACAGGCCTTCAGTTTATAATAATCCCTTTCAGAATCCGTCGCCTTCCTCTCTTCATGAGAAGTGTGAAGACCCATTACTTTAATATCCTCTTCGGAATAAGGTTCCTGATCGGAGAGTAGAATACTTTCTAAAACTCTATGACAGACCAAATCGGGATATCGACGAATGGGAGAAGTGAAATGACAATAATCTTTGAAACCCAATCCCCAATGTCCCAGATATTCGCCTGAATAATAAGCCTGCATAAAACTTCTCAAAAGAGAAATATTAAAGAGACGTTCGGCGGGACTTCCTTCTATCACTTGCAAGACATT
This sequence comes from Leptospira hartskeerlii, assembly GCF_002811475.1. Taxonomy (NCBI): domain Bacteria; kingdom Pseudomonadati; phylum Spirochaetota; class Leptospiria; order Leptospirales; family Leptospiraceae; genus Leptospira; species Leptospira hartskeerlii. Next base: position 153,714 of record NZ_NPDL01000004.1, read on the forward strand.
GCGAATGGATTCGTAAGTTATATCCTGCAATTGCGCTTTGACCCCGTTCAATCTTAGAAAGGAATTTAACATTTCCAGTTTTTCTACATCCATCGGTTCATGAACACGATAGAGAGTAGGTCTTTCTTTTTTGCGAATATATTCGGCGACTTTGATGTTTGCGGAGAGCATAAATTCTTCGATCAAGATATGAGCCTGCAGTCTATCCACAGGTTTGATCTCAATTACATTGTGTTCTGAGTCGGTAACCACCTTGGTCTCTTTCAGATTCAGATCGACTCTTCCAGAGTTCAATCTTCTCTTTCTAAGAATGTCCGCAAATTTCATCATCTGAAAGATCCAATTCTTCGGATCTCCGGATTTAATCTCTTCTTCTGCCCGATTGTAAGTATATCTTTCCTCTACGCGGATTATGGATTTATAAAATTTTGCATGGAAGATAGTTCCGCTCCAATCTGCTTCCATCTCCACTGTGAATGCGAGTCGGTTCTTTTTAGCCACAAGACTACAAAGATTTTCGGAAAGTTCAGGTGGAAGCATAGGAACCACTCTACTTCCCAAATACACGGAAGTTGCTCTAGAATAGGCCTCCACGTCCAGAGCAGAGCCTGGTTGTACATAATGAGAAACATCTGCAATATGAACGTAAAACCTGATCTTCTTACCCTCATCTATGAAGGAAATCGCATCGTCAAAGTCCTTGGAATATTCTCCATCTATTGTGATAGATTTGAGCTGCCTCAAATCCACTCTAGAGTTCCAATTGTTCACTGTGGATTCGTCTACTTCGTCGGGAAGTTCTTCCAATTTTATTTCCTCAGGATAGAGGATTGTATAATTGTACTTCATCAGCATTCTCATCAGATCCGTGTCTTCTTTAGTATCCGACTCGAAACGGACAAAGTGTGCTTCGTATAGATTTTTTTCGTGATCAGAATCGTGTTTCAAGGTTACGATCAAAACATCGCCAATATTGATCTCATCTTGTAGATCTTGGAGTAATGTTTTACGTGGAAGGAACCCTTCTTTCAGATCTCCTTCCATATCTAAGAAAGTCCCGATTATAAATTTATAATCTTTCTCAGTGACCTTCATTCTATAAAGTTCACGGCCTCTACGCAGAATTGAGACAACTTCGCCTTCTAATTTTCCTTTGCGGCCGATACCTGTGGGAAGAATTTCCACGAGGTCTCCCTGGATTGCAGAAGAAGTGTATTGACCGGGAACAAATACTTCGGTTCCGGTAGTCAGCTTTACGAAGCCGTCTCCTTTTTTACTTAAGGATATGGTTCCACTTAAGGTTTGGTTAGGGCGAACAATGATATTCTTTTTCTGGATCTCTATCAGACCTTCTTTCTCGAAAAAGATCAAAATTTCCTCTGCAGAACGTTTTTGTTCTTGGGCTTCCCATTTTTCTCTTCTAAAACCTTTTTTCTGCCCCGCATGTGCTATGAACTTAGAGTATATCTCTTGCATAGATAGGACCTTTCCTGCTTTAGAACGGAAAAATTTTAGAAGTTTTCTGCCCGGCTCATTCTCTCTTTCCCAATCATGGCTTCCGAATTTTTTATCGTAAAATTTGGGCTTTGATGCCGGAACATGAGATTCCGGTTTAAATTCTTTCTTAAATTTCGGAGCCTTAAATTCTTTTTCTTTTTTATGCGAAGAAGGGAGTGGAGGCGGCGCTGGAGTTTTTACTTTTTTCTCCACCGGAAAAACTTCGAGTTCTGAAGAGCGAGAAGACTTATGATCTTTTTTCCTTTTAGAAACCTTCTCCTTTGCTTCCCTGAGTTTTTTTCTTAAATCATTATCTTTCGATTCTTTTGGAATGGATCGTTTATCCTTTTCAATATTCTCTTTGGTTTTTGTTTTTTTCTTTGTTTGTATTTGTTTAACTAATTTCTTTTTTTGTGTCATGTATAATATACCTTAGGCTTGTCGTCAGCGTAAGTTCCTCTTAGATAATTCGGAACCAATTGCAAATACGAATGATCTTCCGGCTTAGATAATGCCTTTTTGATCTCGCTAGACTTCTCCAATAAACTCGCTTCCGGTGAAGGAAGACTTTCTTTCATATTTGTTCCCGCAAAAAATTCGGGAGAGTCGCTGAACTTAATTCCTGTAAGATAAGAGCCTATCCTATCTTCCGGGATGGTTTCCGGAATCATATCCGGAGCAATGTCCAAGGTGCCCCAATATCCTCTGGAGTCTCTTAGACCGAAATAGATTTTCCCTTGTTTCGCTTCAATTCCTACACAGACGGGAGATTCGGATTCCGCATAATACTGGCAGGTGTACAATTCTAAACTATCAATTCCCAAAACCGGAATATTCCAGATCTGTGAAAAGTTCCGTGCAGTAGCCACGGAGATCCTGATCCCAGTAAAAGACCCGGGACCGGTTGCAGTCACTATTATATCAGGTTTTTCCCAATCGGATACCTTCAAACAATTGGAAATTTCTTTAATGAGCAAGAGAGAAGATTCTCTATTATGTAATTCTCTGTACTCGGAAAGTTTTTCCAGATTGCCGTCATCCGTTTTAAGATAACATCCCACTAAGATCCAAGAGTTGGTAGCATCGAAGAATAATATTTTTGTCATAGGATTTTCTCCGACTTCAGGAAAGATTCAATCTGTAGATCGGGCCTTCTCCATTCTTCTCCTAAAAATTGGATCTGCAGATTTCTAGTATCTTCGTCAGCTTCTTCCATATTAATTTTAACACGGAATTTTCTCTCTTTAAATTCAGGTTCCGCTTTTTCCCACCATTCTATCAGAGAAATCCCTTTGCCGTTCCAATATTCTTCAAAACCCAAGTCAGAAACTTCTTCCGAAGAACCGATCCGATATAGATCAAAATGAAAGATCTCTAATGGATCTCCCGATTGGTTTTGGATTCCTGGAAAAGAATACTCATTCATCAAAGTATAAGTAGGAGAATTTACAAATAGATTGGATTTATCCAATCCAGGTTTCAAATGATCCAACAAAGCCTTCACAAGTTTAGAAACGAATGTGGTTTTGCCTGAGCCCATTTTTCCGGAAAGAAGAAGTAGGGGAAATTTTCCCTCTTTCCAGACAGCCGCGACAATCCCTGCAAGTTTCGAGACAGGAATATCGATAGAATCTAAGGTAAGATTTTCAAACCGTCCTGACATTCTACTTTCTAAAATAACTCTAAGACCTGTGCCTTTGGAAATCTATAAATAGAATTACAGAATTCGCAGGTGACTTCGATCTGTCCTTGCTCTTCTGCGATATCCATTGCTTCTTCTTTTCCTAAATTTTGAATGAGTTCCTTGATCTTCTCTTCGGAACAATCGCATCTGTATTCAGGTCTTCCCGTTTCTAAGATCTCGAATTTTGTATTCCAAGATGATTGCAGAATTTCTAATGCTTGCGAAACAGTTCCTTCGTAAACTTTGGATTTTTCTTCTTCAAGTTTTCCCGCTAATTCTCTTACTGCATCTATATGTTCCTGTCTTGCTTCCGGCAATGCCTGTAAGAATAGACCTTTGATCCTCCAGTGCAAACCTTCCAATTTAATATAAGCTACTAAAAAGGAAGGAACCTGCTCCGAGTCTCTCAGATAGTTTTCAATGTTTGCTTCGAAACTTTGGTTCCTAAAAGGAACGATAGATTGATAGATACATTCTCCGTCTTTCCAACGGAATACTTTTAAGATCCCTAAATTTTCCTCGGAGATCTGTCCGGATTCGATATCTTCTTCCGGACGGTGTCTTAGTGTCGCCTTTAATTTTCCATCACGAGTACTATAGGCTAGAACCGAATGTATCTCTGTGTCGTCGTAAAAGCGAATTTGAACGCTTACTTTTGTGTCTTCTTTTACTAGATCCGCTAAGAAGAATGCAGCAAGCATTGTCCTTGCCAGAAGCTCTGTCCCCGCATCGTCGAAACCGTGTAAGTTAGACGCTGCTGTTACTGCGTAGGAAATTTCGGCTGAGGAAAAACGGAAATGAACGTCGGGAAGAATCCCATAATGGTATATGTCGTGATTTTCCATGCAATGTTTGGATTCCCGACCTTCTAGGACGAGGTTCTAATCTATTCTCCCTGAATCGTATCGAAAAGACAGTATTTTTTCCGAATTTCAATAGGAATTCCCGGTTTTCTTTCTGGAAAGATCTTCCCTCAAGAGAATCATCGTCTCTACCTTTTTAACATGCGAGGACCGAATGATTTTCGGAGCTGATTATTATCCTGAACAATGGACTCCCAAAGATTGGGAAGAAGATATTCGGATCATGAAGAATATGGGACTAACTAGAGTCCGTCTCGCAGAGTTTTCTTGGGCCCTAGTCGAACCTAAAGAAGGGTTATTCGATTTTTCTTTTTGGAAGAAGATGTTGGATCTCTTTCATAAACATAAAATGGATGTGATCCTGGGAACTCCAACCGCCACATTTCCTCCTTGGCTTGCGAAAAAATATCCTGACGTTCTCCAAGTGAGAGATGGAGTTCTAAGAAATATAGGAACGAGAAGACAGGCATGTTTCTCTTCTCCGAATTATAAAAAAGCTGTGGTTCGGGTCGTGACTAAGATGGCCCAAACATTAGGAAATCATCCTGCCGTAATCGGCTGGCAAATAGATAATGAGATCGGTCATGAAGGATCAGATATTGATCATTCAGAAACTTCTCTCAAGGCATTTCGTCTTTGGCTGAAATCAAAATACAAAACGATCCAAAACCTGAACGATACTTGGGGAAGTATTTTTTGGGGAGTGATCTTCAATGATTGGAATGAGATCCCACTTCCAGGTCCTCATGTGAGTGCCGGCTTTAATCCTTCTATGATCCAAGACTTTTACAGATTCCATTCGGATACTATCGTGGATTTTGTAAAATTGCAGTCGGACATTGTGAGAAAATTTTCTCCTAATAGAAAACTCACTACGAATTTATATCCAAGTCCTTTTCTTCCTGTGATTGATATGAGCGAATTATTCACTCATTTAGATTACGTATCATGGGACAATTATCCAACCTGGGGAGACCAAGAAGAACCTTTCCCTCATCCATTCATCTCTGCAATGCATCAATACAATCGTGGTTTGAAAGATCTTCCGTTTACTGTGATGGAACAAATTTCAGGATTTCAAGGACATGATACTTTAGGTTATCTTCCCGCTCCAGGTCAGATACAACTTTGGATGAAGCAAGCAATCGTACAAGGAGCCGAGCAAATCGTATTTTTCAGATATAGAACTGCAAGATTCGGACAAGAACAACTTTGCTATGGGATTTTAGACCACGATAAATCTCTGACCGATAGATACCTTGAATTGCAAAAAGGTATCTCTGAGATCTTACCGGAAGCGAAGGACTTTGTCTCTGAACATTTTAATGCTGATATTGCCGTTCTTCATGATATTGAGAACGCAAGAAATTTCAAACACCAACCTATTTCTTCCGGTTTAAAACATAGTCCTGTTCCTTTTGCGCAGGTCGGCTATGATATCGAGATGGCAACTTGGTTTGCAGGTCTCAACATTCTAAATGTAAATACTCACTTCTTACCCATCTCCAAAACCAACTTTTCCAAATACAAAGTTTTGGTCCTTCCCCTTTATGCAATGGTAGATGATCTCATTGTTAAAAAATTAGAGCAATTCGTTAGAGAGGGAGGTGTTTTAGTTTTAGGATATAGAGCAGGCTTGAAGGATAAAAATTCATGGATGTTGGACTCTCAGGTGCCTGGTCCATTCTCCGAAATGGCTGGTGTAAACGTGAGAAAGTTTGAAGCAGTAGGAAATCGAAACGTTACCTTCCGATTCAGGGTTTTACCTGGAACTTGCTCCAAAATTTGTGAGATCCTGGAACCTACTACGGCCAAAGTTTGGGCAAGATATTCCGATAATAAGAAATTTTATAAAGGAAAACCTGTCATAACTTGTAATCGATTCGGAAAAGGATCTGTCGTATACGTTGGAGCGAGTCTGAGTCCGATCTCGTTTATGCTATTGTACAGAAGAACGTTAAGAATGGCAGGCATCCCATTTACTTTTTACGGGCCAACAGTAGAGCGCAGTTTTAGAAAGGGAAAGTCCAAAGACTACGAAATTTTTATCAATCATTCCGGTAAGAAGACTCTTGCAGGTTTCAAGCTACTCAAACCATACGAGGTGAGGATCCTGCCTAAAACGAAAAAATGAAGCTGAATGAAGTTAAAGAATTAAATAGGCTCTTACAGAATCATTCGAATGGAAAGAATAAGGAAAACTCCATTTACGTGGATAATCTTCATACTTCCTTCGTTGAATTCGAAGAAAAGTTTATTCTACCTTCTACTTCCGTTTTCGAAATAGAGTTTAGCGCTGCAGAAAGTTTTCTGAAATCTATTCTTCATCTTGCTCCGGAGTTAGTTGCAGATTCGCTCGTTCTTCCGGAACCCAGACCAAAAAGAGATATTGATCGTTTGTTTCTGATCAAACCGTTTTATACGGAAGGAGAAATATTCAGAGAAAATTCTCCGGAAGTATGGAAAGAACGACTCCCTCCATTTGCAATCGTTACCAGCTTTCATGTGATGCATCTCGGTGGAGCACCTAAGGAAGATATTTATGCCCAAGCTTCTCAAGGGAAAACTATGTCCGTTTACACCAAAAGGGCTTACTTTTCTTCCAGAGTAATTCCTCTGGATTCTCTTACTGTGTTAGAAGGTGCAGTGATTGACTTTACCGCTAAGAAGTACCAAGAGTCGGACTTCATGGTTCAGATCTCCAGAGATACTTTCGAAGGAGTAAGGCATACTTATTCTGAAATTTTTGATGAGGTAGACTACTCGAAGCAGATAAGCTTTATCCATGAGTCCTTGGGGATCACTCCTACAGACTGGACCCTCGGAAAAATATTCGCTCCTTTAGCGGTGGAATACCTAACCCTGACCGCCAGATTTTTGGATCCTTCCCTAGATAAGATCGCAAAGGATTTTAATTCGTTTCACCAAGTAGTTGATCTTTTGTTAAGACCAGGCAGCATGACCTTAGAAGAATCTGCCCGAAATTCATTCTTCGCTTGGCTCCGATCTCATAAGTCGGAGAGGATCATTTCCCCCTCGGGAAACATGGCCTGGAAAATTTTACGGGTATAAAGGACATAAGACCCGAACATGGAATCCTTAGCACCTCCCATAGATTTCCCTCTTGAAGAAGTGAAGAAGAGAGTGAAATCAGTCCAATCCGTATCCGGGCTTATACTGGAATCCGCTCGTAAACTCCAAAAAGAGATCCGAGTTTTCGGGATCGTAAGCGACTCCGAAGAAAAAGACCGCATTCATAAAGCGGATGAATTGATGGGAAAATTCCTGATCGATTTTATCCGACAAAACTTTCCAAACGACTCCATTATTTCAGAAGATTATTTCAAACATGAAGGAAGCAATTCTTTCCGTTGGGTTCTGGATCCGATCGACGGATCTATGAACTTTGTAAGAGGAATCCCTCTTTATTGTGTGTCTGTTGGTTTAGAACATAGAGAAACTCCTGTCGCAGGGGTTGTATTCGCACCTGAGTTGGACACACGTTATTCCGCAATTTTAAGCCAAGGTGCATTCAAAAACGGACTCAGAATTGATGTTTCTAACACGGACGCGCTTGCAAGATCGCTTTTAGTATCCAGTTTTCCTACAAATAGAAAGGAAATTTTGAACGAGGTTATCTCCGACATCACTGCATTTATCAGCTGCGGTAGATCCATGAGAAGAACAGGATCTTTTGTTTTAGATACATGTTGGGTTGCGGAAGGTGTGCTCGACGGTATATGGGAGAAGGGCGTAAAACTCTGGGATACGGTTGCAAGCTCCGTGATCTTAACGGAAGCAGGCGGAAAACTCACTGACTTTCAAGGAAAACACTTCTTATCCGGTCAGGCAGAAGTAGTAGCTTCCAATGGAAGGATCCATAAGCAGATCATCGACATTCTCCGAAATGTTCGGATCTCCATCGGAAGAAATTAAGAAGAAGGGAACGGCGAAGATCATCGATCACTCGCCAATCCAAATCTATTACTGTTTCAAAAACTCTTCTAAAGATCTTATCTGAGCTTCCGCAAAATTAAAACGGGTCATTGCAGTACTCTGACGTTTAGGAACGTATCCTGGAGGATATTCTCCTCTCATTCTCGCTTCCAATAATTCATAAGAAGAATTTCCGACAGAAGGACCAACGGCTCCATCGAGTTTCGGGTTTGCATTATGACAGGCAATACAGTTTGCCATATACAATCCTCTACCAGCTTCTGCTTCCGGAGAAAGCGGTTTGGATTCTTTACAGAAAGAGAATACAGATAATAAAAAAGCTAAGAGTAGGAAGCTAAAAAAAGAAAGGCGGTGATTACCGCCCTTCTCGCTTCCACTCCGATCGATTTGGAATGGATTCATTCAATATTCCTTAAGCAGTTAAAAGAACTTCCATCAGAACGTAAGTAACTAAAGCAAAAATCACTCCGCTTGTAATTACAGCTTTTACGGTTTTGATCGGCTTAACAGTAGGTCCGTTTTGATCCGCTTTTAAAGCATTCACTTCGAAAATCACGATCAAAAGTACGATAATTCCGAGGAAAACTCTCAACTTGTCCGGGCTATAATTAATAGGAAGGTTACGAGCCGCTCCCATCGCAAATAACATTGGAATAGAGAAGAAAGTGTTAGTTCTAGAAGCTACGAAAGCGCGGTTTGCGTTAGGAGCAGGATCCACAGTGGTTTCTCCTTTAGCTTTCGCGATCACAACTTTTTGATTCGGCCAGATTACGAACCAAACGTTCGCCCACATAACCGTTCCAAAAAGCGCACCCACTAGAATTACTACGACCCATTGGGAATTATGCGGAATACCTTGAACTCCAAGTGCGATAGCGATCATCGCAATACCGGATAAGAAGGTAAACATTGCGCCCCAACGGAACCACCATAATGCGCGTGGAACTAATTTCTGAGTTGCGTTCTTTTTTGTATCCGCATCGGTTTCGTTGAAGAAGGGACCTTGTACAAAGTTGAAATAGTACAACATTCCGATCCAGGTTACCCCGGATAAAAAGTGAATGTACTTAACTAAGTAATAAAGCCCGTTCGTGGTGGTAAACAGGGTTAATTCCATGATTCCTCCGAACACAGTTCTAAAAATATTATTCGGTCGTTAACCGAATCCGATTAGGATTATTTGTGAAAGAGGTCCAGTCAAGCAGTTTTAGAAAGTTTCTAAATTGGTTTTATGAACTTCAAGTATACTTGAAGTTTTGAGGATCATCTACCTCTTAAATCTAATACGATATTTTTTCCAAGCTCGGTAAAAAAAGAAGGCTCATCATCTTCGTCGCTCGACTTGAAAGGAAGGAAACGATCTCTAAATATTTCAGACTGAGTAGTTAACAAAACCTTGCTTCTGTTCCCATTACGCTTGGTTTTATTTTCGAATCGTGTCCCGCCCTTTCCGTCGGATCCTTCCACTAAAAGTTTAAAACTTCCTTCTGCATATTCATCCATATTTCCGGGAATAAAGAAGTTCACTGCACCTGGAGGAAAAATGGAAAGAAATCTACCGCCTATCGTAGTTTCCGGAATTTTATTGTAGTATCCCACGACAGTGTCCGTGTTTCCCGAACGACTGAACTTAAGAGTATATCCTAATCCTCGAACATCGACCTTTAATCCGAAAACATTAATAAACATATACGTTCTTAGATGCAAAGCCTTAGGAGAAGCCCAATATCCTTTAGGCGAATTCGGAATTCCTAATATAATTTTTTTTCCTTCATTATAGAATTCCCATCCCTTGGTAAAACCTCCTGGTTGGAATAACTGAAATCTAAAAGAAACCTGTCCTAAACGTTTATTCCATTTTTTGTACGCGATCGGAAATTGTTCCCTCATTCTTTCCGAAAGTGTATACGTAAGAAAGAGTTCTCCATGATCGTTTTTAATCTCACAATCGAACTGATGACATAAGAATTTTTGAAGAGAAGAATGTTCTAAAACTTGATTATGTTCGGACCTGCGAAGATGTTCTATTGTTTCTTCTATCATCGGAAACACATCGTATACACTCACTTCAGGTGAGATCATTTCTACTGTTCGAGTGATCTTGTATATAGGCTTGGTATAAAATTCCGCAGGCTCAGCCTTTACAAAGATCGAATACGGGCTTTCCGGAAAAACAGAAAGAGGAGAATCGGATAATTCTTTTCTGAATCGATCGCCGCTCTCACTTAATCGAAAAGAAAGTGCAAGATATCCATCTTTCTTATAAAACTTCTCCTCAGAATCCGCTTCCGGATTTCCATATAAGATCCCTCGAATAGTATCGTCTTTAAGTTCAGTTTGAATGTAATCTTGATATTTAAAATATCTTTCGAAATAATCCGCAACATGCGAATTCTTTCTTACACAGTTACCAACAAAAGGAAGAATTAGCAAAAGTGAAAGATAAGAAGAAAAGATCTTTTTGTTCATTTTACTTTCCGCTTCGGGTCAATCTATAAAGTTCGGAAACTTTTGCGTCATCCACAGACTCGAAATATTCTTTGTGGATCAACGCACCCTTGGGAGAATATACTCTTAAGAAAGATTTTCCTTCTACCAAGCCGTTGGATAAAACCCCTTTCTTATCCAACAAAATACTTTCGTAATCTTTCTCTTTTTCTTGGAAAATATAATCGAAAACTGCAGATGGCGCGTTTTTCAAATTCAAATATGCGGAGAATATAACGCGATCCTCATCTTTCAAGAATGTCTGCATCTTCCAATAGATCTTACGTCCATGTTTTCTGCAAAGGACTATGTCCTTAAAACCGCAACCGAGTAAAAAGTAAGTGTTTCCTTTTGCACTCGAAGAATTGAAAACTTTTCCTCTTTGATCTGCCAATCTGAAATCCGGAAGTCTCTCTTTTTCGTCTGCAACCAATTCTAAAGCAGAAAGAAGCAAAACGATAGAGATGATTTGGATCTTATACTTCATGTTTTAGAATTTCCTATTTAGTTGCGGTTAAATTCGGATTACAAAACCGAGTAAACAATCAGACAGTAGAAGGGTTTAGACGTTCCCTAAATTTTAGAAGAATAGATCGAAATTGAAAATTATTTTCTGTGAAGCCTAAAAATCCCATCCCAATCTCCCGGAGGAGTCTGGCCGAGGATCATTTTGGTTCTTTTAGCATACAATTTTACTATATTGTCTGTAGGCTTTTCTTTGTATAATTCCTTAAAGATAGAGAAAGCATTCTTGAACTGGCCGGCTTTATACAGAGCTATCCCTTCATTCAATTTTGTTTTAGAGCCTTCTTTCCAATCTACTGATTCTGGTTCATCAGCTTGGAATACTTCATATAAGATCACAGGCTGAGTCTTGCCCTTTACAATTACCGTATCAATCTCTCTTGCCATTACATCTGAAAGTAGGTTTAAGCGTAAGAAAGTATGATGGGTTACTAAAATTTTGGTTTTATAAAATCCTGAAAGACTTTGGACTCTCGAAGATAAATTTACCGTATCCCCTACAACTGTAGTATCAATTCTTCTCTCACTTCCTACAGTCCCAAGGATCAAAGGTCCTGTATTCACTCCGATTCCCAGATCCGCACCCAATCCAATTCCGTCGTTCAAAGATTCTACATAACGAACCATGTCTATCGCAGATTGAAGGGCGTTGTCTGCGGAGTTGAAATTCTCCTTTTCCGCTCTATCACTATGATCCGAGAACAATGCCATGATCGCGTCTCCAATGTATTTATCTACAAAGCCAGCATTCTTAAATATGATATCTTCAAATGCGGAGAAGTATCTGTTCAGATACTTTATATTCTCGTCTGGACTTAGTTTTTCGGAAACCGAAGTGTAACCTCTTAAGTCCGCGAAGAATACGGACATTGTTTTTTCTTTAGAGTCTCCTATCTTAATCTCCACCGGGCTTTCTCTATCTAAGATGGAAATAAATTCGGAAGGAACGAATCTGTAGAATGCATCTCTCTGTTTTGAGATCTCTAAGTTAAGAGCCTGAGATTGTTTGTATAAACTCACATACCTGGATACCAAAAGACTGATAATAACAAGAATGAAAACTGAGAATGAGATCTTAAAGAAAGGATAATGAAATCCCGCAATCTTAGTCATCGCATCGATCGTATCCCAAAGTCCGAAAAGGCCACAGACCCCGATACCGACCGCTAGTTTGATAGAGTCGGGTTTTTTCAAACGGATCGCGTTCGCAGAAAAGAAGATCACATACAAGAGCATCAAAAACAGAAGCACTTGGAAAACCATAAGATTCGGAAGAACGTATTTAAAAGGCAGGAACCAATTCGTTAAGAATAAAATCCCGCTTAAAACACAGAAGGTCCGAATGATCCAAAACTTTCCTTCTTTTTGGTAAAAGAAGTCTTTCGCAAAAAGCATAAAGACCGGGACCATAGGAATAAGTGCGGAAATTTCTCCCCTAAAGAATAATTCAGTATCGGGTCCGTCCGGAAAGTTTATATATTTATTATATATATGAAAAGTGGTGAAATAGAAATATACTGAGGAAAATAATGAAAACAGTCCAAAGTAGAGATAATAAATATCCTGCTTTCTAGTTATAAAAAACAGAACATGATAGAATCCGAATATAAAATAGATCCCAAAAAGAAATATATCGAAGTATTCTGAAGTTGAGTTATAAATTTCTTCGAGAGAGGAAATCCTGAAATTTTTTGGATGATAGAATCCAAAATGATCGTTTGCTTTTATTGGATTGCTGTCAGCCATTCCTATAAAACGGATCTTCAATTCGTTTTTACCCGGCTTTAAGATCCCATGATAAAGCGGAATGATAAGACCTTTTACGGAACGGTTTTTAGAAAGCTGTCCGTTACTAGGTTCGTACCATTCTTCTCTTACTAATATTCCATTCAGGAGAATTTTCCAATTCTCTCCTATATCAGTGATATATAGCCCGGCAGGAATTTTAAGTAAATCGTCCGCTTTATCTAAATTAAAGTCGGTCTTTATCTCAACTTGATGAAGTCCTGAATCCATAGGGATTTGAAAGAGACTATTGAATGTCCAAGGTAAATTCGGAAGAGGAGTCCAATCTTCAGAAACAGATTCTTGCTTTTTATTTTTTACTTCCGCTTTCTTATCATTTTGAGTTTCCGTAATAAGTCTTCCGGTCCATTCTAGTTCCGAAAAATCTATTTTTCTAACGGGCTTAGTATCTGAAATACAACCGAACTGAGAGATCAGTAAGGTTACGCAGATCCAGAATACAAATCGTTTGTGAGATATATGGTCCAGGCTCGGACCTCACATAACGAGTTCGTCTTCGCCAGCACGAGCGACTACGATGTCTCCGGATTCTTCCAGCTTACGTATGATGTTAACGATTTTTTGCTGAGCGTCTTCCACGTCTTTAATACGAATCGGTCCCATGAAGTCCATATCCTCTCGGAGTAGGTTCGCGGCACGTTTGGACATGTTCTTGAAGATTTTTTCTTGCACTTCGGTATCCACAGACTTGAGTGCTTTTGCAAGATCTGAGTTGTCTACTTCCCTCAATACTTTTTGGATCGCACGGTCGTCGAGTAGTACGATATCCTCGAATACGAACATTCTCTTTTTGATCTCTTCCGCGAGTTCAGGATCTTCCTCTTCCAAGGCTTCGATGATCGTCTTCTCAGTTCCCCTGTCCACAAGGTTCAAAATTTCTACCACTGAGTCGATACCACCGGCAGAGGTATAATCCTCACTCGCCAATGTGGAAAGTTTTCTTTCTAATACCCTTTCCACTTCTCGAAGAACGTCAGGAGAAACCCGGTCCATGGTCGCGATCCTTTTTGCAACTTCTGCTTGGATCGTGTGTGGTAATCCTGATAGAATGCTAGATGCCTTCTGAGGATCTAAATAAGATAAAATTAATGCGATTGTTTGAGGGTGCTCGTTCTGGATGAAGTTTAATAAGTGCTGAGGGTCGGTTCTACGAATAAAGTCGAAAGGACGGACCTGCAAACTCGAAGTAAGTCGGTTGATGATATCGATCGCTTTCTGGTTACCGAGAGCTTTCTCTAATAGCCCCCTAGCAAAGTCGATACCTCCATTGGAGATGAATTCCTGAGCCATCATAAGCTCATTGAATTCTACGAGAACCTTTTCCTTATCCTCCGGAGTGATCTTATCTAAACGTGCAATCTCAAACGTGATCTGCTCGATCTCGTCTTCACGTAGATGTTTGAAAATTTCCGAAGATACGTCGGACCCTACGGCAATTAGAAAAATAGCCGCTTTTTGTCTTCCGGTTAGAGAGGTCTTTTTATTCAGCACTTTGAGCGCGTCCTAAGGAATACTATCGGCAAAACTTTCCATTTTCAAGGTAAAGTTTTTTTGTCGGTTCCGGCTTGCAAAGACGACATAAATTCCGAATTTGGGAAGGGAAAGCTTTGTAGGAGATCCAACCGTGAAGTTAAAAGTTTACGAATACAAAAATTGCAGCACATGCAGAAACGCCCTAAAATTCCTGGAAGGCAAGAAGATCGACTTCGACAAGAAGGCAATCCGGGAAACTCCGCCGACCAAGGCAGAACTCAAAAAAATGCTGGGGTACGTAGGTGGAGACTCCAAAAGATTATTCAATACCTCGGGCGGAGATTACAAGGAACTGGGTCTTAAGGACAAACTTTCCAAAATGAGTTTGGACGAACAGTTCGAGCTACTTTCTGGAAATGGAAACCTCGTAAAAAGACCTTTTGTACTAGGAGAAAACTTCGGACTAGTAGGTTTTAAAGAAGAAGAATGGAAGGCCGCTTTAAAAACTAAATAGGCCTTCCTGATCGATTATCTTCCTACGGAACCCATGCTTGAAGCCGGATAACGTAGTCCGGCCGCTGCATCTTTTGGAGCGACTGAATTGATCCTGTCTAAATCTTCTTTGGATAATTTGACAGAACTTCCTCCGATATTCTCTTCCAGATACTTGCGTCTTTTAGTACCTGCAATCGGAACTATATCTTGTCCCTGAGCAAGAACCCAAGCCAAAGCAAGTTGTCCTGCGGTGACCGATTTTTCGTTAGCGATCTCTTTGATCTTAGCGACTAATTCAAGATTCTTTTGGAAATTCTCTCCTTGGAAACGAGGGGAGTTTCTTCTAAAATCGCTTGGATCCAGATCTTCGAATTTTTGGATCTGGCCTGTTAAAAATCCCCGGCCGAGGGGGCTATAAGCTACGAATCCAATTCCGAGTTCTCTACAAGTTTGTAAGATGCCATCTTCCGGATCTCTAGTCCAAAGAGAATATTCGGTTTGTAATGCTGAAATAGGATGAATCTTAGCGGCTCTTTTGATTGTATCGATTCCCGCTTCGGAAAGTCCTATGTATTTTACTTTTCCCTGTTTTACTAGGTCCGCCATTGCACCTACCGTTTCTTCGATAGGAGTATCCGGATCTACTCTGTGCTGGTAATAAAGATCGATAGTATCTACTCCTAAACGTTTCAAACTTCCTTCGCAGGCTGCTTTCACATATTCAGGTTTTCCATTGTATCCTCTTTTATAAGGATCATTCGGATCTCTTACGATCCCAAACTTAGTGGCAACTACAACCTTATCTCTTTTACCTTTAATTGCTTTTCCTAAAAGTTCTTCATTTATATGAGGACCATACATATCAGCTGTATCGAATAACGTAATTCCCAGCTCTATCGCGCGATGTATTGTTGCAATGGATTCAGTGTCGTCCGTCTGTCCGTAAAAATCCGACATTCCCATACATCCCAATCCTTGTTCGGATACGAGTGGGCCTATTTTTCCTAATTGTCTTTTTTGCATGATTGCCTCCAGAGATTATAATGAGTTGATCTTATCCATTCCCTTGCCTTCTCTTAAGATAGAAATTCCATCTCCGGTACAATCAAGAATAGTAGATAATTCCAGTTCTAGGATCCCTCCATCTATTATCCCATCCACTTTGCTACCGTATTCTTTTTCGATCATGTCCACGTCGGTCACGAATTCGTCTTTAAAGAATACGGAAGTAGAAGTAAGAGGATTCGGATGGAGTTCCATCAAAGTCTGCAGATATTTAGAATCAGGGATCCTTATCCCGATATTCTTATCTTTTTGATTTGAGAATGAAACCCTAGGAAGATGTTTATTCGCCTTAACTACGAACGTATAAGGTCCAGGAGTGATCCTTTTCATCAAACGGAACGCTTCGTTAGAAAGTTGTTCCATATAATTGGATGCAGTGGAAATATCCGCGCAAAGAAGAGACAGAGGTTGATTCTTAGAGATGTTCTTTAGTTTGTATAATTTTTCGACTCCTGCATGCGATTGAGAGTCTGCTACCAAACCGTAAACTGTATCTGTAGGAAATACATACACCCCTCCCTCGGATAATTTTTTGGAAATTTGTCCGAGGATCCTCTTCTCAGGATTCTGGGGATGCAATTCTAGTATCATATACCGGAAGTAACACCTCCGTCCACGACGATAGCTTGACCGGTAACGTAAGCCGCCGCATCTGAAGCTAAAAAGACTGCAGCACCTGCAAGATCTTCCGGTCGGCCCAATCGAGACATCGGTATCCTTGCTTTCATTTGCTCCAATACTTCCGGCTTTTCTTTGATCATGTCCGTCATGTCCGTATCTATAAATCCCGGACAGATCGCATTCACTCTATATCCGGAGCCTGCCCATTCCACTGCGAGGGCCTTGGTCATATTGATTACTGCACCTTTTGTTCCACAATACACGGACGCAAATTTAGTGCCGACCATACCTAGGACTGAGGCGATATTAATAATGTTCCCGCCTTTTTTCTTGTGTATTTTATAGTATGCCTGACTTGCACGAAACACTCCCACAAAGTTAGTCTGTGTCACGTTTTGGATGTCTTCTTCTTTAAAAAAACCTGCAGGTAGATTTGCAGCAACTCCCGCATTATTTACAAGCACGTCGAGCTTTCCGTGCTTTTTACTCAATGTTTCTATGATAGAATCCATTGCTCCAGGTTGGCGAATATCAGCTGCAAATGCTTCGATGCCAGATCCTTCTAAACGTTTAATGGAATCCGCGGAAGATCCGGTCCCATAAACTGTTGCACCCGCATCTAAAAATCCCTGAGCGATCTGTCTTCCTATCCCTCTGGTTGCTCCTGTTACTAATACTGATTTGCCTGTTAAATCGAATACGTTTTTCAAAATTCTCCTCCCTTATCGTTTGTTTTAGGTTCCGAATAATACACTTTAGGCTTGTTGCCATCTTGCAAAACACCGCAAGGATGTTTGGATCTATCTTTGTCAGATCTTCTTCCTGCGGAAATATCATATCTTTCAAATAGTTTTTTAGAATCTATTCTCATATTATTTCCGTAATCCGTATTGGTTGCTTTGATCTTTTCTTTTTTCTTAGGCAAAGGTTCCGTTGGATCGTTAGGTTCTTTTTCCTGTTTGGCTTCTTCTTCTATCTTATAATCGTTTTTTAAAACTCCACGATCTATGTAATGAGAATATCCTTCGTATTCTTCATGAAACGGATCGCAGTCGGAAAGATCCGGATTCACTACAATCTTATCGCAGAATAGATCGAACCAATCACAGGTGTTTTCAAATGTATGATTCTTAAAATTTT
The DNA here is from genome assembly GCF_002811475.1 of Leptospira hartskeerlii. Classification (NCBI taxonomy): domain Bacteria; kingdom Pseudomonadati; phylum Spirochaetota; class Leptospiria; order Leptospirales; family Leptospiraceae; genus Leptospira; species Leptospira hartskeerlii. The sequence goes on from NZ_NPDL01000004.1 coordinate 171,327, forward strand.
GAAGATTAAAGCCTCGGCATGATACGGAGGACAAAAAGAATAGAAGCAAGATAATCTTAGATAATTTCATATTCTATTCTTACTTTCGGAAAAAAACCGGAAAGACCCTTACTTTTTACCTTCTCCGCTCGGAGCAGGGTCTTTACTATTCTTAGACTCTCCCGGTTTTTTGCCTGTTCTAGATTGGTAAACACTTATGATCGCCTGCTTTTCTTTTTGTCGATTCTTCTCTTCCGATTCGTTCAATACTTCCAGACAATCATCCCAATATTTCACTTCCTCGGGAGTTAAATAGTCCGTTTCTAAAACTTTGTTTTTAGTAAGCTTTTCTTCCGATTCCAATTTTCCTTCTTTGGATTTTTCCAAAAGGATTTTGGCTTTATAAAGTTGTAACAGGCCTTGCTTCGCAAAATATAGATTCTGTCCTTGGTTTCCGGCTTCTCTTTCTAACTTAGCTGCCTGCCAGGTATCTCTATAAATCTGCAGATGTTTCTCCATCACAGGAATGTATTGTTTGCCGGTTGTTTCCGTATTCAGTTTTAGATCCACAACCTTAGGTTGGATGTCCTTCTCCAACGCATCGGATCTATTAAATACTTCCTTTGCTTGAGCCTCCGCAAGTTGATCCAATTTTGTTTTTAAAGTTTGGAATTGGTTTCCTGCAGATTCCCATTCCCCTCTTTGAAAAGAAGATTCTGCCTTTGAATAATCCGCGAGGCAAGTATCCCAGTCCGCTTTCTTCCCAAAATTTAATAGACTGGTTCTAAGATATCGCAAGGATACCCAAGATTTCTTACGCAAAGAATATGCTCTGGATTTTAGATCCACATTCGAATTAGTCGGTTTGGTCTCCGGACTATCATTAGGTGCAATTTTCTTAGCTTCTTGAGAATAAGAAGAAGTGAAAGTCATAAGCGAGACAAGAATTACCGAAACTAGGGTGCGTGTTGAGAAGAATGATCTAAGAAATAAATTCATTGGTTCGATCCGTGCGAACATTGATACTGGGAAAAGGAGTGTCTGGCAAGGCTTTTCTTTCAGAATGGATATATGCTCATTCTGAGATCCCAATCTCCTAGAAGAAAAGAGATCTTACAATCTTTGGGATTACAATTTCAAGTCCTACCTCTACCCACGGACGAATCTAGTCTTCATGAAGAAACACCTGTTCGCTATTTAGAAAGAGTAACCTTGGCAAAACTTGGACCTGAACCAAAGGGTTCTGAAGAAGTCATCATAGCCTCGGATACAATCGTAGTTTTTCAAAATAAGATCCTGCAAAAACCTGCTGACGAATCGGAAGCATTTTCCATGATCTCTGAACTTTCCGGAAAAACACATCATGTCTATTCTGGACTCGGGATCAGGACAAAGGACGAAAAAATTTTCGATTACGATATTTCAGAAGTAGACTTCAATGCTTGGGGCAAATCTGAAATTTTAGAATATATTAAAATTTGCAAACCATACGACAAAGCAGGATCTTATGGCATCCAAGATCCAAATTCGCCTGTGAAAAATTTCCGAGGATCTTATTCAAATATCTTAGGATTTCCAGTCCGCAAATTTTTCTTATACCATACTCTTTGGAGTCGGTTTCTCTAATTTTGAATATAGAAAAAGGAAAATTAAACGTAAAGATCTAGAAATCGACCTTTAGATGCTGAAGATTCTTGAGGAGAAGAACTTCCATCCGGGCCGTACAATTTCAGAGATTTTCCTAAATCGGAAAAATCCCTTTGGCGTATAGGCTCTATTGCAGGCACCCTGGATTGATTTAGGATCGGTTTGATATAAGTAAGATAATCTTCTTGAGCAGAAATTCTCTGTACGCCGTCGCTAATTCTCATAGGGCCTAAACCTATCTAAAAGATCGGAAAAATCCCAGATCTACTTTAGGAAAAGAATCGGATCATCGGCTTGACTACCTGCGGAAATCCTTTCAGGATGATTTCCGTGGCAGATACAAAAGTCTCGAATTCCTACGACAATCTGATCGATTTTCTACATAAGACCAAGCCAAACCTGGAGACTTTGCCTCAGATCCTATTTGTGGTTTCTCAGGATTCTTACGAATTCGGTGTGGTCAGTGATCTATACAAAGCAGCTTATAAAAAAAGTGCGGATCCTTATGAGATCGTGGTCTTCGTAGCTGAGCCAGGCGATCTGGAGAATTTTCAGAACGAAGCTGGAAACCTGGACATGTTCGCGGCACAGAAATTATTCATCATCAAGTCTGGTGTTACATTCTTCAAACCTTGGTTGGGAAAAACAAAATCTAAAACTTCTCCCAAATCTTTCTCAGTTCCGGAAACGGTAAGAATTCTGATCCACTATGATCATTGGGATCTTCCTAAAGAATTGATTTCCATATTCAGAGACAAGGTTTCTCATTTTAAATCTTCTAAAATATTTCCTGATAAAAGAAAAGAAGCCTTCTTAAGAGCTGCCAAAGAAGTAGAAATAAAATTAGACGACGAAGCGGAAGAAGAATTTTTACTCAAAGTTAATCCAAGTGCCGGTGCATATTTAAAGAACTTAGAAAAACTAAAATTATACTTAGGCAAAAAAAGTTTCAATCTTGCAGATCTAAAAGAAGTACTATTTCAAAGTTCAGAATTCAGTTCTTCTGAGATTGTGGATTATTTTTTCGAAAAGGATTATGGAAGATTTTCCAGAGAGTTTTCAAAATTCAAAATAGGGAAGGATTCACTTCTCATTTTTCTTTCCCTAGTAAAGGATCATTTAGACAAATTAAGAATTTATAAAATTATTCTAAGAATGTATGACAAAGTACTGAGTGAAAAAGAACAATCAGATCTACTTGGGATCGGAGCCTATTCTCCTGCTCGAAAGAATCATACTTTCAAAAGACTAAAAAAAGAAAGTTCAACATTTAACGATATGGAAATTAAAGAATTGTATGAGTTCTTATTAGAAATGAACCAAAAAATCAAAACAGGTTCCGAAAAGGAAGAAACCGTTTATTATTTCTTTAGGAAGATGGAGGATTTTTTCCATCCTCGGAATCGAACAGTTCGAACTCGGTGATCTTTCTATAAATTGTTCTTTCAGAAATTCCTAATATTCTCGCAGCCTTTTCCCTGTTTCCATTTACGAGGATCAAATTGCGTCGGATAATTTCTCTTTCATAATCTCTAAGAGGAATTCCTGTGCGTACAGTAAGACCATCATTTTGTTTGTAGCCAGTTTCGAATAATTCCGGAGGAAGATGTTTCGTATCCAAGGTCTTCACATTATGCATAGAGACCATCGCTTCCAAAAGATTCTTTAGCTGATGAAGATTACCTGGATAATCGTACTCTAATAAAAACTTTCCTAACTTTTCAGAAATTTTAATATTCTTACGATTGTATCTTTTACCGATCAGATCTAGAAAAAAGCGGGTCAGTGGAGGAATGTCTTCCTTTCTATCTCTTAGCGTAGGAATTTTTACCTGAAGAGTTTGGATCTCAGTCATCAAGGATTCCTGCAGTTTACCAGACTTCACTTTTTCAGGAAGATCAGGTTGATCGGAAAGTAAGTATCGATTCTTCCCTTTTTCATTCCGTATCTTTTGCAAAAGTTGCACTTGAAAACTCGGATTCAAATTTGAGAAGGCTTCTAAAAAGATCGTAACCCCAGATTTTCCGTCTAACTTAGAAAATATCTCGGAAGTTTCTTCTTCTGATTCGGAAACAGAAAAATCAAAAACTTGATATTGAGGAAACCTGTCTTTGCAGAAGGAGTGGAACAAATAGCCCAAATAACTTTTTCCGGTCCCTGATTCTCCTAAAATTAAGATGGGTAGGTCGGAAGAGACCGCTTGTTTCATACGATCCAAGATCTTACGGGTAGATGGAGATAATGCGATAAAATTAGATTCTTCCATGGCTCTGCTACGGCTGAGAAACTTCCAGGATCTCTCCCTTTACTAAACAATCGAATTTGAATTTTTCCGTATTTCTTAGATAATTTCGAGCAACGGAAGGATCACATTCTAAAATTTTAGCAGTAGAGAAAGTATATCGTTCTAACGAATCCGGTATTACTTCGACCCCCTCTGAAGAAAAAGAGGATGAAAGAAACGTAACCGCCCATACTCCTTTTTTTCCCTCTGAAAATCCGGAAGTATTCGGGACTCGGATCCAGAACGCCTTAGACCCAGATTTGACTAAAACTTTTGGAAAATTTCCGAAATATTCTGAATTGGAAGCTTCGCTTACAGAACTGGAGAATAGAGATGCAAAATTGCTGCGAACCGGCTCAGAAGTGAGGACTTTCTCCTTCTTTACTTCTTCATAAATACTTCCGAGACTCCATGGATTTAGGAATTCTCCTAAGGAATACTTGCCTGCAAACTCTACTTTTTCGAGAGAAGAATCCTCTATTTTCATTTTTGGATCTGGAGAAGCGTTGGTGCTGTATAATTTTCCTTCTTTGAACACCAAAGTTTTGGAATCTCTTGGAGTTACTATTCTCTGGAAATAGGAAACTTCTCTGAATTCTGCTCCTCTCTTTGCTGCTTCTTTATGTTCCCTACGTGCTTCCGGCCCAGCATAGGAAGAATATAGAATAGAAACTTTTGCTCCAATCTGACTAAGACCCTCGATCGCAGCTCCATATCCACCAACTGAATTAGAAGCCTTCGCGTTAGTGAGAATGCTAATCATTCTTTCCTTTTTCTTTCCTGGAGAATCTTCCGAACTTAGAATCCTTCTTAATCGAAGAAGTGCATTTGTAAGATCTTGGGTGTTGGATTTTCCTTCGGATTTAAAATCCTTCCATTGTTTGATAAACTCCGAACGGCTGGATTCAGGAAAAACTTTGGAACCATTCTCGCTAAAAACAACTAAACGAAATTTTGTTTCCGGTTGCCAAGAGATCGCTTCTAATTGCGACATAAATTCTTTTCTTTCCGGTGCATAAGAATAAGAAGAATCAAGCACGATGGTTTGAGACTTCGCGGCTCGGACTGGTTCTCTGGAATATTCTTTTATCTTTTTCTTGGGAACCAAAGGAAAAGAATCCTTGGTCAACTTCTCTAAGGTCTCAAATAGATCTTTTCTGCCTATGATGGAGTATTCTTCCATTTTAGAAAGATTACAGTCATACACGGAACGATCAATTCGGATCTTCTCCTCGATAGACAACTGGTCTCGAACTACATAATCCGGTTTGAGTCTGGAACAAGTTTGTTTAAATTTTTCTCTTGAGACCTGGGGAATTAGAAAATCTTTTATTTCCGGATCTGAATTCGGAGAGAGTTGTTCTTTTATCTCAACAGAATAGAACCTTGTCGCGTAGAACTGGCCCAATTTTGCTAATTCATATGGCTTATCTCCTGTTCCTTCCAAAGACTGAGGAGCTTGTCCTTCCCAATTTCCTGGAAGAAATACAACTGTCGTCGCTATTGCGTCGCTAGCTGCCAGAGTTAGCAGAGCAAAAAGATAATTTCGGAAATTTTTTGACAATTGTGCGTTGCGAATAAATATTTTTTTACCAAAAAGTTGGCTGCTTTTAATTTTAAACGTATTCATTAAAAAATGGCTTGCGGAATCCGTTTAATGGATATATTCCTCAATTCCATCTGATCAAGGAGAAAATGATGATCAAGAAAGTAATCGTTATTGCACTATCTGCTGCATTACTTACCTACTGCGGAGCTAATACCGCTCAAAAAGACGCTACTTCCGTTGGTGACGGGGGATGGTCTTTCGAAGGCTGGGGTGGACCACCTGAGCAAAGAAACGACGGTAAAACTCCAAGAGATACCAATCCTAAAGACTATTATTACATGAAGTTCGCTTCTCGCGCATCTGCTAAAGCTGTTGCGAAAAAAAGTCTCGCTATGATGCAGTCTACCTGCCGCGAAGCTTCTCGCTTACAAGGTGCTTCCGACGTTGTTAAAAAAATGGTCGGTGAGACAGTTGAATCCGCATCCGGAGTTTCCGACGGTGAAGCAACTGCTTCCGTTATCGTTGGTACTTCTGCAGGTATCGTTAAAGGAGTGGGAGTTTACGAGTGTAAAGCTACTGGTCCAGGTTCCGATCCTAGCGATGTTTCTAAAGACAACTGGGAAGAATGCCAGTGTGTTATTTACGCTAAATTTCCAGGTGGACGCGACGCTCTCGTAGCTAAAGCTCAAGAAATCGGTAAATAATATTAATTCAGTTCGAGTTTCTACTCTAACTGGAAAGGAAAACCCCGCCTTACAAAAGGTGGGGTTTTTTATTTTAAGTTTTACTGAGTTGGTTGTTGTTCGGAAAGAGTTATGCCAAATTCAGTCGCAAGGGAATTTACAGATTCCTGATAAATATCTCCTTTCTCAAAAACGGCCTTTAAAGCAGAAATTGCAGCCTTCTTGAATTCTTCCTGTTTAGCCGGGTCAGTAGTTTTATTGAGTTCGATCAATTTTAAACTCGCTGCCTTTAAATTTCGAACGCTATCTCCCAAAAGAGGATCTCTGGAAATATTAGAAGATACAGGTTGGATCCAAATATCGTGCAAGTTATTTAGCTTTCCACCTTTCAAGATAGAACCGTAACAACGTACTTTAGAAAATTCTCCACTTGCTTCAGACTCAAAGCAAGACATTCCCTTTTCTAGTTTTCCTTTAGAAGGAGAAGTAAGAGAATTTTTAGCAAACGCAGTGTCTCCGTCTGCTACCACGAATAGAACCGCATCGTAGAAGTTTTTAAGAAGTGCAAAACCTTCTTTTCCATCTACTGTTTTAAGTTTCAGATAATCTGTTACCGTTTTATTCCCTTTAGCATCCGTAAATTCGAAAGGAACGATCTCTAATCCGTTTACTTCTTCGAATTCGTAAACTAAAGTGACTTGTTCCGATTTTTCTTTGGTTCCTGGCTTTTTATAAACGTTTTGATCCACGCCGGAATATTTTGTTCCAACGATCTGTTCAACCGGAGCTTCTTCTTTCTTTTTATCACATGCGAGTAATGCAAGTATGGTGAATATGAGTGCAATGGCTCTCATCAAATTCCTCCTTGAAAGGAATTATCAGCTTATTTTGGAAAACCTTTGTCAATCTCAATCCTGGCGGATCAAGAAGCTATACTCAAACTGTTTTGAGCTTCGCGAAGTATTTGGATCAGTTTTTCCGGATCTTCCATTTTGAGAAGTTCCATTCTCATCGGTTCCACTTCCTTTCTGGATTGTATATAACGTACTAAATGTTTCCTAAGAAGGATCAATCCGTACTTATCTCCGAATGTTTCTCTCATCAACTGTAAATGATTTATAGTAGTAGATACAATCTCCTCGAAACTTAGATCTTCCTTTTTAATATCGGAAAATATCCATGGGTTTCCGATGGAATTCCTACCGATAAGGACTCCGTCCACTTTCGACTCTTCTTTCCTGCGGACTGCTTCCTCATAACTACTAACGTCTCCGTTGCCGAAGATCGGAACTTTCCTTTCGGATTTGATATCTGCGATCGCGTCCCAGTCCGCTTTTCCGGAATATCCCATTTCGCGGGTCCTTCCATGAACTGAAATTGCCATCACTCCTGATTCTTCTAAAATCCTGGAAACTTCCATATAGTTTCTAGAAGTATCGTCCCATCCTAAGCGGATCTTAGCGGTCACTGGAACATCCAGCGCCTTTCTCATTTCTTCTATTATCTTTCCTGCATATATGGGTTTGCGGAGAAGTCCCACTCCGGATCCCCTCATGGAAACATTGCGGGCAGGACAGCCCATGTTCAGATCTATAATGTCTGGATTTAATTCACGAATTCTTTTTGCCGCATCTACTATAATCTCAAGCTTGTTGCCGAAGATCTGGAAAGTAATCGGCCTTTCTTCTTCACGAAAACGTAATAGAGATAATGCTTTTTTCGAACCTACTGCAAGGCTGTCTGTGGAAACAAATTCGGTATAGGAGAATGCAGATCCATATCTGCGGGCCATGGTTCTAGTCGGGCTATCACTGATCCCGGCCATCGGCGACATTGCCAACCAACCGGGAATTTCGACAGAACCGATACGGATCATTTTTCTTTGCTTTCACGAATCACGGTACAATCTTGGACTCTATCATTGTCCTTGATGTCCACGACTCTGACTCCCACTGCAGTTCTTCCCATTTTAGAGATTTGATTCGCCTCAGTTCTGATGACCATTCCTTGCTGAGTGACTAGGATAATCTCATCTTCTTCGCCCACGGAGCTCACTGCAACTGCGGCTCCGTTTTTCTCTCCAACTTTCAAGAAGGCCATTCCTTTGCCTCCTCTTCCTTTGGTACCGAACTCTTCAAAGCCTAAACGTTTTCCGTAACCGTTTTCGGAGATGAGGAATATATCGTCGCCTTCTACCACTTTAGAAAGACCTACGATCGCGTCTTCTTTGGAAAGTCTCATCCCGGTCACACCTTGGGCGGTTCTACCTTGAGCGCGGATTGTATCCATTTCGATTCTAAGTGCTAGTCCGTTTGCAGAGAAGATCATTACGTTATCACCTTTTACGACGGAAATTACTTCGATGAGTTGGTCTCCGTCTCTAAGGCCGATCGCGATGATACCTGATTTCTTAACATTACCGAATTCGGATAATTCTACTCGTTTGATAAATCCGTTTTTGGTAACGAGTAAAAGATCTTTTCCTTTATCTTCTTCTCTGAATGTAAAGATTGCAGAGACGGTTTCGTTCTCTCCTAGTCCGATGATAGCCTTTAAAGATTTTCCTCTGGCTTCTTTGGAAGCCTGGGGAAGTTCGTATGCCTTCATCATGTAAACTTTTCCGGTATTGGAGAAGAACATGACATTGTCGTGTGTCATGGCGGTTTTCATTATCTTGACTACGTCTTCTCTTTTCTGAGAAAGTCCTTGGATCCCTTTTCCGCCGCGTCTCTGTCTTTTGAAAGTATCGAGAGGAAGTCGCTTTATGAATTGGTCATAAGTAATTTGTAATACAACTTCTTCGTCTGCGATCAGATCTTCTGCGTTGAAAGTAGAAGATTCTACACTTTCTAAACTAATATCAGTCTTTCTTTTGTTTCCGAATTTTTCAGAAACTTCGGCCAACTCAGTGCAAACTATGTCGGACACTCTTTCAGGTTTTGCTAGAATGTCTTTCAGATCCAAGATAAGAGCACGAACTTCTGCCAACTCATCGATGACCTTTTGAACTTCCAAAGAAGTAAGTCTTTGTAGTCTCATCTCGAGAATTGCATCGGCTTGGATATCTGAAAGAACGAATCGAGCCATCAATTGTTCTTTTGCTTCCGCAGCATTTTTGGAAGCGCGGATTACTTTGATTACTTCTTCAATATTCTCGAGAGCAATCTTCAATCCTTCTAAGATATGGGCGCGTTTTTCCGCTTTATCTAGATCAAATTGAGTTCTACGAACGATTACTTCTTTTCTGTGAATTGAATAAGCGGTAAGGATCTCTTTAATATTGAAGATCTTAGGCTTATTATCCAAGATCGCAAGCATCGTAATCCCGTAACTTACTTGTAGTTGAGTCAGTTTTAAAAGTTGGTTCAGGATTACTTGAGCATTTGCATCTTTTTTAATATGAATCTCTACTCGGATCCCTTTCCTATCCGATAGATCTAAAATTTCAGAAATTCCCTCGACTTGTTTCTCATTAACAAGCTCGCCAATTCTTTCTAGAAGAGTCTTTTTATTTACTTGGTAAGGAATTTCGGTTACGACGATTACTTCTCTGCCTTTTTTGTTCTCTTCGATTTCTACTTTAGAACGAATACGGATCGAACCCTTTCCGGAATGGTATGCAGATAATAAGCCTTCTCCGCCGATGATCGTACCACCGGTAGGGAAGTCCGGACCTGGCATTATTTTAAGAATTTCTGATATACTTATATCAGGATTTTTGATTACTGTAATAACAGCTTCAATCGTCTCTCTTAAATTATGTGGAGGAATGTTTGTAGCCATTCCCACTGCAATTCCGGAAGAACCGTTTACGAGTAAGTTAGGAAAATTTGCAGGAAGTACATCAGGTTGTTGTTTGGTATCATCGAAGTTCGGAGAAAAGTTTACTGTTTCCTTTTCGATATCTCTTAAGAGTTCTTCTGCAACTTTTGCTAGTCTTGCTTCTGTGTATCGATAAGCTGCAGGATTATCTCCGTCGATTGATCCGTAGTTTCCTTGCCCGTCAATAAGAGGGACTCTAAGAGAGAACTCTTGGACCATACGGACTAATGCATCGTATACGGAGCTATCTCCATGTGGGTGATAGTTACCTAATACTTCTCCTACGATTTTGGCGCATTTAACGTAGGGCCGGTCGCTTCTCCAGGCCCTTTCATTCATTGCATGTAGAATACGTCTGTGAACCGGTTTTAAACCGTCTCTGACGTCAGGCAAAGCTCTTCCCACAATTACGCTCATCGCGTAACCCAGGTAGGCTTCCTTCATTTGGTCTTCGATTTCGACAGGAATTACCCTGACGCCATTCTTCAATGCCTCGCCAATATCCGGACGGGAAGAAAGACTAAATCCTAAAGTTTTTGTCTCGTTCTCTAGCTCTTCGCTCATTTGTTTTTAGAATTTCCTATTACCAATATATTAAAGATCAAGGTTCGCAACTTTTGCAGCGTTGACCTCGATAAAGCGACGTCTCGGATTTACTTCATCGCCCATAAGTATATTAAATGTATCTTCTGCTTCCACATAGTCATCGAGTTTTACCTTTAGAACGACTCGCTTTTCAGGATCCATAGTTGTTTCCCAAAGTTGCTCCGGATTCATCTCACCCAAACCTTTATATCGTTGGATGACTGCCTTCTCTGTTCCTAAGGACTTTAAATACTCATCCTTCTCCTTATCAGAAAATAGATAAGCCGATGTCTTGCCATGTTTAACTAAATACAAAGGAGGCTGTGCAACATATAAATATCCTTTCTCTATGATGGATTTCATATAACGAAAGAAGAATGTAAGAAGCAAAGTGCGAATATGAGAACCGTCTATATCAGCATCTGTCATAATAAAGATTTTATGATAACGAGCCTTATCTACGTTAAATTCATCTTCACCAATCCCGGTGCCTAATGCAGAAACCAAAGTGCGAATTTCTTCATTTCCGAGAATTTTATCTAAACGAGCTTTTTCTACGTTCAGAATTTTTCCCTTTAGAGGAAGAATTGCCTGGTAATGTCTATCTCGTCCTTGCTTAGCGGAACCGCCTGCTGAATCTCCCTCTACAATATAAAGTTCAGAAGCTGCGGGATCTTTTTCAGAGCAGTCCGCTAATTTTCCAGGAAGACCACCACCTTCCAAAACTGATTTACGACGGGTTAAATCACGTGCTTTACGAGCGGCTTCGCGTGCCTTAGCAGATAATATACATTTTTCTAATATCTTTTTAGTAATCGCTGGATTCTCTTCAAAGAAAAGGGAAAGACCTTCTCCAGTTAGAGTTTGCATGATCCCTTTGATCTCTGCGTTTACTAACTTTTCTTTTGTCTGAGAGTTAAACTGAGGTTGAGGAATTTTTACTGAAATCACTGCAGTGATTCCTTCTTTTAAATCCTCTCCAGATAATGCAGTAGGTTGTTTTTTTACGAGCTGTTGATCTTTCTTTAAGAAATCATTAAGAGTTCTAGTTAAAGCTGCGCGAAAACCTTCTAAGTGAGTTCCACCCAAGTTATTGTTAATATTATTGGTGAAACAAAAAATATTTTCGGAATATGTATCAGAGTATTGGATCGCTATTTCAGCGACCACATCGTCTTTATTTCTTTCGAAGTGAATTGTTTTGTGAAGTGGGTGCTTGTTCTCATTCAGATATTCAACGAAGGAAACAATCCCTCCATCAAAGATGAACTCATGCTTTTCTGAGTCAGACTTCCTTTTGTCCTGAACGATAAGTTTTAGGCCCTTATTCAAAAATGCCAATTCTCTAAAACGAGAAGTTAGTACATCAAAATGAAATTCAGTGGTAGTAAAAATACTCGAATCCGGTTTGAATCGGACAACTGTCCCTCTTTCGGTAGTATCTCCGATTACATTCACTGGACCCTGAGGCACACCTCTGGAATATTTTTGATGGTGGATTTTACCTTGTTGATGAACTTCCACTTCCAATGATTCTGAAAGAGCATTGACTACGGAAACCCCGACCCCGTGGAGACCACCAGACACCTTATAGGCATCGTTCTCGAACTTTCCACCAGCGTGTAGAATAGTCATAACCACTTCGATCGTGGAGATATTTTTTTCAGGGTGGATAGCGGTAGGAATACCCCTACCATTATCCTTCACTTCTATAATATTATCAGGAAGAATGGAGATTGTGATCTCGGTACAATGGCCGGCCATTGCCTCGTCTACGGAGTTATCAACGACCTCATAGACCATCTTATGAAGACCGGTCTCATCTTGGGTCCCGATATACATTCCGGGGCGTTTGCGTACGGCCTCTAATCCTTCTAGGATTTTGATCTGACCTGCGCTATAACTGCTCTCTGGTTGGCTCATCGGTCCTCCGGAATCTAGGAATAGTTTTCCTGAATTCGCTAAGGAGGCAAGGAAATTCGGCTTATTATTTAGAAAGAATATCCCTCTTAAAGATATTCAATTAGCTCTAAAAGTCTTTTTTTCGCGATAGGATCGGTTTCTTTTTCAGCTAAAGAAACTAGGTTTTGTTTGCCTTCCAATCCGGTTTTATCCGCGGTATGCGAAGGGGATTTTTGTTTTTTAGGAGTGAGATTACCGATCCTAATTTCTATTTTTTTTACTACATCTCTTCCCAAGTACCGAGCAGAATAACTTAAGATCCTTTTTCTCATAAAAAGGATCTCCTGTTTATATGCAGAGTGAACAGTTAAGATCACCAGCGTATCACCGTTTAACGCAAATGGTTCGGAATGACTCGCATATACCGGACCTATTATGTCGACCCAACGTTTAACTAAAGTTTGAACTGCGATCTTCTCTGCTAAACTTTCTTCCGTTAAGCCCAAGTTTTGAAGAATGGTTTTAAATTCCTGAGGATCGATCTTTTGTATCTTAGGTTCTTCTTTCATTGGTAAGGAGTAACTAGTCCGTTTTTGACTACAAAGATCTGTTTTTCATCTTCTAATCTTCCTACATAATCGGAGATACCTTCCAGATCGGTAGTGGTAAAGAAAGCCTGTCCTGAATTCAAAACCAGATCCACAAAATATTCTCTTCTTTTTACATCCAATTCTCGGATCACGTCATCAATTAGAAGAATCGGGGTCTTTCCCAATTTCCTGCGATAATATTCGAAAGCTGCCGCTTTTAAAGAAATTACAGTACTTCTTTTCTGGCCCTGAGAAGCGAAGTCCATAATATCACGATTATCTTCTCCGATATACAGATCGTCTCTATGGATCCCGACAGAAGTATAACCTAGTTTTCGATCTCTGTTAATATTTCTTTGTAAGGTTTCTTTAAAATTTTCCAGGTCGAAAAAACTGGGTTTGTATTCCAGATTTAGATTATCTCTTCCACCACTGAGCTTTTTTAGATTTTCTCTATAGATAGGATCAAATTCTAAAATGAACTCTTTTCTTTTATTAAAAATACTGATCCCTTTTTCTATCAGTCTTTGGTTCCAAACTTCATAAAGACCAGGATCGGAAGAACCACTTTTTAAAAGTGCGTTCCTCTGTTTTAAGATACGATTATATTCTATTAGATCATTTAAGTAAGAAGGATCTAAAGAAGAAAGAAGACTATCCAAAAACCTTCTTCTTTCAGAAGGCCCACCTTCTACGATCACCAGATCCAAAGGTGTCATTAAAACACTCAGAAACTTACCGACTAACTCGGATCTTTTTTTAACTTCTTCTTGGTTGAATTTAAGTTTGCGACGACTGACCGGTTTTTTAGAAAAACCTAATTCATAAATTTCTCTTTTATGATCTCTATCTACTTCGCCTTTGATATAATATCCGTCGGAATTCCAACGGATCAAATTTCCTTCTTCTGATTCTCTAAAACTTTTCAGCCAAGAGATCATGGAGATTGCTTCGAGTAAGTTTGTTTTTCCTTCTCCGTTTTCTCCCACAAAGAAAATAAGCCTGGAATGGAACTCCAGGCTTATTTGTTCGTGATTTCTGAAATTGAGAAGCCTTAGGCTTCGTAAAAACACAGATCTTCTCTTTTAGATTTTCATCGGCATGATTACCGATATAAAATCAGGATCAGAAGGATCCTTGAACACTACAGGTGAACTTGAATCACTAAACTCTATTCTGAATTCATTATCATCAATAGACTTGAATACATCGGATAAATATTCACCTTTGAATGCTACAGTAACCTCATCACCAGAATAATCAATCGGCATATTGATACTAACCTCGTTCACTCCTTGTGTTTGAGCGTAGAAGTTAATATTATTTTTTGTGAATGTTAAACGTATCTGACGAGTGGGTTCTTCTGCTGCGATCAATGCTTGTCTAAGATAGATCTGGAATCCTTCTTTAGGGATTACAGCACTGAATTTAGAAGACTTAGGAATTACTTGCTCATAATTCGGGAAGTTACCTTCGATCAATTTACAAAGAAGCTCGATCTGATTTGCGTTCACATAGATTTGATTGTCTATGATTCCGATCTTTCCTGTTTCTGCAGTCGCGATCATTTTAGAGATCTCTCTGATTGCCTTAGAAGGAATGATCACCGAATCTTTGAATTTCAAAGTAGTGGAAAGAGGTCTTTCGATCTTACATAACCTTCTACCATCAGTAACTGCAAATACAAGTTTATCTCCTTTAGGAACCATAAATAGTCCATTGAAAATATATCTTTGGTCTTCATGAGCAATTGCATAAGAAGTCTTACGGATCATCTCTGCAAACATAGCAGTAGGAAAATCAGAGATATTAGATGCATCCACTTTAGGAATGGTTTTGATCTCTTCCGCATCCATTCCATTCAATTTATTTTTATAATCATTCTTCTTAGTAGCGTCGGTGATATAAGTAATACTCGAATCAGCATCGCTATCTTCAGTTGAGAGTAAGGCCTCTTCGAAGTGAATGGTTTTAAAAATACTGGATAATTGTTTTGCAGGTAAAGAAATATCTCCCGACTTTTCTACTTGAGCATTTAATGATGTTTTAATAGATATTTCTAAGTCAGTCGCAGAAATAGATACGGAAGAAGTTTCTGCTTCTAATTTTAAGTTGGAGAGAACCGAACGTATCTCTCTCGCAGAGATTACTCCCTCTACAGCGTGAATCGCTTTTAGGAACTCGGATGTGTTCACTTTGATCTTCAATTTGCATTCTCCATTTATATAGGTGATCTATATATAGATTCTTATATATGTACTGTTGTAGTACTTGTACCTGTGCATATGTAGATAAGAGTCATAACTCTTTAGATAAGGGAAATATGTCGCATATATATTGAAAAGTACAATTTCCAGGGACCGGAAAAAACTCCTTCGTATCTGCTATAATAACCTTCAAAACCAAAGTCTATAAGGGACAATAATTTTGTGTTATGTCTTATTTACTTGTTATACATAGAATATTAACTATTTATTTACAGGTTATCTATAGGTCTATGTCGCCTTTAGATAAGAATTGAAACTAAGTTTTTTATTGGAAACGGAATCGGTTCAGAACTTCTTCCACTTTAATGGAAAATTCTTTATCGACTTTCATCTTATTTTCGATGTTACGAACTGCGTGGATTACAGTGGTATGCTCTGCAGAGAACATTCTTCCTACCTGACTTTTATTCAGTCGGAAACCTTTATGTAATACATACATACAAAGATGTCGAGGGATCACATACTCAGGCTTTCTACTCTTTCCCATCACCTCGTTCGGATCCAGATTATAAAGAGAAGAAATATTTTCTATGACCTTGTCTTGGCTAAGTTGGAAATTCTTTTTACGGAAGATACGATTCTTCAGTATCTCTTCTATCATTGTTGAGGTGAAGAATAGATGAGAGAACGCTCTTTTATGAAGAGCTAAATCATTCAAAGCGCCAAGAAGCGCGCGAGTATCATCTTCAATTAGATCCGCAATGAACTGTATATGTTCCTGAGAAAGACCCAAATTCAAAATCTGGCAGTTCTTTTCCAGAATGCCAACGCGAATGTCTCTGTCAGGTGGTTGAATATCTGCCTGAACACCAGTTACAAATCTAGATTTTAATCTTTCGTGAAGTGGAAGTTCGGAACTAGGACGATCTGACGCGATTACTATTTGTCTTTTTCTTTCGAACAGAAAGTTGAAGATAGAGAAGAACTCTTCTTGGGTTTTCTCCGCTCCTGTATTCAAAAGTTGGATATCGTCGATCAAAAGGCAGTTATAAGATTGGTACTTAATTTTAAAAGATTCGATAGAATCTCTAGATTGAAGAGCGAACAAAAACTCGCTCATAAATGACTTTATATCTACGTAATGTACCGTTTTCCAAGGTTCTTTTTTAAGAATTTCGGAACCCATAGAATGCAGAAGATGCGTTTTACCCACACCTACTTTTCCGAATAAGTATAAAGGATTGATCTCTGCAGGATTTTTTACACATTCCATCGCTGCGCTAAAAGCAAGACGATTGGTGTTCCCTACGATAAAATTATCAAAAGAGTAATCCGGATTAAAAGAATATGACTTATCTTTGAATTTTTCCTGAAGAACTTCAGTTAGATTAGAAGCCGCTTCTAAAACGATTTCTACCGGGACTCTGTTTCCGCTGGCTCTGAAGATTGCTTCTTCTATATGGTTTTGGTATTTTTTCTCAACATGTGTCTTTATATTAGAAGATGGAGCTATGAGAATACAACGATCGTCAGTTAAACTCTCTAATTGTAAGGTATATATAAACTTATCAAAGTACGTAGGAGGAATTTCCTTGGAAACTTCCTCTAATACACGCTTCCAACTAGGGTCCAAAAAAAACTCCAAAGAAAAAAATCAAATACGCACCGACGACTTTATGAATACGAAACTCGTATTTGTCTCGGAAAAGAAAAAACTGAATTAGGAAACGGTCTGAAGGACCATCCGACGAGATTACACTATTTTTCTTCCGTCAGTCGCATACAAATGAAAATTCGGAAATCGAAAAGGAAACCTTAGGAAAAACATAGTGGATTAGTGATAGATAAGTCATTATGTCACTTAGTGCAATTACTAGTATTTTATTACATTTAACCGTTGTTATGCGAAGTGGACATTTGAGAGTTTAAAGAAAATATAAAGAATTTCCTATTTTTGTTCTAGGAGAGATAGCTCATGTATAAGCAAAGATAACGCAATGTTCTCTTGTCCATGTATTCTCTCGTGTAATTTTTCCTTAAAACGAAAGATAGCTTCCATCTTAGGTAAATTAGAATCAAAATCTGACTTGGAGAACTCTTGTAACAATAGTAATCCGATTAGATCTAAGAAGTCTTTGAAGGAAAAATCTTCTTTCCAATCGGAATGCTCTTCTTTGTATTCCACTATCCATTCTTCTAATCTAAGATAATCCAATGGTTGTCTTAGATTTCCATTAATTCTTTGAGAAATTTGTTCCAGCACAGCCGGTGGACAATCAAAGGATACCATACTTCCACCTTTCGCAGTAAAGTAAGGTATTGAATTTTTATTATGTAATTCCTTGATCACTTGTTGAGGAAGATAACCGAAAGGAATGCAGACCGCTCGACTCACGATCGTTTCTTTCAATTGTTCTAAGTCGTTTACTATAAATATAAAACGAGTGAAGAAGGGAGCTTCTTCCAAAGATTTTAAGAGTGCAGTCTCCGCTTCGTTACCGATCAAAGATGCATCGGGGATGATGATAAATCTTATCTTAGAAAGATGCGGTCTATAATAAAGTCTTGTGCGGATCAACCAACGGATAGTGAACTCTTCCGGGTTGTCTTCCTTACCAATCGCTATTTGCTTATTCTTTTCTAATGGAAACCAAACAATATCAGGATGAGAATGATGCATGAACGCTCTGCAAGAAACGCAGTGTCCACAAGAAGTTCCTTCTAAACAAAGAACATGTCTTATGAATCTTTCGACTGCGGATTCTTTTCCGGTACCTTCGGGTCCGTGAAAGATCAGTAGGGGAGGAAGAAGGTCAGGTTGAGATGAGTATTTTTTTAAGAATACTAGTGCCCTTTCTTGGCCTTGGATTTCCTCGATACCGAATGCGGAAGACATGTTCCTTTTATTAAAGATTAATAAACAGGAGTCAACCAGTGTTTGTAGTTTTGATTTTTTCCAACTACTAGATCAAAGAATGTGGACTGAAGTTTTTTAGTGATTGGTCCCATCTCTCCGGTCCCGATCTTTCTCTTATCAACTTCACTTACCCAAGCGATCTGCACTCCTGTTCCGGAGAAGAAGATCTCATCAGCTATATAAAGTTCACTTCTTGTGATGTCTCTTTCGATAACTTCGTAACCTGAGTCTTTTGCAAGTTGCAGAACGGAACGTCTTGTAATTCCCTCAAGCAAAGAAGAAGAGATTGAAGGTGTGATGATCTTTCCATCTCTTACTATGAAGATGTTCTCCGCAGAACCTTCACTTACTAGACCTCTGCCATCTAAGAAGATTGCTTCATCATATCCGTTTTGAACTGCTTCCGATTTTGCAAGAGCGGAGTTTACATATCCACCGGAGACTTTGGAGAGAGTAGGGATGACAGTATCATCGAACCTTCTCCAACTAGAAACCATAGTAGTCAGTCCACGTTTAGTATCTAAGTAATCATCCAGCTCCAAAACATAAATTGCAAGTTCAGTAGGAACATCATGGAACCTTGGGGAAAGTTGCAGCGCAGAAGTATAAATGAAAGGTCTAAGATAAACGTTCCTTCTGTATCCGGATTGTTTTAGTAGATCTAAGGTTATGTCACGGAGTTCTTCCGGAGTTTTTGTGAATTGCAACTGCATGATCTTAGTAGAATTCACAAGACGTTTATAATGATCTAAGATCCTGAAAACATATAAGTTATCAGAACTAGAATCATAATATCCTCTGATGCCTCCGAAGACTGTGGTCCCATATTGTAAGGCATGAGTTTTGATGTTTATATTTGCTTCTGACTCCGGGACTATTTTTCCTTCGAAGTAAGAGAGTTTCTTGATGGATTCGGGCATGTACAGGGAACCTGAAAGTGATACTATTGATTACATGATTCTAAGCATAGGCTTTACTGTCGACTAATGATCGACCGAACGATTCGCTTATGCAGGAGTGCTAGGTCTGAATGAATTCTTCTTTTTTTCCCAATCGATTTGATTGTGTGGTGGTCGGTGCTGGTCACGCAGGCTCCGAGGCTGCCTATGTCTCTTCTCTTGGCGGTGCTAGAACTTTACTTATCACAATGAACTTAGATACGATAGGACAAATGTCTTGCAATCCTGCGATCGGTGGAATTGCAAAAGGACATATGGTTCGAGAAGTAGATGCACTTGGTGGCTTAATGGGAAAGGTCATCGATGCAACTGGTATCCAATTCAAAATGTTGAATACTTCGAAAGGTCCTAGCGTTTGGGCTCCAAGAGCTCAAGCGGAGAAGAAAGAATATCAACTTAAAGTAAAACATACACTTGAATCCATACAGAACTTATCCATCAGACAAGATACAGTAGAAGATCTTTTGATAGAAGGAGATCGTATTATTGGAGTTCGGACAGGAAGAGGTTTCGAAATTTTCACCAATCATCTGATCCTAACTACTGGGACTTTCTTATCTTCTATCGTTCATATAGGAACTTACCAAAAAGAGAACGGAAGATTCGGAGAGCCTACAGTTAAAGGGCTTTCTCATTCACTTGCGAAGTATAATTTGAAATTAGGAAGATTGAAGACCGGAACTCCACCGCGAATTCATAAAAATTCCGTGGATCTTTCTGTGATGAGCGTGCAAGACGGTGATCCGGATCCTTCTCCTTTTTCTTTCTCTACAACTAAGATCACTCGCAGACAGATCCCTTGTTATATCACTTACACGAATGAAAAAACTCATCAGTTGATTAATGAGAACATTCATCTTTCTCCAATGTATTCAGGTCAGATTAAATCGACTGGGCCTAGATATTGTCCTTCGATAGAAGATAAGGTTGTTCGTTTTGCTGATAGAGAAAGACATCAAATTTTTTTAGAGCCAGAAGGTTACGATACACAAGAGATCTATTTGAATGGAGTATCTACTAGTCTTCCGGAAGAAGTACAATGGAAACTTGTGCGTTCGATTGTAGGCTTAGAAGAAGCAGAGATCTTAAGACCTGGATATGCGATCGAGTATGACTATGTTGATCCTACAGAATTAAAACCTACATTAGAAACTAAAAAGATCAAAGGTCTTTATCATGCGGGACAGATTAACGGCACTACAGGTTATGAAGAAGCAGCGGCACAAGGTTTGGTTGCAGCTTATAGTGTACTTTCCTCGTTAAGAGGGGAGGAGCCAATGTTATTCTCTAGAGGTGAATCTTATATCGGGGTTCTTGTAGATGATCTAGTTCATAAAGGTGTGGAAGATCCATATAGAATGTTCACTTCTCGTGCGGAACATAGACTTCTTTTAAGACAAGATAATGCAGATCAAAGACTTATGAAGTATGGATATAAGATGGGTCTTGTGTCTGAAGAAACCTTCAATGAGATGACGAGTAGATATAAAAAGATCTCTGAAGTTAAAGAGAAGATACAATCTACTCCTCTCAAACCTCTCCCTGAGTTTGAAGCTTTATTAGAAAGAAAGGGAATCCAAAGTTTAAAGTACGGTGCAAAGCTGGACTCGTTTTTGAAAAGACCAGAGATTGCTTTTGAAGATGTTAAGTTTTTAGTACCTGAGTCAGAAGAACTGAGTGCTCAAGATAGAAAAGTTATCGAGATGGAGATCAAGTACGAAGGTTATATCAAAAGAGAACAAGATACTATCGATTGGAAGAATAGATATCTTACTACTCCGATACCTGAAACGATCGATTACTCGTTGGTGCCCGGTATTAAGAAAGAAGCCATCCAGAAACTTACTAAACATCGTCCTTTAAATTTAGAAAAGGCAGCTCAGATCTCTGGTGTCGATCCAAGTGATATTGATATGCTTCTTTTTTATATCAAAGGAAGAAAGCCGAGTCCGGTTTAAAGACTGCTGATAAAACAAAAACCCCGGGTTGCCTCGGGGTTTTTTATTTCTGTTTATATACTTACCAACTTTGTTGCGCGTTTCCGTGTTGGAATTCCAACGTTTCACGTGAAACGGGAGATATTATCTGAACTGGTTCGTCTTTCAAAAGGAATAAAAAAGGGAGAGCGATTGCCCTCCCTTCTCTCTGTTTCACATGAAACGCAGGTAGTTTATTTTCCGTAAACGAGCTCGTGAGTTTTCTCCACTGCCCATTTATCTCCCTGTTTGATTAAGAAAGTAAATTGTTGTAAACGATTCTCTTTATCCCAGATCAATCGATTCATTCTTTCAATTGTTCCTTGAACATTCATACGGCTTAGAAGTTTTCCATTCGAATCAAAAGTCAAGACAGTAGATGCAGCTTGTTGTTTATCTTCATTGTAAATATTCTGTTGGAATAGTCCTGGCTTGTTCGGGTCTTTAACTATAGCAAATCTTTCAGTCGTCTTTGCATCAACCCATTCAGTTTGGGCTTCTTTTACCAACCCGTTCTCACCCCAAGAGATGATCGTGCAGGTAAGTATATTCTTTCCGTTTTGATCTATTAGTTCGATCGATGAAAGAACTCCTGCTTTATTGTATCCGAAGTTTTTGGATTCAAGGTTCACTCCGTCTTTATTATAGAGTTCTTCCTTTAGGATTTTTCCATCTTTGTATACGAACTTGGTGTAACCATCAGGCTTTCCATCTTGTCCGATATAGTTTTCCTTAATCAATTTTCCAGAAAGATCATATTCATACTTAGCAGTATAGATTAGATTACCTTTCGAATCTTTTACTAGCTCTTGAGTAGGTCCGCCTTTTTCGAATCCTAAAACGATCCTATCGGTATGAGACCACTTTCCGGGAGTGAAAGAATGTATCGGGCTGATGCAGAAGATAAAAACGAAAGAGAAGAATACTCTTTTTAACATGGAGATTACCTCCTTCTAGACATCGACTATTTGCGTAAAATGTTAAGAGTCTTTTTAGGAAATTTGAATGGATTTCTTCCGTAATGATACCGGATCAAGATCAGATATTGAGGTCTTTTCTTTTTGTAGTATCTGTAAGACTCTTGGAATCTCATTTTACTTTGGTAGGAGGTCCTACAGAAAATTATAACATTCTGTTCTCAGAATCAAAGGAAAACTCCTTGCCGAAGCCAACTGACTGAATATTTTTTTACGGGCTTCTACACCGAAAACATTAGAAGCCAATAAAGAAAGACTAGTGGAGAGGAAATATGTCCCTCAAAAAAATCGGAATCACAATCCTTGCTCTTATTGCGATCTTCGTCCTTTATACAATCGCATTCACTGAAAAAGGGATCAAACCCATCCAACCTGAAGCTATTGTTCCGAACTTAGATTACTCTTCTCTAAGTGAAGAAGCAGCAAAAGATCTACAGGCATATATCAGAATAGCTACTATCAGAGGTAGAGAGAAAGAAGGTGCACTCTTTTTAAAATCTATCTTGGACAAGAGAGGAATTCCTTCTCGCATTATTGAATATCCTGGTAAGCCGGATAGAGCATCTCTTCTCGCTGAGTTAAAAGGTAAAGATTCAACGAAAGAAGGGTTAATACTTACAAATCATATCGATGTTGTAGAAGCAGATGCAAAAGATTGGGACGTTCCTCCATTCTCCGGAGTAAGAAAAGGAGATAGAATTCATGGGAGAGGCGCAGTAGATGTTAAGGGTCTTGGCATCATGCAACTTTATGCATTCTTACTTATTCATGAGAAAAAGGTCCCGCTAGAAAGAAACTTAATGTTCCTTGCTATCGCAGATGAAGAAAGCCGCTCAGAACACGGAGCAAGATTCTTAGTAGATAAACATAAAGAAATATTCAATGGATATGAATATGTTTGGAATGAAGGTGGAACTGGATCGAAAGACATAGCTATCAAAGGATCTAAAGTTTTCAACATACAACTAGCGGAAAAAGGTGCAGTGTGGTTGGACTTAAAAGCTAAATCAATTCCGGGACATGGAAGTACTCCTCCTGTATCTTATGCTGCAAAGTCCATGGTAGATTTTTTGCAAGATGTGCAGAACATCGGAAACAAAACGATGATCAAGGATGAGACTGCAGCATTCTTCTATTCATTAGGAGGGATCAGTAATTTTCCAGATTCATTTGTGTTAAAGAGATCTAGAAATCCATTACTCTTTTTGATCTTAAAAGGTGTGATCAACTCCAACAGACATCTTAGAGCAATGACTAGAAACACAGTGAGTTTAACTGGTATCGATAGTCATCCTATCGGAATGAATGTGATCACTTCCGAGACAACCGGTTCTTTAGATATTCGTATTCTTCCTGGACAAGATGAGAAAAAGATCTTTGAAGAAGTGAAGGCACTCGGAGAAAAATACGGAGTAGAAGTGAGTGCTCGTCACTTAGAGTCCGGAAGTATTTCTCCGATGGATGGATTACTTTTTAGAGTTCTCGCCGGTACTGTGACTACAGTTGAACCTGGATCCATCGCTACACCATTCTTATCACCTGGAACTACTGACAGTTCGTATCTCAGACAAATTGGATTAAAATGTTACGGACTTATCCCCGCATTACTTTCCTCGGAAGAGATAGATGGAATTCATGGTAAGAACGAGAGCATGAGTGTTCCTCAGCTCAAGATGGGTATTGAAATTTTATTCAAATCTATCATCGAATACAATCACCAAGTCGCAAAGTAGAATGACAGAAACAGAGACAAGCCATCCGGACTTCAATCATGATCCGGATGGGATACAAGCTGCGGTAAAATATAGATTCCCAAAAGACGCAGAACAGATCCTTCCCTTATTCGATTGGGAACTTGTCTCTTTATTCTTATCCTTCCTAAAAGAAAAAAATCAAGCAGGCGGTTTTTTCTCCAAAAGAGATACGAACGAGATCTTAGATCGTCATGTTCTTGAATCAATCTTTCATATTTATAAGATCCATCAGATACTTGGATCGTTTAACAAGATGAAGGTGGGAGATGCTGGCACAGGTCCGGGTATACCCGGCTTCTTCTTTCGTTGTTTAATAGAAAAGGAAAGGCCTAAGTTAGTTCTATTAGATTCACAAAGAAGAAAGCTTTCTCATACAGAGACTTTCGTGAAAGAAAATAAGATCACAGGTGTGGATTTCCTTTTTGCAAGGGCGGAGGACTGGAAAACTGACTGGAATTTGGGTGTTTCTAGGGGGTTTGTGCCCTATCCTTGGAGCGCAGAAGTCTTAAGTAGATGTATTATAAAAGGAGGATATTATGTCCCTTTTATCGGGAAAGACGAGTTTGATTCAAAGATTGAGAAGAAGATCTTAACTGATAGTGGCTTTGAAGTTATTAAGACCGTATTTTTATCTGAACTCGAATTTTTAGGCATGCGACATATTAAAGTCTTGAAAAAGGTCGGATCGGCAAGGCAAGGTATTCCTAGAGCTTGGAAGCTCCTCGAGAAGGAGAGCAAAGAATTCTATGGGAAAGATCGTATCCATCAGTAATCAAAAAGGCGGCGTAGGCAAGACTACTACCTCCATCAATCTTGCAGCAAATCTGGCTGCGATTGGTAAAAAAGTTTTAATCGTAGATTTTGATCCACAAGGTAACTCGGGATCCGGTTTAGGGTTCGAGATCAATACTCTCCAAAATACTTCTTATGAACTTTTGATCGGAGAATCTTCCGCAGCGGAATGTATCAAAAGAACTGATATCGAAAATCTTCATATCATTCCTTCAAATATCAATTTGTCAGGTGCGGAAGCTGACTTATTGGGAGAAGAGAATCGTGAGTATCGTTTAAAAGAAGCGATCGGTCATTTGAGAACAGAGTATGATTATATACTCATCGATTGTCCTCCTTCTCTTGGTGTTCTAACTATCAACGCATTATCTGCGGCTGATAGTGTGATGATCACTCTTCAAACTGAATACTTCGCTTTGGAAGGACTGACTCAGCTAATGAAGATCATTTCTCTTGTGCAGGAAAAATTGAATCCTTCACTTGAGCTTGAAGGTGTGCTGCTTACTATGTTCGATAAGAGAACCAATCTTGCACAACAAGTGGCAGAAGACGTTAAGTCTTATTTTAAAGAAAAAGTATATACTACAGTTATCCCAAGAAATATCAAACTTTCAGAAGCTCCATCTTTCGGTAAGTCTATTCTTTCATATGATCCGGATGGGATAGGTGCTCAAAGTTATAGAAGTCTAGCGATCGAAGTTGCCGGTAAAAATTAATGAGCGCTAGTCCAAAACCGAAAGCATTAGGAAGGGGACTCGGGAATTTAATTCCTGTTTCGGAGGAAAAATCTTTCAAGGAAGCAGGTGGAGAAGGTTCGCTTAGAGAAGTAAAACTTTCCGAGATCCGTCCGAATCCTGACCAGCCAAGAAGAACTTTTAATGAAGAATCTTTGCGTGAACTTGCAGAGACTATCAAAGCTCACGGAGTGATCCAACCGATTGTAGTTAAGGACACAGGTTCAGGATATGAGATCATTTCAGGAGAGAGAAGATATCGTGCATGTAAAATTGCAGGCTTCGTAAAAATTCCTGTAGTAGTTAAAAAAGCCAATATTCAACAAACCTTGGAAATGGCTCTTATCGAAAATATCCAAAGAGAAAATTTAAATCCGATTGAAGAGGCTTTGGCTTACAAGACTCTTTCTGAAAAATCCGGATTAAAGATTACCGATATCGCATCTCGTGTAGGTAAGAATAGAGCGACTGTTTCTAACTTAATTCGTCTTTTACAATTGCCTGATTCAGTTATGGATTTGGTAAAGAACGGCAGAATATCAGAAGGTCATGCAAGACCGCTTCTATCCATCGCGGATCGTAAAAAGTCAGAACAGCTAGCTTATCAAATTGCAGAGAAGGGTCTGACTGTCCGTCAGGTAGAAGACATCGTTGCAAATTTAACTGAAGAAGCTCCGGTTAAAGAAAAGAAAAAATCCAAACGTAAAGAAGTAGATATTGTAGAACTCGAAAACAAGTTCCGCAAAAAATATTCGATGAAAGTGGACATCACTCATAATTCTTCTTCCGGAAAAGGAAAACTCAGTATTGCTTATCCAAGCTTGGATGCTTTGCAAAAAGTTTTAGACGCTTTAGGATTGTAATCCATGAGTTCTAACGAATCGGAGTTTTATTATACTCTAAGAGTACGTTATTCCGAGATCGACGCACAAGCAGTAGTATTCAACGCTCATTATCTCACATACTTTGATACAGCTCTAAACGAGTACATGAGATTTTTAAAATACGACTATAAGGGCGAATTAGAAAAGAATGGCCTGGACTTTGTAGTAACTCGTTCACTGATAGAATACAAATCACCTGCAAGATTCGACGAAGAACTAAAAATTTATATAAACGCAGGAGAGATCAAACCTGCTAGCATTCTTTGGAATATTCAGGTCCGAAAAGTATCGGACGATAGTTTGGTTTGTAACGGAGAATTGACCTGGGCGTTTTTACAGTTAGAATCCAGAAAGCCTGCAAAACTTCCCGAAGTATTTAAGAACTTAGGATCTAAAACACTATCTTAATTCATCAGGTCTACTAATAGACCGCGAATATCTTCCATTCTTTTCATCAGATCAAAAGTAGAATTTTCAGGATGAATAATAAAGTCTGCTAGAGTCTGGATCTTATCATCTACAATTTGGATCACTTGGTAAACTTTCTCTGAACCACCTCTTGCTCTGGTACGTAAAGTTTCTAAACTAGTATTACGATCCATAACTTCTTTCAGGATACCTTGAACGATCCTTTTATAAACTTCTAGATTTGCGTAAGTAGGGGATTTTAAAAAATTTCTCTCAGCATCGGGAAGGTCCCTAAGTAGAGAATTTAGATCTCTTGTTCTTTCCTGATTATAAGGAAGTAGATGTTCTACTAGATCGAAAAATTCACTTTTAGAATCCGGTATCTGGGAATCTGATACGGAACTTGGTACAGGTTGGTATAAGGAAGAACTTAGAGAAAGTCCGAAGTCTCTTTTTCTACGTGATTCTGTGCGAGGATCTTTTTGCTGAGATTGGATCTTCAATGAGTGGTCGGGTTAATCTTACAATTTCCCTCGAATTGTACTCCCTCTTCCATAACTACCTTTGGAGTGATGATATCACCTTTCATACGGCAGCTGGCGAGCAAAGTCACTCGTTCCGACGCGAATATATTCCCATTAATTTCACCGCCGGCGACGACAATACGAGCTTTAATATCCGTATCGACGATTCCGGTCTTTCCGATTAGGACTTTTCCGTCGGTTTTTATGGTTCCCCTAAAAATACCGTCGATACGTAGAAGCCCGGAAAGTTTGAAGTCTCCGCTGAATTCGGCGCCTTCGCCGATGATGCTATTTACTGCTAATTGCTCTTCTGTATGGGCCATCAGTCTTGGATCTGGTTCAAGAATGCAAAAGGATCAATCGCTCTGGTGCCCACATGAATTTCATAATGAAGACTGTACTGAGGACTGTTTTCCGATTTCCCAACGAAGCCTAATACTTCGTTTTTGGAAATTTGCTGGTTCGCTTTCACTTTTACACGATCCAAATTAGAGTAAATCGTTTTCCAACCGAATTTGTGAGCTACTTTCACAAAGTATCCGGTATTACGAGTATATCCAATCTCATATACAGTTCCTGGAGCAGTTGCCACTACTTCCGATCCAGCGAAAGCACCGATATCTAATCCATTGTTAAAGTCTCTACGAGCGGTAACCGGATTCAGATATTCTCCGTAAGGATAAAGAACATATCCTTTTACCGGCCAGATGGACGGGGTTTGACGGATTAGATTTTTACGTTTCTTTAATATACTTATGATTTCTTGCGTGAGCTCGTTTGCAACTTTAAGATTGTGAACGTCTTCTTTCAGGCGAAATACTTCTGCACCTGGTGCTAAGTTATTATCGGGACCAAGAGCAAGCTTTTCTGCTCCACCGATCCCTTTTGCAACTTTGGAATTGTCTCCGGTCAATCTTCCATAAAGTGCGCCTACATGATTGTGATAGTATTCAACGTGTTCATGAAGACCGTTGATCTCTTCTTTCATTTTAGCAGACTGACGAATGAAGTCTTGGTTGGATAAATTCAACTCAGTAAGCTGGTGAATAGATCCCGAATGACTAAGAACGTTAATAGAGCTGATAAGAAGAAGGACCAGAATTGTCCCGATGAAGATTGTGATCGCTCTGTAAGAGATATGAAAGTTGATCGTCTTTTGTTCGGAGTGAGGGATCACCATGACGGTGAGACGTTCTTTACCCTTCTTATTCCAATTTGCTATTTTGATATCTAGCTTAAGCTTCAGATCTTGGTATTTATATCTGAGCCTATAATAAAGTAGTGCAAGATAGGATTTAAGATTCAAGCTATTATGTCCCAAACCAACGAGTTTCCCCGTTCCGTTGTTATGCTGTAAGGATTCTAAAAAATTCTCTTTTCAGTCAATACAAATCATGAAAACTGCCTTTTAAAAGCCGTTTTCACATGTACACCATCATCGACACTCACTGCCACTTAGATATAATACAAGAGCAAGGGCAGGATATTGCAGAATCTCTAAAAAAAGCAAAAGAATCCGGTATAAAAAAGATCGTCCAGATCGGTATCGACCTTGAGAGTTCAATTAGAGCGAAAGGTTTATCTGAAAAATTTTCAGATGAAGAGATAGAAATATTTTATTCGATCGGATGTCATCCAACTGAGACTCACGAATTTCCAAAAAAAGAAGAAATTTTGACACTAGTCAAAGAAAACGTGACGGACCAAAAGTTATCCGCGATCGGTGAGATCGGATTAGATTATTATCACGATGCCTCGACTAAGGCATATCAGGCGGACGTGCTTCATTCTTTTTTAGAAGCTTCTTCTCAATATTCTCTTCCTGTAGTTATTCATTCAAGAGATGCAGCAGAAGATACAGTTTCTATTTTGAAAGAACATAGAGACAAGGCATTTGGAGTGATCCATTGTTTTACTTATGATTATCCAACCGCGAAGAAGTTAGTAGACCTTGGATATTATATTTCCTTTTCAGGAATTGTTGCATTTAAGAACGCAAGAGATATCCAAGAAGCAGCTGAAAAACTTCCGTTAGAAAGTATGTTGATCGAAACAGATGCACCGTTTCTTGCACCTCCACCTTTCCGCGGAAAAAGAAACGAACCATCTTATACTAAATTCGTTTTAGAGAAAATGTTCGCGCTAAGAAAAGAATCCAACTCAGAAGTAGAAAAAACTTTGTATAATAATTCCCTAAAATTCACGCAAAGGAAGGCGTACCATCATGATTGATCTGAAATATATCACTGATAACACTGAAGAATTAAAATCTAATCTGGAACTGAGAGGTTTTAAAGATCTCGCAGTTTTGGATCAACTTGCTGACATCATCCAAAAAAGAAAGGGCCTTCAAAAAGAAGCGGATGTATTCCGTGAAGAAAGAAATAAAGCAAGTAAAGAGATCGGAAAAGTAAAACAAGCAGGTGGAGATATTGCAGCTGCTTCTTCCGCAGTGAAAGAGATCGGAGATAAGATCAAAAAGATTGAAGATGATCTTGAATCCCTTGAATCTAAACTTTTGGAAATCAATTTAGGTCTTCCTAATATTCTAGACAAGGATGTTCCTGTAGGCAAGAACGAGCACGATAATAAAGTTTTGTATGAAGTAGGAGAAGTCAGAGACTATAAATTTACTCCTAAGCCTCATTTCGAATTGGGAGAAGCATTAGGCTGGTTCAATTTTGAAAAGGGTACTAAGCTCGCAGGCGCGAGGGCTTACACATATTTTGGTCTAGGTGCTAAATTAGAAAGAGCACTCGCAAATTTCATGCTTGAAACTCATACAACTGAGCATGGATATACAGAAGTTTGGGTACCTGTCATGGTAAACGATGAATGTATGACCACTACAGGACAGTATCCTAAATTTAAAGACGAATACTATAGATTGGAAAGAGACGAACTCAATCTAATCCCAACTGCAGAAGTTCCTTTAACAAATCTATACAGAGATGAGATTATTCCTGAAAGCTCTCTTCCTGTATCTATCACAGCTCATACTTCTTGTTTCAGAAGAGAAGCGGGTTCTTATGGAAAAGATACGAGGGGTCTTGTTCGAGTTCACCAATTTCAAAAAGTAGAACTTGTGAAGTTCGCTCGTCCGGAAGATTCCGAAGAAGAACATAAAAAGATGCTTTCTCATGCTGAGAATATCCTGAAAAAATTAGGGATCCGATACAGAGTGATGTTATTATGCAGCGGTGATATTTCGGCTGCTTCTTCTAAAACATACGATCTAGAAGTTTGGATGCCTGGTTTGAATCGTTGGATGGAAATTTCTTCCGTTTCTAATTTCAAGGATTTTCAGGCAAGACGTGGTAAGATCCGCTACAAATCCAAAGAAGGCAAAAACCAATTAGTCCATACTTTGAACGGTTCCGGTTTGGCGATCGGTAGGACCTTGGCTGCAGTTATAGAAACTTATCAAAAAGAAGATGGAACGATAGAGTTCCCTGAAGCTTTGAAAAAATATCTCTGATTTTTTCTTCGAAAAAGTATCAGGTTTTTCTCTAAAAGACAGATAGTTAGAGTATGGCTTCGAAAATCCATACTCAGTTTTCTAATTCTTTTAAGATCGTTTCTGTCTTACTTTGTTATTTCATATTCGCAGGATTCTCAGTATCCGGTGCAGAAGATTCTTCCGTAAAAGGAAAAGTTGCTCTTCTTAAAGGAGAGGTTAATACTTCTTTAAACGAGTTTGGGATCAGTCTTTCGGAAGACGGTAATATTCTATATTATTATTCCAAACGTAAGAATTCAAATTACTCAGATCTTTTCAAATCTGTAAAAACCAAAGACGGATGGAGTTTAGGCGTAGAAGTTTCCGAATTAAACTCTCAATTCGACGATCAAAGTCCCTTCATTATTGAAAATGAGAAAGCGATCATATTCTCCTCTAACCGAGACGGAAGTATAGAGTTCAAATTAAGTAGCGGTAAGATTGGAGTCTCTAGAGATCTATATTTTTCTACTTTGAAAGATGGAAGTTGGGATAAGGCTACTAGACTTCCTCAGGAAGTGAACACTCCAGCAATCGAGGAGAATCCATTTTTAGCTGGAAGCTATTTATTCTTCACTCGTTATCCATTCGGAAAAGTTGCTGAGTCAGACATTTATATTTCAGAATACAAAGATGGCTCTTGGAGAAAAGCAATCCGTATGGAAAGTCCCGTGAATACGGAACACGCTGAGATTGCAGCTACTATGAGTAGAGATAGCAAGTATTTGTATTTTTCTTCCAATCGCCCTGGCGGTTACGGTGGATTAGACATTTATAAAGTAGAAATTAAGGAAGACGGAACCTTTTCACCTGCCGTTAACCTAGGACCCGTAATTAATTCACCAGGTGACGAAGCATTTTACATTGAAACTCCTGACGGTAAGAATGCATACTTTTGTAGGCTCGTGAAAGAAGGCGGGAATTACGACATCTACGAATTTTCAGTAAATGAATGGGAGGAATTGAAGAAAAATAAAAAAATCTCCTTAGAATCTATTCATTTTAGAACTGGCTCCTTTGAGATCGAAGAAGAGTCTTTTGAAATTTTGGACAGATTGGTTACCTTCTTAAATGAAAATTCATCCATAAAATTGAAGATCACAGGACATACAGATTTGCACGGAGATCCGAGCGACAATTTAGAATTAAGTCGTAATCGGGCCGCAGCAGTGAAGGAATATCTGGTCAAGAAAGGGATCTCCTCAGGTAGATTTACTACGGACGGAAAGGGAAGCAAGGAGCCGATTTATCCGGAAAAAAACCCTGAAACGGACCGTAAAAATCGTAGGACCGAATTTCAGATTTTAGAATAAACTAAAAACTCCTTTAACAACCTGAAGATGCCGATAACCTAGGTATCATGAAAATGCGGAAGCAGTTTCAGTCGGCATTCTTCTCGGCCATTGTACTTTTTATCTCTCTAGACTTATATTCCCAAACCAAAGCTATACCTTCTAGATTGGATTCCGTCCTTTCGAAGAAAGAATTGGTGGTCGGGGTCAATCGAGTTTACGAACCTTTTTACATCCAAGACCCGAAAGAAGGTTTTCCAGGTTTTGATATGGAACTTGCAAAGTTATACGCGGATTATTTGGGAGTTGCACTCAAAGTAAAACCTCTCAAAACTTTTCGTCAATTTTCGGATGAGATCGCGGCAGGTACGATAGACATTGCAATGGCGGGAATGTCTACTGATCTAAGTCGTGGAAAGACTGTTACTTTTTCCGATCCTTATCTTCTTACAACTCCTGCTGGTCTTGTGAATAAACGTTCTCTTCCTCCTGAACCAGAAGGTAGTATCGTAACTACTAGAACTTTTAAGTCCTTAGAAGATTTAGCAGTTCTTAATGCTCTTTCATTTTCCGTAAGATCCAATACTACAAATCACAATTATCTTTTGAGAAGGTTCGGTAAGAACCAAATTTACAGTTATCTTTCGGATTCCATTGCGATAGATGCATTAACAAAAGGGAATGTGATTTGTTATGTTGCGGATAGTTTGTATATTCTATCCTTATTACAAAAACAGCCGAGCCTAAAAGCTAACTATGTGGCCCTAATAAATCCTGTCATGGACGAGTATATAAGTGCTGCATTACCTTTGAATGACTTAGTTTTTGCGGATAATTATAATTTCTTTATTAAGGAATTAAAAAGGACAGGAGTGATAGAAGGTCTACGCTCTAAATATTTTCTAGGAAGCAGTTGGGTAAAATAATTCGTGTTGGACTCTCTGTTTCAAAAGATCCGAACTTTCGTCCTAGTTATTTTTGTTCTTGCTGGTATTTCTATTTCTGCTCAGGAAGTAGAGGAAAAGACAAAGATAGATTTCCAAGGAAACTATAGGGTGCGTGGTTTCAATTTAGGAAGAGATATTTATACTTCCAGACAGACTCCTGTGACTCCATATAATCGTTCTGATTTCGTACAGCAGTATAATAAAGACACCCTCACAAAATATCAAAATGAATTAGCTGCTAGAGAAAAAGGTTATCCTAGCACTCTCAGTCCTCAGAAAGAAGATACAACTTATTACGATGCAAGGATGACCTTGAATATGAACTTCTCCACTTCGAAATATTTCGAAGCATTGGTGGGTGTTCAGATAGGGGATATTATCTTCGGGGGAAGAGGAGTTAATCAAAGTTCCAGTGTTGGACCTGGACAAGGCGGAGAAGCCACATTTAGTTCTGCAGTGAATATGCAGACAAACTTTCTCTATCTCAATTTTAAATTGCCTGAGAAAAGTTTTACTGCAAGGGTTGGTCTTCAACTTTTCACGTCAGCACAAGGTAGAGTAGTGTTCGTACCTGGAACAGGAGTGAACTTAACCAAAGATATCAGGGATTGGAATACAACAATAGAGGGTGGTTGGTTCGTAGCGAAGCAGAATAATCTTACCGATTTGGATAAAAATACTTTCGCGGATAAAAATTACCAAGGTTCGAATATTTATTTTTATAAGATTAAAACTAGTTTCTTTAATAATGCAAAACATGAGCTATATAGTTTTTACTTGGATGATAATTTAAGAGATATTCAGGATGTAAGTGGTGTGTATGGTCTTGTTTCCAGAACAAGCGAAAGTAATCAATTGTTCTGGCACGGTCTATTCAACGAATTCAATTTTTCGGATTTTACATTAACTGTTCATGGTATCTATAATCACGGACATGTTAAATCTTTGAATCCTTATAGAGATGCAAATGGGGACGAGATCCAAAGAAAGTACGACTTGTATCAGATCAAAGGCGGATTCTTTGATACACAACTCTCTTATCGATACAATGAATCCGTAAGTGTTACCGCAATGGGTTCCGGTTCAACAGGAAGACCTGGTTACGAAAAAGATGGTACTAGATCTAATTTACATGGAAATGGTTATCGAACATTACTCCCAGGATATTCTCTTTCCAACATTGCAAACGACTTTACGGGAGGTTATGCATTATTCTCCGGTAGAGACATGAGCGGTCTATATGAATACGGGATTTTTACGGATATAGTTTTATCAGGCCCTCTGGTCTTAACTTTAGGTTATTATAGATTATATGGAACCAAATCTCCACTTATAGATAATAACAGATTTTACAATGAGGAAAACTTCTATCATACTTCTGCATACTTTGGCCAGGAATATAACCTGAACCTAAGATGGAGTGCGTTCAGAGATATGCAGATACTTTTACGTTCCGGTTATTTTGTGGCAGGAAACGGATTGAAAGCTTATTTAGACACGACACAAGGAACAATCTTAAGAGAATTGTTCGTCACTGCAGAGCATAGATTCTAAAGTTTGAGTCTGGAGCGAATTGCCCTTCCTAAAGTGTATTGGTCCGCGAGCTCTATAGAGCCACCCACAGTAATTCCATAAGCAATCCTGGTAACAGTTACATTAAAATTCTTTAATTGATGGTTTAGATAATCGGCAGTTGCGTCCCCTTCTAATGTAGGGTTTGTAGCAACTAAAACTTCTTTCAAATCCTCCGGTTCGATTCTACTCAGAAGTTCTCTAATGCGTAGATCTTGAGGTCCAACTCCTTCTAAAGGAGAGATCACGCCGTTTAATACATGATATCTTCCTTTGAATTCTCCTGTGTTTTCTATAAAGAAAACGTCTTCAGGTTGTTCAACCACGCAAACTGTATGACTGTCTCTTTTTTCGGAGAGGCAAAGATCGCAGATCTCTTCTTCAGAATATGAGCCGCATCGAGAGCAGAAACGGATCCTTCCTTTTACTTCCGATAAACTTTGAATGAACCCGTTAAAAACTGCGGGGTCCTGTCTTAATAAATGAAAACTGATACGGTAAGCACTTTTTCTTCCGATCCCAGGAAGAGAAGAAAGAGCATTTACCATTCCCTCGATTAAATGTTCAGCCAAGGTTACCGCCGAATAATTTGGAAATTTCGGAGAGATCCAGTCCGCCTGTGATTGATTTTAATTCGTACTCGGCAGCTTGTTTTGCTTTTTGGACGGCATCGTTAGTCGCTGCCATTACCAGATCTTCTAACATTTTATTATCTTCTGAATCGAATAATGCACGATTGATCTTTACATCTACGATCAGTCCATCTCCGGTCGAAGTGACTTGCACCATGCCAGCGCCTGCGTCACCCATTACTCTCAAGCTAGAGATCCTCTTTTTGATCTCTTCCATTTTGCCGCGCATTTCTCCCATCTTGGAAAAAATTTCGGATGCGTTTTTTAGATTTTCAAACATGGTTTACACCCTAGAGTCCCAGCTTGGGTACTTTGGAAGGATCTATATCCGTTCCTAAAAATTCGTTTTTAAAAGATTTTTCCCATTCTGCGTCTTCAGAAGAAACACCTTTAGCCAGATCTTCTAGAGAAGAAAGTGGCCCTGCTTTTTGTTCTTGAGGAATTTCTTTCTTCTCATTAGACACAATTGGAGAAGGAGTCGGGGCTGCAGTTTGTATTTCTTTTGCCGGAGTAGGAGCTTGCTTTTTTGGAACTTCGAATGCGACGGATGCTGTGCCGGCGTCCTGATCTTGGATCATCAATATGAGATGATTGATCCTATCTACAAGTCCTGCAAGACTAGGTTTAGCTAGATCTTCCGTAAGTTTTTTGATCTGAATCTCAATGAAAATTTTAATCTCAAAAGAGTTTCTTAAACGAAGAGTTTTAACTTTTTCGAATAATTCAAAAAGACGAAAAGAAAGTTTGTTCAACGCGATAGGGTCAACCGATTCGAAGTCCTTTCTCATCTTGATCAAATCTTCTCTAGGATAGTTTGCTGATTCGGAATCTGCTGCGGAATCTTTCACTAAACATACTGTATGAGTGAACTCGATCGAATCCCAAAGAAATTTGTATATGTCCTGACCTTCTTGGTATAAGTTCTCGATGATCTGTAATGACTTGGAAGAATTTTCTTCATCTACCAGGCTCTTAATAAAATCGGATAAGAAATCGATCCCATGATAACCGATCATTTTTCTGATCTCGGATCCTAAGAGTTTATTATCTGTGAACACAAGAGCCTGCTCCATAAAGGAAAGCATATCTCTTACAGAGCCGTCACCCTTCTTCGCTACCCAAAACAATCCTTCCGAATCGTACTTTGTGTTTTCTTCCTTACATAAATTCTCCGCGTAATCTTGGAGTACGGATAAAGGAACTTTTTTAAAAATAAAGTCTTGGCAACGGGATAAAATTGTCTCTGGAATTTTATGGTACTCTGTGGTTGCTAGAACGAAAACCACGTGAGCTGGAGGTTCTTCTAAAGTTTTTAAAAGTGCATTGAAGGATTGGTCAGTAAGCATGTGCACCTCATCTATGATGTACACTTTGTATTTACCGCCCATCGGAGTGAATTTTACGTTATCTCTAAGTTCTCTGATATTTTCTATACCGCGGTTACTAGCAGCATCTATTTCAAGAACATCTCCGGAAATTCCTTTAGTGATCTCTTGGCAAGAATCGCACTGATTGCATGGCTCGTTATCGATAGGATTTTGGCAGTTTAATCTTTTTGCAAAGATCCTAGCGATTGTAGTTTTTCCAACACCACGAGGGCCGAAAAAAATATACGCATGACCTATCTTTCCGGATTTAACCGCGTTTTGTAATGCACCGATCGCAAGATTCTGATGGATCACGTCCTGGAATCTTTGGGGACGATATTTGCGGGAGAGAACTTCGTGATTTCCGGCCATAGGTTGTAATTTTACCAGATAGTATGGGACAAGAAAGAAGGAAAAGCCTAAAAGTCCGTCTAATTTCTCTTATCTTTGAAGAAAGTTTTGAATAACTCTGTGGTAGCTTCTGACTTAATTAGTACGAGTTCTGGAAAAAAATTTCTACTATAGATCGTTTCTAAAGGAAGGGAAGATATTCCTTCTCCCAATTTTGCGGGGACCAGATATGCTACTTTAGGGATTCTAGAAAGAAGAATAGAACCTCCACACATCAAACAAGGTTCCAATGTGGTTATGAGGATACAATCAGTGAGATATCTTTCCTTGCAGATCCGTTTTGCTTCAGAAATAGCGAGAACTTCGCTATGTAAGGAAGAATCTTCCGAAATTTCAACTGAGTTGAAAGCTTCACAGACTAAACTTCCGTTTTTGTAAATTTGTGTGAAACTAGGGATCTCATCGGACTTTTGAGTACGAATTTCCGCAAATCGGTCTAAAAAAACCTTAAGTAATGGCTCTATAATTTCTTGGCTCATTTTCGGTTTCTATTTCCGTTTCCCTTTTAAATTCTTCTTGCTCTTAGCGTATGTAAATGGTTTTTTCTAGCGCATGATTCTTTCGGCCAAATTGATGAGACCGGCCGGTTCTTCCGCAAAGTCCAATACTCTACTTATACGTTTAAATTCTCCTACGGGACCTGCTTCCGTTCAAAGGCAACCTTTAGTTTTAGGGCTAGCCTTGGACAGAAGTTGGTCCATGAAAGGAAGTAAGATGGATTCGGTGATCCAGGCATCTTCTTCCTTGGTCAATTGGTTGACCCGTCGCGATTTTTTAACCGCTGTTGCTTACGCAGAAGACGTTCAGGTCATCCAACCGCTAGTTCCTTTGGCCGAAAAAAATTCAGTCATTCATAGATTGAATTCTATCCAAGTGGGTACTTCTACCAACCTAAGTGGCGGATGGCTTCATGTTCTGAGAACCTTAGAATTACATCCTATCGCTGATGGTTATAAAAGAGTTATCCTTCTTACTGATGGAAATCCAACATTAGGGATCAAGGATCCTGTTCAGCTCATCCAAATTGCAGCTGATGCTTATAAAAAAGGGATCAGCACAACTGTTATCGGTTTCGGTAACGACTTCAACGAAATTCTTTTAAAAGAGATCGCAGAGTCCGGCGGAGGAAATTTCTACTACGTGGAAACTCCTGAAGAGACTGGAGATATATTCTTCAAAGAGTTTGGAGACATCGGGACCTTATACGCGCAATCTATCGAACTCAAAGTGGATTTTCCGAAAGGAATGGATTTTCTTGATATAGTCTCAGAAGTTTCTTCTTACCAAGAGCCTGACCCTGAAGAGACAGGACGTACTAAAACATTGGTATTAGAAGTCGGAGATATGAGAGCGGACGATGTAAAAAGTCTAGTGGTACAACTTCGCCCAACTAAAAAGGAAACTCCTGCGAATATTAACATTTCTGCAAGTTATTATGAATTAACCGATGGCGCTAAGTTAGAACAGAAAACTATAGATATTCCGTTAGATTGGAGCGATGACTCTGCCAAGGAAGATGCCGACGTAGTTGTCGAGGCTACGATCGCGAAAACCGGAAAAGGTTTAAGAAAAGCCGGAACACTTCTGAAAGAAGGTTATACAGAAGAATCTATTGCGCTCTTGAATGATCTTATTAAAGACATTAATGAGAAGGAAGAATTAGCTCCGGAAGTTTTACAAACTCTTGGCTTTCGGGTGAGTTCTTTAAAGAATCGGATCTTGGAAAATTCTCCTACGGCAGCAAAACATTTGGTGGCTTCAGCCTCCGAACTTCAATACGGAGCGATGGAAAACTTTCCGGACGATGGAGTGGAATACCACGATCAGATCTTTGCCTTCCGTACGAATGAAGATATAGATCTTTATAAATGCCCTGAGATTAAAACTGCGATCCAAGAAAAGATGAAAGAAGGTTACAGATACATAGTATTTAATCTGGCTAAATCCTCTTATATTGACTCTTCTGCGATCGGTATGTTAATACAAATCGCAGGTTGGCTTAGAAAAAGAGGCGGAGAATTGATCGTTAGTAATCTAAGATCTTCCGTTAAAAAAGTATTCTCGATCACTCGATTAGAATCTCATATTCGCGCTTCTGAAACGGAAGAAGAGGCCCAAAGTTTATTAAAGGCCTGGATAGAAAGTAAGGCGGTTTAGCTTAGTGCGCTTTCCGCCGCAAGTATTGCATCTTTGACTTCCGAGTATAATCCGACCGGGATCGCGATCCCTTTTTGGGTAGGTTTGTATTCACCTTCGCTGTCTGTGTACCAAACTCTTAAGTTCAGATATTTATTTCCTTTAAATTCTGAAATTTCGACTCGGATGATCTCACCTTTGCCTTTATCGATATCTCGGATTACGCTCATAGTTTTCCCTTCCTGACGGCAAAAGACTAAATTCCCGGTTTTGGATTTCCAGTCGTTTTCGAAATAAAAAAGGCTCCCGTAGGAGCCTTTACTTAGAAAAATTTTAGAAAATCGATCAGTAGGTTTCCACGAATAATTGGTGGGCGCCTTCCAGATGATGTTTGTATTCTTCGTAAGTTCCGGAGTTTCCGTCGATCTTTTGGATCTCTTCGATTACTCCTTTTTCCATTCCTTTCGGACCACCGCAGATATAGAAACGTCCACCGGAAGAGAGAACTTTTTTAACTTCCGCTTCTAACATTCTAACTCTGTGAGAGATATACATTCTTCCGCCGTCGAAAGGATTGTTTTCTTCTCTGGAAATAGCGGTAACCAATTTGAAATTAGGGAACTTCTTCTCTAATCCTCTTAGGTAATCCATCATTACTAACTCATCGGAGTAAGGTGCTCCGTATACAAGAGTAACATTACCAGTGAAGTTAATAAGTTTATGTTCAAGAAGTTCTTCGCTCATTCCAACAAATGGAGCGATACCGGTTCCAGTTGCGAGGAACATGATGTCTCCGGAGAAGTCAGTGTTTGGAAGAAGGAATTTTTTTCCGGAAGGTCCGGTCATCACTACTTCGTCACCTTCTTTCAGATCACAAACGTAATTAGAACAAACTCCTTTGAACTGAACGTTTCCTTCCGCATCATAAACATTATCTCTTTTGATAATGAATTCGATCGTATCTTCTTTCATTCCGAAAGAGTAACTAGGAGAAGCGATTGAGTATAAACGCACTGTGTAGGCTGCGTCTGCTAAACCCTTTGCTTTTTTCTCAGGGTCTTCTCCAGGAGGAATGATACCGCCGGATTGTCCGATCAAATAAGGATACTGGCCATGGTCGATTGCTATAGTAATTCTATGAATTAAGGACTCGCCTTCTTTTTTAGGTCTTTTACCTTTTCCAGTTTCTGGAGTAAGTAAAACATTACTGATAACCTTAGCTTTTAGCGGGTTTGATTTTTTGAATATATTGATTTGCGGCTCTCTAACGGGCTTCATAGGCGGGCTGGATCCTGATGTCGATTTCTAATGTATTACAGATTTTTTTCGGAAGCTAATTCGTCAAACGGGATATTTCCAAAGGAAGAAGGGTCATTTTTCCGTATTATGTCTTCTTTATCTTTAATCCTTAGATAAGTACCTCTCTATGATATACATTAGCTTATCTAAGTAATTCGTTCTGAAATTTCGGATAGATCCGAATTCGATCCATGGATACGTTGGCAGATACTAAAAGTCTAGGAAAGAGGGTCTTAATGGCTAGATATACCTTGGAAGAACTGGCTTCCAAAATTTCCGGAGCAAAAATAGAAAATTGCGCGGACCCCAAAAAAGTTCAGGTGGAATCCGTTTCTCCGATTAACCCGGGAGTTACGAACAGCATTAGTTTTCTCGCAAATAAGAAGATGTTAAACGAGGCTAAGAAGACAGCCTCTACTATCATCCTTACTACTTCCGAGTTTGCAAAGGAATTAGAAGTGCCTTGTTTGGTTGTAGATAAACCGGATCTAATACTTGCTCAGGTCTTAGATCTGATCTATCCTCCTCATAAGTTCGAAAACAAAGTAGAAGCGAATGCATTCGTTCATCCTAAAGCAAAGATCGGTAAAAATTGTTATATAGGAAATTTTGCATCCGTTGGAGAAGATGCTGAGATCGGAGACAACTCTGTCCTAGAAGATGGAGTTCGTATCGGAAGAGGGGCAAGAGTCGGAGAAGGTTCCCATATAGGGCCGAATAACGTGATCCACCACGGAGTCATTATAGGAAAAAGATTTAGATCTTTCGGAAATTGTACTATTGGCGGAGATGGATTCAGATTTGTATTTGCAAACGGTAAACACAACAAGATCCCTCAAGTCGGAACAGTGATTGTGGGAGATGATGTTGAGATGGGTTCCAATAGCGCAATCGATAGAGGCGGTCTGGAAAACACAATCATTGGCGACGGCTGTAAATTCGATAACCTAGTTCATATCGGTCACAACTGTGTATTAGGAAAGAATGTTGTAATTGCGGGTTACACTGGTGTCGCAGGTTCTACAACGATAGGAGATAACGTTACTATCGGCGGAGGTTGTGGCATCGCGGATCATCTTAGCATCCCAAGCGGGACAATCGTAGGTGGAGGAACTTCTGTCAGAAATACTCTCACTAAGCCTGATATCTATGTGGGCTGGGACTATGGACTAACTTTCCCGGAGTTCCAAAAACTCAGAGTGAATATCAAGAACGTGGTCAATTTCCAAAAATGGGCCAGAAGAATAAAGGCTATAGAGTCCAAACTCGGTCTTAACTCCGAGGAATAAGCTATAATCTAAAGTGGCCCCGATTCGAGATACTCAGCTTAGAATCGCCTAAATCAAGGATTCTAAGCTGAGTCCAAAATCTTTCCGAATTATGTCCAATAGGCTTGACATGGTTCGGAGAAGGTTCAATTCTTCGCCTTATCCCAATCCGGAGGCTAGCCTTGAATACCCGACCCAATACTGAGGTCTTGGACCATATTCCAAACTCCCAGATTTCCGGGCGGGACTTTCCTCAAATAAATAGATTAGGAAAGTTGTTGGATTCTTATGCGGACAATTTGCTGGAACCACATTCACAAAAAGTGGTGCTTATCAGCGAATTAAGATATACCCGCAATTAAACAAAAACAGATCTTTGATAAGACCCGAATTCTCGGGTCCATCATTCCTTCTTCTCATTTTATCAAGAAAGAATATTAAGATTCTTTAATTCTTTTATGAGCTTTTCCAAAGAAAAATAGAGAAGCTAAAGACATAACGCCGGAAATCGACATCACTGCGATCATCGGATAAGCGGTTCCGTCATGAAGAAGGCTAACTGCCGCAGTGGAAACGGCACCGAATACCATCTGCAATGCTCCCATTAAAGCGGATGCACTTCCTGCATTTTTTGAAAAAGGGGCCATTGCAAGTGCAGAAGCATTCGGAACAATAAGTCCGAAAGCGCTCACTAAGAAGAAGATCAAAACAAGCATAGGAATAAATCCTAGGCCAAAAATTTGGAAGATCACAAGCAAAGAACAAAGTATCAAATAGGAATATCCGACATACTTAACAATTGTTGCCGCTTCGAATTTTTTAAGAAGAATACGATTGATCTGACTTGAGAGGATCAAACCGAAAGCGTTAAATCCAAATAAATAGCTATATTCAGTTTGAGTGAGTCCGTTCAAAACCATGAACACGAACGGAGAACCTCCTATGTAGGCAAACATTACTGAGGCGGAAAATCCGGAACTAAGTACATATGTTTTGAAGATCGGATTGGAAAAGACTTCAATATATTCTTTGATCACTGGAGCAATCTTAAGAGAAATAGAAGAATCTCCTCCTTTGGAGTCTTGAAATATCAAGACTGACCCAAAAAGCATCAAAGTAGAAATTCCCGTAAGAGTAAAAAATATCCAGTTCCAACTTGCAAACTGTAAAAGAAGTCCGCCTACGGTAGGAGCAAGTATCGGAGCGATTCCCATTACTAAAATGATCTGAGAAAAGACTTTAGCTCCTTCATGAGGAGAGAACACATCTCTTACGACTGCCCTTGGGATTACCATTCCTGCGCAAGCGCCCAAGGATTGTAAAAAGCGGAAGAAAATTAATGCATTAACTGAATTCGAAAATCCGCAAGCTAATGAACTCATTATGTATAGCGTAAGACCAATGAGCAAAGGAATCTTACGGCCGAAACGATCTATGATCGGCCCATAAAATAATTGTCCGAAGGAAATTCCAAAAAAGAAACTAGTTAACGTTAGTTGCACGTCTGAGATTGGAGTTCCAAGATCTTTTGCAATCTCATTCATACCCGGAAGATACATGTCGATCGAAAAAGGTGCAATTGCAGTCAAAGCCCCAAGTACTAGGATTAAAATGCCGTTAGATTTGCTCACTCTCCTAGAATTGGATGGGAATACTAGCGGTCTATTCTTCTAATTCTTTTCTTAGAATTTTCTTATCGAACTTGCCTACGCTTGTCTTTGGAATTGCAGAAACCGACCGAATATCATCTATCTTTGGTAATTGCCAGTGAGCAAAATGATCTTTCAGTCGATCATGGATCTTCTTCGGATCTACTTCTTTACCTTCTAGAGGAACCACAAAGATTACTGGGGCCTCGTCTCTTACTGGATCCTTTCTTCCTACAACTGCTGCTTCTAGAACATCCGGATCTGCCATAACAAGATTTTCCATATCTACTGAAGAGATCCATTCTCCTCTTGTTTTGATTAGATCTTTTTTGCGATCTGTGATTTGCATGTAACCGAATTCATCAAGGACTACAACGTCTCCTGTGCGGAACCAACCGTCGGAGGTAAAAGATTCGGAAGATTCCCCGCTTTTATAAGATGCAGCGATCCAAGGTCCTCGTACTAAAAGTTCACCGGGAGTTTTTCCATCTTTTGGAACATCTGTACCGTTATCATCGATTGCACGGATCTCTACCCCGGGGACAGGCACACCTTGTTTAGCTCTGTAAGAATATCTTTTACTATCATCCCAATTTTTCATAAAACCGCGAAGATGAGAGACAGTTCCAACGGGAGAAGTTTCGGTCATTCCCCAAGCGTGAAGAATGGAGATCCCGAACTCTTTTTCAAAACCTTCGATTAGACCCCGAGGCGCGGCTGAACCACCGACTACCATAGTATGGAGTTTCAGATTATATTTCGTTTTCTTTAAGTGTTGATAGAGAACATTCCAAACTGTAGGAACTCCCGCTGTTAATGTAACTTCTTCAGATTCTAATAATTCCGCAAGCGCAGCTCCTAAAAGATGTTTTCCGGGAAATACTAACTTACATCCGGTCATCACTGAAGCAAAAGGAATTCCCCAAGAATTTACATGGAACATCGGAACTACCGGAAGGACAGTTTCTGATTCTCTAATACACAATGCGTCTCCCATGCATATTGACATAGAATGTAAAAATGTGGATCTATGAGAATAAACTACTCCTTTCGGATTCCCCGTCGTTCCGGAAGTATAGCAAATTCCTGCTGCTTCGAACTCATCTATAATTTCGAAATTTTCAACCTCATCTCCTGTTTTCAAAAAATCTTCATACGAGATCGCATTTGGAAGATTCGGGAAAGGAATATTCTCCTTGTCATCGATGATGATAAACTTTTGGACTCCGTGGATTTGACTTAGATTCTTTTCGATCGCAGTAGCTAAAGATTTATCTACAAAGATAAATTTATCCTTAGCTTCGTTGATGATATAAGTAAGTTGTTCCGGAAATAATCGAATATTGATCGTATGAAGAACTGCTCGAATACTCGGGATTGCAAAATATAATTCCAAGTGAACGGAATGATTTAAACAAAAAGTGGCGATTGCTTCTCCGGGTTTTACACCCGCTTTTCGTAATGCACTCATCAAACGGATCGTTCTTTTGTAAAATTCTCCGTAAGTTAATCTTTGGATGGAATTATCATGCCATTTGGTTACGATTTCCTTATGAGGATGAACCTCTTTTGCTCTTTTTAAAATGGAAGGCAAAACCAGTGGATAATCCATCATTGTGGAACGCATA
Source organism: Leptospira hartskeerlii (assembly GCF_002811475.1). Taxonomy (NCBI): domain Bacteria; kingdom Pseudomonadati; phylum Spirochaetota; class Leptospiria; order Leptospirales; family Leptospiraceae; genus Leptospira; species Leptospira hartskeerlii. The sequence continues at coordinate 216,200 of NZ_NPDL01000004.1, forward strand.
AACTTCTCCGCATAAATTGTCGGGCCAAGATTATTGCATTGAATTAGTTGAGGTCAAGAAGAATCGAAAGAATTGTAAATTGTTTTATCTCTAAACAAAGTTAGTCGAAGATTTACTTGCAATACCCTGCCATCGTAAATCCTAACTCATAAGCTGTGAAAATTTGAATATTTGCCGCCCAAGCAAGTTTAGGATCAGCGTCTGTTAGACCTGACGTTGCGATTGTAATGGGCTCCAATATTTTTTGAGTGAATTCACAGGGAGAAACAGGAATCCCTTGATCACCTTTCATATATTTTCCAAGAGAGAAGAATAGAAAGTTCCTTACAATCTGAGACTTGCCTTGCACTGCGTTTGCGAATTTAAGATAAGATCCTAAATTGGTTTCAAGTTCTTGTCTTGCCTTTAGATCTAACGGGTTTTTCTTTAATTTTGCTGCAGTTGCCTGAAACTTTTTCTCTAGATCTATACGAAGTCTTTCTGCACAAAAGAATTCAGTTCCTTCTTTAGCATGAAAGGTCTCGTATTTAATCCTATAATATTCGAGTTTTCCGTCTTTGTTAAGTTGTAGATGTTTTCCTTCTCCTACTTCTGGAACATATACAATTTGCCCGGTAAGGTAAGTTTCTCGGATATTCTGCTCGGATATTTTATACAAAGTATCCAACATAATTTTCTCATTTTCGATAGAAGCATACTTTCCGGAAGAGAGGAATTGTAAACATGCCTCATTGATGTCCGGATGTTCCGCATAGACCTGTTGCATTCTTTGAGCGGAACCAACGCAAGAAATTAAGAATACGGAACAAAGACTAAGAATGGCTTTCATTTAGATAGAAGATCCGGCAATAAGATGTGTGATCCATCCTTTTTTATTATAATGGGGAGAAGGTTTTAGCATAATACTTGACATTTGCACATACCATACAGGGTATACGTTATGGAATTAGATGAAATAAGAAAACAACTTACTCATAGACTACATAGGATCAAAGGTCAGCTGGACGCGCTTGAAAAGAGTCTGCATAATAAGGATGAAGATTGTGAAAAAACCTTAATCCTACTAAAAGCCTCGAGTCAGGCGCTCAAAAAATTTGGTGAGGCATATGTTCAGGAATATATGGACAGATGTTTTTCCGAAAAGAAATCTTCTGTTTCTATCCAAAAAAACCTGAAAAAAGCGATTAAAGCCGCGTTCTCCTTATAATCCCTTCCTTTTAAGCAATCCCACACTTCTGCTATTGCGTTCGAACAGGCTTCGGACGCTCTTAAATTTATTGCATCTATAGATTTCTGTTGACTAATCATATACCCCTACGGGTATATGGATATTATATACCTAGGGGGGTATATAATATGGAGAATACAAACACTCAAAGCTGGTACTTGGAGAGAGTCTTGTTCCTGATTGCGGGATCCGTCTCTTTGATAGGTTTAATCATCGCGAACTTTTTCAGCCAGTGGGGACTTGTTCTAAATCTTTTAGTTGGGATCAATATGATCCTCTTTTCCATGACAGGATTTTGTCCTATGGGGTTTATTCTTACTCGATTGGGCATCCCTAAGAAATGCGGATCTGATAGGTAAATCCAATGAGATCTAAATCCGCTCTATCGCTTATACTGGGTGGGGTATTGTGTACGATACCTATTCCTAGCAAGGCTTCCGATCCTAATATGGATTTTTTCTCTGTATGGGAAAAGGTCGCCGGAAATTCTCCTTCTTTACAAACAAAAAGTTTGGAGATAGAAGCCGCGAAATCCGCAAGCGCTAGAGCGGGTTTACACTGGTTTCCAAAATTATACACAGATGTTCGTACGTATCAAACGAACGATCCAATCTTAAATTTTACGGGAAAACTGGGCCAAAGATCTGCAACTCAATCCGATTTTTCTACTGCAAGCAACCGGTCTAATCTTTCCAATTTTTTGGATTCCAACAACCAACTTTATCAAAATATAAATCCGAATTCGGCAAATATATTTGCGAAAGATACCTTAAATCACCCGGGAAACAATATCTATTCACGGGGAACTTTAGGTCTTGAGTTTTCCGTATATGAAGGTGGATCTGGGAAGGCCTTCAAGGAAATTAAAGATAAAGAGCTTCAATCTTATGTTCTTGAATCTGAATATTTTAGAAAAACTTTATATATTCAAACGGCTGTAGCATTTCATTCTTCTTTAGTGTTTTCCGACGGAGTTAAGGAAAGAGAAAAAATACTTCGTCAGTTGGACTTCTTTGTAAACGCGTATAGGCTGGATACCGCAGGGAATCCAATCGGACATTCCGGTTCTTTGGCATTAAAATCCGTTCAACTTAGGGTTTCTTCTGAAATAAAGGAGAAGGACCTTTATCGAAAAGAGTCCTTAGAATCGATCAGAATATTGTCCGGTGGCGCGCTGGAAAATTTACAACCTTCTGAAACTTCTTCCTCTCGTTTTTATGAAGAAGCTTTACCTTTGCCATCTTCCGAATCTGAGAGGCGTACTGCGATTTCTAAAATTCTAGAATCTCATTCAAATATATCTAAACAGAAGGTTGAGATGGAGAATTCAAAATTTCTTCCTAAGGTAGGAGTTTACGCGGAAGCGTATGGATATAACGGAGATAGGAATTTTGCAAACTCATACAACGCTGGTGTTTTTTTGCAAATGAATCTTCTTAATCCTACTGATCTCGGTTCCAAAAAAGAAGCTATGATCCAAGCGGATGTCGCAGAAACAAAAGCAAAGGAAGCAAGACTAAAAGAAAATTCTGATTTTAAGATCCTTTTAGAGAAAGAAAGAGTATTGTCTGAAAATCGAAAAGATTCCGAACAATCCTACCGTATCCAATACGAACAACTTCTTCTTTCTCAAACATTATTCAAAAGAGGTAATATTCCTGCTTCTAGTTTAGCGGAAAGTTTTTCCAGGACTTCGGACGCTTTGTCTAGGAAAGAGTTTATGGATTTAGAATATTTAAGAACAAGAGCTCAGCTCATCCTTTATTCAGAGGAAAACGATAATGGGAAATAATAAACAAGAACAAGCCGAAGGCTTTGCAGGAATACTTGCGGGAAAATTTATCCGCTCTAAGCTAACTCCGATCTTTGCGATAGTAAGTATCTTTGCAGGAATTTTATCCGTATATTTAACTCCAAAGGAGGAAGAGCCTCAGATTTCAGTTCCGATGGTGGATATTTCCTTTTCTTCTCCTCAATATTCTGCAAAGGAAATGGAAAGAAAAATTACGGAACCGGTAGAAAGATCCGTCTGGGGATTAGAGGGAGTGGAATACGTATATTCTGCAACTAGAGACCACCAGTCTTTGATCACTGTCCGTTTTAAGGTGGGTGAACCTTTAGAACCGTCGTTGGTTAAGATCCACCATAAAATTTTAGAGATCAGAAATCAACTTCCTCAGAATACTTCCGATCCATCAGTAAATTCTTATACAATCGACGATGTTCCTTTCCTAGCTATCACATTCAGTTCTACTGAAAAGGACGACTATTCTCTTCGTACTTTAGTTTCTCCTTTGGCAAGAGAGCTTTCCTCTACCCCAGATCTTTCCAAAGTGGAATTATTAGGAGGAAGAAAAAAATCAGTTCGAGTAATTGCAAATCCCCAAAGAATGAAAGAGTTCGGTGTGGATTTTATCCAATTGGCCGAAAGTCTTCAGGCAAATTCTTCCGACTTTCCTGCAGGGAAAAATTGGGGAGTCAAAAATGTTTATGACATAGAGATAGGTTCTTCTATCCGAAATACTGACGATCTAAATAAGATCCCTATCAAACAAAGTTGGGGAAGGGTTGTTAAACTCGGAGATATAGCACAAGTATACGAGGGTCCTCAAGAGAGAATCAAACAGTCCTTCTTCTTTCAAAAGGAAAATCCCGATGTTGGGGAGAATGCAGTCACAATCGTGTTTTCCAAAAGAAAAGGTACTAACGTAGAAGAATTGTCGAAAATTATCCGAGAACGTGCGGATGAATTTAGAAAAGATCTTCCTAACGGAATAAAACTGAGTGTGATCAGGGATTATGGCAGCACAGCAGGAGTAAAATCCAAGGAGCTTATTGAACATCTTCTTATCGCGACTATTTCAGTTTCAGTTTTGATCGCTTTATGGATGGGGATCCGCGCTTCTTTCGTAGTGTTCGTAGCGATCCCGGTTACGTTAGCTCTTACATTGGCAATTTATTATTTCATGGATTACACTTTAAATCGTGTAACCTTGTTCGCACTTATTTTTTCGATCGGGATACTCGTAGATGATGCAATAGTTGTGGTGGAGAATATAGAGCGGCATCTCGCCTTTCCTGGAAATAAAGGAAAGATCAGATCTATCTTGGATGCAGTTTCGGAAGTAGGAAATCCTACTATCTTGGCAACCTTTACCGTAATTGCTGCAATATTGCCGATGGCGTTCGTGCGCGGATTGATGGGACCATATATGAAGCCGATCCCCGTTGGAGCTAGCCTTGCAATGCTTCTTTCTCTTTTTGTAGCCTTCTCCGTTATTCCTTGGATTAGTTTAAAAATTTTGAAAGAGCATACTGCTACAAACGCAGGTCAGAAAATTTCTCGCTTAGATGCGATTTATCTTAAAATAGCAGGCTGGCTTTTAGAATCCCGATCGAACTTGATGAAAATGCTTACTTTGATCCTCGCATTATTTGCTATTTCGATTTCCTTAGTGGCATTCAAAGCGGTGAAAGTGAAGATGTTACCATTCGACGATAAAGACGAATTTCAAATCACTTTGGATTTTGATCCTAGAACCCCACTTTCTAAAACCGTAGAATTAAGTGGCGAACTCGCAAAATCCATTTTAAAGGAAGAGAATGTGGAGAAGATCCAGATTTTTGCCGGAGAGCCCGCACCCTTCTCCTTTTCTGGAATGGTAAAACATACATTTTTAAGAAGAGAAGAATGGAAATCGGATCTTCATATAGTTTTAAAAGACAAGGATTCTAGGAAAAAAAAGAGTCATGAGATCATAGAGTCCATTCGTCCTATTTTAGAAAAATATAATAAGGAAAATTCTGTACTTAGTAAAATATTGGAGATTCCTCCTGGACCTCCTGTTCTTTCTACATTAGTAATAGAAATATACGGGCCGACCGAAAAGGAAAGGATCCGAGTAGCTAAAGAGATCCGTTCTATAGCGGAAGCGCAAGAAGGAGTAGTAGATCTGGATTCTAGTCTTTCAGAAATAAGACCTAAAATCAGATATCCGTTCAAATTTGATAAAGGTGGACTTGCAGGAATTCCTTCTTATATGATCGCTAAAAATGCGGGATTTTTTTTCGGAGAAACTCCGGTGTTCATTCTATCCGAGTCGGATCATCCTGAAGATATTTCTGTCGACCTATCCGTCCCGAATGAATTTAGATCCTCATATTCTCCGTTTTCAAGTTGGGATCTATCTTCCCAATTTTCAGGATCTGTTTCTCCAAAGAATTTATTAGGAGAAGGAGAAAGAATTTCTTCTAAAGTACTCCATCGAAAAAATTTAAAACCATTAGAGTATGTAACCGCTGAATTTTCCGGAAAAGAAGAAGCTCCCGTTTACGGTATTCTTTCTTTGACTCCTAAAATTCAATATCCGATCTACACTTCGGAGGTACCCTGGAATACAAAACAGCCGACAGTAAAATGGGATGGGGAATGGTTCATAACGTATGAGGTCTTTCGAGACTTAGGCGGGGCATTTGCAGTTGTGATGATCTTGATCTATATATTGGTGCTTGGTTGGTTCCAAGATTATAAACTTCCGATCATCATCATGGCGCCGATACCGATCTCCCTTATTGGAATTATCCCAGGGCATTTAGTTTCTGGAGCTTACTTCACCGCGACGTCTATGATTGGATTTATCGCCGGAGCAGGGATCATAGTTCGAAATTCGATCATCTTAGTGGATTTTATTCAGGCCGAGATTGATGCAGGTAAGGATTTGAAGAGAGCAGTCTTAGACGCGGGAGTAGTTCGTTTTCGTCCGATGTTTTTGACCGCGGCAGCAGTGATTGTTGGATCTTCCGTTATGTTATTCGATCCTATTTTCCAAGGTTTGGCAGTGTCTTTGATTTTCGGAGAGATTGCAGCAACAGTGCTGAGCAGGTTCGTCGTTCCTGCGTTTTACTTTTGGTTTTCAGGAAGAAAAGCGTAAAACAATAACAAAAATAGGTCGTTTCAATAGAAGCGACCTGACAATTGTCGTTCTTTAAAAATCCGAATAAGTATCCTTTTTAGTTTGGATTTTTTCCTTTTTTGATATAATACCTATAGGGGTATATGTATGAAAACCGTAATTTTAGGCGGCGGAATTTCCGGCCATACAGCCGCGACACTTCTTAAAAAGTATGTAAAACAAAAGCACGAAGTCGTGGTAGTTACACCGAACTCACAATGGAATTGGATCCCTTCTAATATTTGGGTTGGGGTCGGGGCAATGAAACCTTCCCAAGTCACTTTCGAGTTGAAGCCGGTATATGACAAATTGGGAATTCGTTACGTGCAAGCGAAAGCGATTAGTATCCATCCGGAAGGTGGGCCTGAAGGCAATGGATCCTATGTAACTATTGAATATGTTTCCGGAGAAGAACAAGGAAAGAGAGAAACAATAGAATACGATTTTTGTGTGAACGCTACCGGACCTAAATTGAACTTCGATGCGACTCCAGGTTTGGGCCCTCAGCATGGGAATAGCTTGTCTGTTTGCACTTATTCACACGCTGAGGAAGCTAGCAAAAAATTAGGAGAAGCGATCCAAAGGATGAAGTCCGGAGAAACTCTTAACTTTGTGATCGGGACTGGGCATGGAACATGCACATGTCAAGGAGCAGCATTCGAATATTTATTCAATATAGACTATGAATTGCGTAAAGCTGGAGTGCGAGATCGTGCCCGTCTACTCTGGATCTCGAATGAATACGAATTGGGCGATTTTGGAATGGGAGGAATGCACTTGAAGCAAGGCGGCTATGTTACCAGCAGTAAAATTTTCGCGGAGTCTTTATTTGCCGAGCGAGATATTCAATGGAAGACTCGCTCCCATGTAACCAAATTAGAAAACGGTTTGATCTATTTCGTTACTCTAGATGGGGAATCAGGATATGTTCGCAGTGATTTTACAATGCTAATCCCGCCTTTTTCAGGAGTAGGATTAAAAGCCTATTCCAAATCCGGCCAGGAAATCACTGATACCTTATTTGCTCCGAATGGAATGATGAAGGTAGACGCAAACTACCAAGCGAAATCTTTCGAGCAATGGGAGCCTAAAGATTGGCCTAAAACATATCAATCGCCTTCGTTTCCGAACTTATTCGCTATTGGGATCGCATTCGCTCCGCCTCATCCGATTTCAAAAGTTATGAAAACGGAAGAAGGAGTGCAAATTTCTCCTACACCTCCTCGTACCGGAATGCCTTCCGCAACTATGGGACGCGCTGTCGCTAAAAGTATCGCCGACATGATCCTGAAGGAAAAACCCTTCCCAAGTCATACTGCCTCAATGGCGGAGATGGGAGCTGCTTGCGTCGCGTCCGCCGGAAAAGGATTATTTAACGGAACTGCTGCTTCTATGACCGTGTACCCTGTGGTTCCGGACTACAAGAAATATCCGAAATTCGGGCGATCCTTAAAATATACCACCGGAGAGATCGGATTGGCAGGCCATTGGATCAAGCTGCTTCTACACTACTTGTTCCTTTATAAGGCAAAAGCTAAGCCTGGATGGTGGGCGATTCCGGAATAAATGGGAGGGACAGATGAAAGTTGAGAACGTAAAGGAATGGATTCCGTTGGAAAATGCACAACTAAGGGATGCGTATACCCAAGGGGACTTCACTTCGGTACCTGGAAAAACCTTACTAAGATTACGTACCTGCGTTCTTTGGCAAATCTGGAGATTTTTTTGGATTAACGTGCGTATGACGTTGATGATCCTTAAATCTCATCACTGATTTCCGACGTTCGAATCTTGAATTTTTTGTCTTACTTAGTTTTGCCGAAGAAGGGACTCGCCTTTACGCAGTTTACCATCCTGGTAAACTAAGCTCCGAGGCGTCTCGTCTGAGCCTCAGGACATCCTGTCCTTCGGTCGCAAACATTACGCTCCCTAAGGGTCGCTATATTTGCTTTCTCAGACTCGCTTCGAGTCCCTTAGATCTTAATTTAATATCAGTGAAATTTTTTGCCGAAGAAGGGACTCGAACCCCCACGGTGTTACCCGCTGGTACCTGAAACCAGTGCGTCTACCAATTCCGCCACTTCGACTTGTGGTTGGAGGGATTTCTTTCCCTACGGATAATTTTGGCCTTGGGGACTTTCCGTCAGCTTATTTTTGGAATTCATTGACACGATAATTAATAGGAAAGTAGGGTCAGGATAGAATGAAAGAAGAACGCAAAACTTCGGAGACGGACATCAAGCTCTCCCTGAATATTCGGGGTACAGGAAATTATAAATTCGATACTCAAATCCCGTTTTTCGAGCATATGCTTTCCCATGTTTCTAAACATGGTCTTCTGGATATTGATCTATGGTTACGAGGCGACATAGAAATCGACTGTCACCATAGCGTTGAGGATACTGCTATTCTTCTTGGTGCGACTCTTCACAAGCAGTTGGGAGACAAAGCAGGTATCCGAAGATACGGTCATTATACCCTTCCAATGGACGAGGTTCTTACCACTGTTGCTGTGGATCTGGGTGGTAGGTATTATTATAAATACACCGGTCCGGAACTCGTTGGTAAGTTTGGAATATACGATGCTGAGCTGTCGTTGGAATTCCTACAGAAATTTGCTTTGAATGCAAAGATGAATCTTCACGTTCATGTTCACTATGGGGAAAATCGTCATCATATTCATGAATCTATTTTTAAAGCTTTCGGTAAGGCTTTGAGAATGGCGATTGAGATTGATCCTGCTGCGGGCGGAGCAATTCCTTCTACCAAGGGCGTTTTGGAATGATTGCCGTTCTTGATTACGGAATGGGGAATATCCACTCCTGTTTAAAAGCGATCTCACTCTTTACTAAAGATTTTTCTTATACTAAGGAACCTTCCGTTTTGAAACAGGCGGATGCGATCATTCTTCCTGGCGACGGGCATTTTGATAAGGCAATGAAAAATCTAAATGAATCCGGTTTGAGAACTTTCGTGGATGACCATGTTAAGGAAGGAAAACCTTTGTTCGGGATTTGTATCGGTTTTCAAATTTTGTTCGAAGATTCCGACGAAGTTGTTTCCGAAAATAAGAATGCGACTGTTCCTGGACTCGGTTATGTCAAAGGTAAGATCCGTAAGTTTAAGGGAAAAAACTACAAGGTCCCTCATATCGGATGGAATAAATTATATAAAAGAAATCCTTCTAAAAGTAATTTATTGAAAAATTTAGAAGACGAATCATTCGCTTATTTTATACACTCCTACCGTCCCGTTGGAGTGGAGAGTTCCGCGATTACCGGTTTCTGCGATTATTATGGGGAGAAGTTTCCCGCAGTAGTTGAGAAAGGAAATATTTTCGGAACACAGTTCCATCCCGAAAAATCCTACTCCTTCGGTCTAAAGATTCTGGAGAATTTTATTCAATCCTTATGATTTTAATTCCGGCCATCGATTTGTTGGATAATTGCGCTGTCAGATTATTCAAAGGTAAATACGACGAAAAAACAATCTACTCCACCGAGCCTTGGAAACTTGCGGAAGGTTTTGAAAGAAACGGTGCCACCCTCCTACATCTTGTCGATCTGAATGGTGCTAGAAATCAGATAGGGATTAATACTGAATCTATTTCAAAAATTCGTAAATCTTCTAATCTAAAGATCCAACTAGGCGGAGGGATACGCGATAAGGAGAAGTTGGAATATTACAATTCCATTGGTATTGATCGTTTTATTCTAGGAACTGCTGCCGTAAACAATCCGGAACTTTTAGACTTCGCTTTGAAAAAATATGGAGAAGATAGGATCGTCGTAGCGGTAGATGCCAGAGACGGTATAGTCAAAATAGCAGGTTGGGAAGTAGACTCCGGCGTGAAGTATCTGGACCTTCTGGAAAAAATGAAACAGGCAGGTATCCGTAATATTATTTTCACGGACATCGCACAAGATGGAACTTTGGCGGGTCCAAACCTTAACGCATATAAGGAAATTTTAAGTAGATATAATTTTCAAGTAATAGCCTCCGGTGGTATTTCTTCTTTAAAAGACATCATGGCATTATCTACATTAGGGACTTCTGTTCCAATGTATGGCGTAATTACTGGAAAAGCTTTATACGAAGGTAAAATAGATCTGGCCGAAGCTATTACAAGCCTGGGCTCCGATTAATTTTTAATTCCTGTTTATCAGCACCGATCCGCATATTTTTTCTTTCCTTATGCCTTCCTGGTACGTATAAAGGTATTTTGTAATCGGAGTCCCGAATGAAAAAACTGTCCCCTAGCTCTATTCTTGCCGTAATTTCCGGTATCGCTGCATTTATCTCGTTCTTATTGATCCGAAAATATTTCGGAGGAGAGACTGCAGATGGACTCGCGCAGTCTCTTTGTGATGCAGTCAGTGAATCTGGTTCTTGTTCTAAGGTTTCCGAAAGTAGCATCTCTGCGATCAGAAATGTTCCTTGGTTAGGAGATCTTCCGATTGCACTTTTCGGATTCGCATTTTACGGATTCGTTACATACCTTTTTATCCGATCCGAAAAGAGTCCTGAAAACAAAGAAGGTTACCTTCTTCTTTCCTTTTACATTTTGCTTGTAGCATTGGTGATCGATCTTGGATTATTCTCCGCTTCCGTATTTTATATAGATGCGATTTGCGGACTTTGCGCGGTTACTTGGATCTCTACTTTGATCTTGGTTGCAGGGACCTTCTTCCAAATTAAAGACTATAAGGACAAGTCGTTGAAAAAAGCATTCAGCATCTTTCAACTGGAAGGTTTAAATACTTATATAGTAGTTTTATTGTTCTTAGCGGCAGGCCAGATCGGAGGAAAATCTTTCCACGACTCTTTAGTAGATGGAGAACATACAGGTGTAGCTCAGATCCAAAAACAATTGGCTGATTACGAAAAAGCACAACCTGTTTCAATTGATCTGCAAGGCTCTTCTATTCAAGGAGATCCTAATGCCCCGATTACCATCGTAAAATTTGCCGACTTCAATTGTGGCCATTGTATGGACACTTCTCATATTCTAAAAAGAATTTTGAGAGATTATCCAGGATTAGTAAAAATCGTTTATAAAAATTTCCCGTTAGACGCGAATTGTAACCGATTGGTCCAATCTCCCCGTCCCGATGCGAGTTCCTGTGTGGCTGCTTCTGCTGCGATATGTGCGGATAAGCAGAATAAATTCCCTGCAGTTTACGAAGGACTTTATAGAAATACCGAAAATAGGATCGCTCATTCTCCTGCTTCCGTTCTGAGTTTAGCTCAACAAGAAGGATTGGATATGAATCAGTTCCGAGCTTGTCTATCTTCTCCTGCGGTCCGTAATCAGATCAATAAAGAAGTAGATGATGCAGCGAAGGTAGAGATCCATAGTACACCTAGTTTATTTATTAATAATAAACCGATCCAAAGTGGAACTCCTAAGGAAGCTTTCTTAAGAGCTTTGATTGAAAGTTTAATTAAAAAGGTCTGAGGTTTTAAGTGTCGGAAGCAGCCGAAGTCTCCAAAAAGAATTTTTATTGTAGGAACTGCGGCTCTTCCATTCTTTCCGATTCGGAAAAATGTTTGTTTTGCGGTTCTTACCAGTTACCTGGAAGAATTCCTTTTTTCAAATTTTTATCCGAAAGTAGATTATTTAGGACGGCATTCTTTTTTCCTTTTTCGGCTCTGATTGCTTTTGCACTTCCAATCATACACGCGTTGAATCCGATCCCATTCTTAGATTGGTCTTGGATACTTCTCATTTCCTTTTTCTTTTTTACATTCTCCATCTTCGGATTCGTTTCAGAATGGATCTTTTTGAATAAGTTCAAAGGAGATGCAAAAGATTTTAGAGAAGGATTTTTCGAATGGCAGAAGACTTTGTATCTTCGCAATCCTTATCTTTCCTATTTCGGAATGTTCTTATTCGTATGCGTTCCTTTATTAAATTGGGAAAACCATTTTTCTTTTGCGGCGTCTTCTTCCGCAATTTGGACACTCTTACTCGTATTTTTATCTAAGATCCTCATTCCACTTTTCTAAACATCGGAGTATCCATCCATGCTGAAGAAGATCCTGATCATCTCTTTATCGACTATTACTATACTTGCCATTTCTTTAGGAATTTTAATTTGGCATACGATCAATTTCAGACCTATCACATTAGGTTTATATTATGAAAAGATCTTTTGGGAGAATGTTCTGGATGATCCGGAAACGCTAACCTCTCTTAGGATTTTGGATTCTTGGGGGATTACCTCTCACAATTACAAATGGTCGGACTCTTCTCCTGAAAAGGAAATGGAAAGAGCAGACAAAGCGAAACGAGATTTGGAAATTCTTAAGACGTACGATTCTTCCGGATTAAGTGGAGAAGATAAGATCTATTATAAGGCTTTAGAATGGGATCTTGAGTTAGCTGCCGATTACGAAAAATTTATTTATAATTCTTATCCGGTAAACCAACTGTTTGGCGTTCAAAATCATATTCCTTCCTTTTTAGCAACTTCTCATATGATAGAAGATTATGAAGATGTGGAATCTTACATTGTTAGGCTCAAAGGGATTTCTGCAAAATTGGATCAAGTGATCCGTGGTTTGGAGATCAGACAATCAAACGGTGTAATCCCACCCGATTTTATTTTGCGAAGGGTCTTGGATGAATTAAAGAATTTCCGGGTTAAAAATCCGGAAGAGAATATTCTTTACGTAAGTCTCCGCAAAAAATTAGAGAAGAATGATGAAATCCTCTCCGAACAGAAAACTTCCTCTTTAGCGGAAGTGAAAAAGATTTTAGAAAGCTCGGTCTATCCGGCTTATTCTAAACTCCAAAATTTTTTAGAACAACAGCTTAAGTCAGCGGATAATAAAGCAGGAGTTTGGAAGCTTCCGAACGGCGAAAAGTTCTATGAACATACTTTAAAATATCATACTACAACAAATCTTTCTCCACAGGACGTTCATTCTATCGGACTTTCGGAAGTAGCGAGGATCCAAACCGAGATGAAATCCATTTTAGAAACCTCAGGGATCAAAGTTTCAAATTTGCAAGCAACCATGAAGCAGTTGAGAGAAAAACCTGAGTTTCAATTCCCGAATACTCCGGAAGGAAAAGAAAAAGTCATAGAGGTTTATAAAGAGATCTTAAAAGAATCGATTGAAAGATCTAAACCCATCTTCCCGTCTTGGCCTAGAGCAAAAGTGCAAGTGGAAAGAATTCCTGAATTTAAAGAAGCAGGGGCACCCGGAGCGTATTACGAAGAACCAAGCTTGGATGGAAAACGTCCCGGAGTATTCTACGCAAACTTGCGCGACTTAAAAGAAATTCCTAAGTTCGGGATGAACACATTGACTTATCATGAAACAATTCCAGGACATCATTTGCAGATTGCTTGGTCCCAAGAATTAACTTCTGCACCTAGAAAACTACGAACCACACATTTCACTGCATTTGTAGAAGGCTGGGCTTTATATGCGGAAAGACTTGCAAAAGATTATAATTTTTACTCCGCCCCATACATCGATTTAGGAAGACTACAAGCCGAGCTGTTTAGAGCCGTTCGTTTAGTTGTGGATACTGGAATTCATTATAAACGTTGGAGCAGAGAAGATGCGATCCAATATATGTCCGACAATACTGGGATGGCTCCTAAAGAAGTTTCTGCAGAGATTGAAAGATATATTGTCTATCCGGGGCAGGCTTGTTCTTACAAGATAGGGATGATCTCTTTTTTAAAAATGAGAGAAGATTGGAAGTCCGTCAAAGGAGAAGCCTTCGATATTAAAGAATATCATGGTTTTGTTTTAGGAAAAGGTTCACTTCCATTGGAAATTTTAGAAAAAGCCTCTAAGGAAGAATTGGGGCTCGTTCCTAAAAACTAGAGTTTTGGATTATGATTTAATGTCTTTGTCTTTCCTGCGGGGAACGACTGCAAAATTGCCGCATGTAGGAATTCCCTTGCTTTAGGCACAGATTCTGAAAGAGGAAATCCTTGGGCCAAGTAAGACGCAATCGCAGAAGAATAAGTACATCCGGTTCCATGCGGATTAAAGTCCTCTACGAAAGGTTTTGTATATTTTATAGTTTTTCCATTCGGAATTCCTAATACGTCCAGCGCCTCTTTGGAATTTTTGATATGTCCACCCTTTAATAAAACAGGCACACCTAGTTTTTTAGCAAGGGAAATTGTCTCCGACTCCATTGAATCGATTTTGGAAATTTCACCTGAGCCTAATATTTTTGCCTCATCCAGATTTGGCGTAACGAGACTTGCCATTGGGACTAATTCTGAGATCAGAGATTGGATTGCTTCATCTTGTAAAAGTTTGGCTCCGCTTGTGGCAACCATCACAGGATCTATTACTAACTTGAAGTTTTGACCTTTAGCTTTGTACTCTTTTAGGATTTTAGAAATTCTCAGGATTAGACTTTCGGAGAATAACATTCCGGTTTTGATCGCCTTCACAGGAAAATAAGAAAGCACAGCTACGAGTTGTTTTTCTAGAAAATCAGGATCTACTTCTAAAATTCCGGTGACACCGTCAGGATTTTGAGCCGTTAAACAAGTGATCACAGATGTTCCGAAAGATCCGGTGGAGTTGAAAGTTTTTAGATCTGCTTGGATCCCCGCTCCACCTCCGGAGTCAGAACCTGCGATTGTTAATACTACCGGCTTTTGCATTTGGGACCTTACATTAAATTAATCAGGCCAGCCGAATCGTTTCCAATCCACGACCTCTTCTCTAGAAAATTTGATACCTTCCGATTCTAAAAGTTTTTTTTGTATAATTGCTCTAGGAGTATCTCCTCTGTGGGAAATTTTTCCCATACTATTGATGACTCTTTGCCAAGGTATCTTCTGCTCTTGACTTTTTTTTAATGCATTTAATGCGTAACCAACTGCCCGGGCCGCCCTGGGTTTTCCGATTAGAACCGCAATCCTACCATAGCTTGTAACTTTTCCTTTCGGGACCTTCTTTACGATTTTATAAACTAGGTCGTAAAAATTCTCTGCCTTTGGTTCTATCTTTTTCTTTTTGGGTTTAGCGGTCATACGGCAGGTTTTTCTAAATTTGTCTCTGCAATTGGCTGAGGAGGTCTAAGAGGTAGTTCAACTTTGAATACAGTTTTTCCAGGCATGGACTCCACTGTGATCTTCCCTTTGTGTTTTTCTACGATACCTTTTACAATACCAAGACCAAGCCCGGAACCTTCTCCTTGGTCTTTAGTAGTGAAGAATGGATCCCAGATCCTATCTTTGATAGAAGGATTAATTCCTGGGCCATCATCCTGTACTTCGATCGTAACTGTGTCGCCGGCAGAATATACAGATAGTTCAATCGTGCCCTGGCCTCGAATGGCTTGGTTTGCATTCTGGATTAGATTAGTCCAGACCTGGTTTAGCTCATCCGGATTACATACAACCTTAGGAATTGCGGAGAAGTTCTTCTTCACTTCTACTCCATACTTAAGTTGATTGTTCATGATCACCAAAGTGTTTTCGATACCTTCAATCAAATCCGCGCTAGTGAAAGATTTGCTTTGGTCTAAGTGAGAATAATATTTTAAAGCTTTTACGATCCGAACAATATTTTTGATAGAATATTTGATATTTTTAATGTTTCGATTCGTATTGGAGGCATGTTTTAGCATTTCATATCCAGGTTTTGCGCCTTGTGCTAAAATTTCCAAGATGTACTTTCTCACTTCCATAATATCGTTTTCGATAATGAAAGAGGCTACTTCTCCTGCTAGGGAAGTTTCTATTCCCATTTCGATCATCTCTTCTTTCATTTCTCTTTTGATCCGAAACTTATCCTTGGATTCCATGATCTGGCTTTTTTTCCGATCTCTCAAGATATGAAGAAGTGCGACTTCGAATGATTTTCTTAATTTCTTGTTTCTTGCAAATCTGACAATTTCGAATACGTTCTTTACAATATAATTCATATTCGATTCAAGATTGTCTGCGGAACCGTTGATCACTCCGGCTGGAGTATTGATCTCATGTGCGATCCCCGCAACCATGGTTCCTAAAGAAGCCATTTTTTCGGACATGATTAACTGAGATTGCGCGCTCTCCAATTCCTGGGTCCTATGACGGACTTTTTCTTCCAGTGTTTCAGTAAGTTCTATTAGTCTTTCGTAAAAAATGGAATTGGAAAGTGACATTACAGAAACGGATCGCATCTCGTTCAGTTTTTCCAGTTCGGAAGCAGTGTACCTTCTTCCATCGTTCTTAGGCCCTAAGACAAGCATTCCTAAGAGGCTTTTATTTAGGATAAAAGGAACGAGAAGATCCGCCTTTGTTTTTGCCGCGAAAGAAAGCGCATGTTCTTTGATCTGTTGTAGTTTTACGTTATCTACAAATTCTTCGGAATAAAAAATTTTATCGTGTTCAGTGATCCATAAAAGGAAAGGATCGAAGATGTAAAAATGGTCTTCTACGATATCTCGAGGATAAGGGGAGAATTTTCCAAGATCTTCTCTCCATAAATAAATTTTGGCCCTGCTTGCATCGATGATACTTGGTAGAAATTTCAGTATTTTATCGCATACACTTTCTGTGATGTTGGTTGCAATAAGATCACTTTTGAATTTATCTAACGAAGAAAGGTATTTTACGTATTCTTGGTCCGTCAGTTTGGAAAGTGCGGATGATAAGTTCCATGCGGGTCCAAACTCGTTGAACCAGATCCAAACAAAAACAGCGGCCAATGTGGTAAAAGGCAAACTGATGAGAAGCACGATCGTACGATCCGGATCCAAGGATCTGAAATCCAAACCGAATATTAGCGCCGATTGCAGAAGGAATGCGGCTAAAACAAGACCGAATATTGGTCCGAATTTGCGTATGATTTTCATCGCGTGCCCGTAAAATTAGGCTTAAGAATGTCTACTTCCACGATTCCAGTAAAGGAGTTTTTTACGATAGCAAGGGTCTTTGGGGCCTTCTATGATTTGTATTCACCCGAAAGAGGAAGAGTAAGAGCCGTACTCAGAGGGAGGCTCAGAAATATTGCCGCAAAAGAAAGACATCCCTTTGTTGTAGGCGACAGGGTTTGCGCAATGGAATCAGGCGGAGAATGGGCTATCGAAGAAAGATTGTCCCGTAAAAACGAACTTCTACGTAAAAGTAAAGAGGGGGATGCACAGGTACTTTGTGCAAATGTAGATCAAATTGCAGTACTCGCCTCTTTAAAAGATCCTGAAACTAAAGATGGATTTTTGGATCGATGTTTAGCGGCGGCATATCTGTCCCAGGTCCCTCCTCTAATCATATTCACAAAATCGGATTTAGTGGATCGAGAAACTGCGATTAAACGCTCTTCCGTTTATAAAGATCTAGGCTATGAGGTAATTATCGTATCTTGCCAGACCGGCCAAGGTCTAGAAGAACTTTATTCCAAGTTTTCTTCTAAAACGACCTACTTGGTCGGAAATTCAGGAGTCGGAAAATCTAGCTTAGTAAACGTCTTATCGGATAGGGAATTGCAAAAAACTTCTCAGGTCAGTCTTTCCACTAAGAAGGGTAAACATACGACTACAAACTCCAACTTTCTGGTCCTGGACGATAATATCGTGTTAATCGATTCTCCAGGTATTAAAGAATGGGGGATCTTACATTTGTCCAAAGGTGAGATCTTGGAAAGTTACCCGGAATTGAGAAAGTATAAAGAAGAATGTGATATTTCCGACTGCTGCGACGCGGGCCCTGGATGCAAAATGTTGTTTTCTATGGGAGAAGCGACCGATATAAGTACGGAAAGAAGAAAGAGCCTGGAATCTATGCTTGCAAGCTTGGAAAACCCGTTTAGAATCACACGTAGAGATCACTTAAAGAATGAAAGTAAATCCTAAATCGATAGAATACCGCTCGATCGAAGAGGTCTTAAACTTCGTAAACGTTTACGACACAGGAAATATGTTACGTTTCCTAAATGCGATCGAAGACAATAGCGGCAATATTCTAGTAAAGGAAGAGGTTCAGGTAAAAGAATCCGCTCTTACTCGACTGAAAGAAATTAAGGGTCAGTACAATCCCGAATTTAAGATAAAATTAACTAAAGAATTAACCGGCCAAATCCAGGACAAACTTGCCGAAAAGATCGTTTCGCAACTCAAGCAAACGGATAAAAAATTCTTAAAATTCATGTACGAAGAGAATAGATTCAACTTTAAGGGAATTATTCGGAACGGGATCAATAATAAGAAACATCTACTCGCACTCTTTAAAGTTTACGAAACAAATCCTCACTTTTTCAAACATATCTGTGAACTAGGTTTACTTGCTCTAGGAATTGTTTTGATCCCGGATGCACTAAAATACAAAATGTTACGCAGATACTCTTTCCTTGGCGGGATCTTTATGGATATCGCTAGGGTTACGGGGGACCATTGGAACAAACCGTTTCCTGACGATACCGAAAAAACAAGGATCGCGAAACAATGTGCTAACTTCATGCAGAAGTTGGATCTTCCCGAATTCGTATGTTCCGCTGCTTCTAACCATGTTCCTCTAGGATTACAAGACAATATAGATGTACCGGCAGCTGGTCCTAAAAAATCTGAAAGAGAAAATCCGGATGAAACATTCTTTGCTGAGATGATGGTGGATGATGGAGAAAGTGATTCCACACCAGACGACGAAGAAGACGCAGGACTTCCTGATAAATCGGAAGATCTATTACGCGAACTTCTTACCGACTCATTAAAGATAGCAAGATATATCCATACTGTTAGTTCCTTTTCTCACGATAAAGAATATGTAATGGAAGAATTGGTGTACTTCTTGGCATATAATACATCCAGGGGTTACTTCAACGAAGTGCTTGCCAACCCTTTGGTGAACTTATTCAAACAATTTGAAGAAAACGTAAAGCGTATGCGTAAATTAGCGGAAGTGGAGATGCAATGTCTTCATCCTCCTGCTGCTTGGGCCTATCCAAAACCTAAAGCAAGCCAGGTTCTATGTAAGAATAAGGTCTGGGATTGTCCGAATATTGTGCAAGGTTGGGATATTCATGTCATCTCTTCCCAAGAAGCATTCGGTTGGGTAGGCTCCAGTCTAAGTGCGGATCATTATCCGAAGTGTAAATTGGAAGAAGAACTAGATTCTCTACCTGAAATTGAGCCTAAAAAGGTAGAGAAAAAATAGAATTCGTTCTCAAATCGCTAACCCTTAAGGGTTAGTTTTCAGACTTTATAATATAATCTGCCAAAGGGACATTTTTAGGAAATTTTTTTCCAAACCAAATCTTTTGCTTTTTGTAAAATGGTTTAAACAGAAGTATTGGTAAAAAGTCCTTGTTAGTTTGTTATATCTAGAGGATTCTTAAGCTTAAAAAGCGGGGGAGAATATATGTTAAAAAATAAAAGCACCCTAATTCTAATGACTCTACTAGCAGTTAGTTATCTAATCGCTTGTAGTCCTAAAACAAGCAGTGGCCAAGTTAAATCGGAAGCAGTTTCTTCAACAGCTAAGATTGTTTGGTTGAACGGTGATGTAAAAGTCCAATCCGCCGAAGGTGAGAAAAAAGCCGAATTCGGTCAGACTGTAACTGCTGCAGACACTATCCTTACCGGTAAAAACGGATCCGTAGAGATCATGGTTGCCGAAAGTGGCATCATCAAAGTTTCCAAAGAGACTGAAGTATCTATTGCTGCTCTAGTCGGAGACGAAGGAACTAACGTTAAAGTCAATCTGAACTACGGAAGGATTGTAACTCTGGTTCGTAAAGAGAACAAAAACTCCGATTTCAGCGTAGTAACTCCTACTGCTCTTGCGGGAGTTCGCGGAACTACTTTCTTAACTTCTGTTGAAAACCCAACAGGTACAAAAGTGAACTGTGCAGAAGCTCATTGCGATGTTAAATTCGCAGTATTAGAAGGTTCTGTTGCAGTATCTAAAGTTGGAGAGGAGTCCGAAGTCATCTTGGAAAGAAACAGAGAGATTACTCTAAAGAAAAACCAAAAGTTGACTGAAAAACTGATCCTTTCTTTGAGACCTGAGTCCGTAAAAGAACTGAAAGGACTCATCGTTCTTAAGAAAAACGACGTTTTAGAATACAATAACCTGGTGGATGAGTTGAAAGCGTCCAGCGAAGAACTTCGCATTTTAAGCCAGGCTTCCACAGTGGAGGAAGTTCGCACTCAATTGCAGAAACGTGAAGCTACTAGAGCCAACGCGGACGAAGTAGCAAGAACCGCTCAGCAAGTGAACGAAACTAAATACGTCCAGCAAGACGTTCAAAAAGAAAAGTTGAAACTCAACGCGAAAGAAACTTTCTAATTTAGTTTCTTTTCTCTTTTCCGCTTTTCTATTCTAAAGGACCCCGCTTACGCAGCGGGGTTTTTCTTATTATATGCATTCTTCGCATAAATATCGTAATCTTCCAATAATCTAAACAGACCAACCAAGGTCGGATAATTCTTTCTAAAAAGGCTCTCATTTTTTCCGGAACTAGGAAAAGATTTGCTAAATCAGTCCCTGGGAAATTTTTTTACGGGATGGGGAACAATTCATTTCGTAATCTTATTATATTCTCTCTTATTACGAGTCTTGGGCTTACTTGCTCCTCGGTACAGAAGCTGAACGAACCTTCTAAGCTGATACAAGAACCGTATTACAAGCCGATAGGCGACTCAGAGAGTGTATTCATTTTTAGGGAATCCGACACTGACTTTCGGGTTCGTAAGGCGGGGCATGAGGTTCCGATCTTAGCGTTCTCGCCAATAGAATATCCTAAATCTGTGGATAAAAAATTGGCGTCTTACTTTGATCAAGAGATCAGTTTGATTTGGAAGGATATCAAATTTTCGAACGCCAAAATTTCTCCGGATGTCTGGAAAAACAAAACCGAATTAGCTCAAGAATTAAAATCCAAAGATGTGGATGTCTTGGTTTTGGGTTCTGTAGCCGAGTCCGAAACTGGTTGGACTTTTAAATTTGATTTAAAAGATTCCGTGGAAGCAAGTTCCTACGGAAACTTCGAACTTTCTTTCAAGCGTCCTGTTTCCAGCGAAGAAGTGGGAGCATGGAATCAAGCAATCTTCTGGAAATCTTCCGATAGAGTTATTTCATTAGAATCCAAACAAACCACTGTTCCGGTTTGGGATAGAAAACCGGATCTAGCGAGAATTAAAGAAATCGTAAATTCTTCCATCAAAGGAACTTTAACAGTAAGAGCATCCTCCGGTGACACTGAAATTCTTTGGAAAGGTAAATCATTAGGCAATACTCCATTGACTGAAGTGCCAATCCAAGAAGGGATCCAAGACATTCAAGTAGTCTTAAAAGGAAAAAAACCGATTACTAAGTCTGTTCAAGTAAGGGCGGGCAAAAAAAGTTTCCTCTTTCAAGAATGGGAAGAAGATCGTACATTAGGTTCTGCTAAAGTAATTACAGTTCCTAACGGATTATCCGTTTCTTTGGATGGATATAAGCAGGGAGAGACTCCCTTCTTTCGCAGTAACTTAACTCCTGGCGCTTATCAGTTGGAGCTCCTAAAAGAAAGTGCTGACGGTGCTTATGTATATTACGAAGGGATCTTGGATGTAAAACCGGATCGTCTGGTCGAATTGGCACTTCCTTATTTTGGATATGGGTTATTGTCCGAGCTAGAATTCTGGAAACCATCCGGAGAATCTGGATTTTCTCCCTTTGGGCCGAATGGTCTGGAATTCGCAAAAAAGAAGAACTTATCCAATGGCTGGAATGGAGTATATTCTCTTCCATTCATTCCGGAAGAGTTAGAGATTGAAGGTTACTTCTTACTTCCTGTAGATCATGGGGACGGTTCTGTGGCAGTAACATTCCACTTAAACGGTCTTTCTTTGGGAGTTGTAGCTGGAAAGGAGAAGGTCTCCATCTTCCAATTTCCTTCTGATGGAAAAACACTCAGCACTTATAAATACTTGGATGTAGACAAAGATATCGGCCGTCCATTCTCATTCAAAACGGATCTAAAAAACAAAAAACTTTCTCTCTACTTAGGAAGGGATGTTGTTTGGCAAGGGGATTTACCTGCGGGAGGACTCTGGACTGTTTCCGTTTTGACCAGAGGAGAAGAGTTTAGGGAAAAAACTCCCATTAAAGATCTGAAGATTCTCTATAAGGGATACAAATGATGAATCGTATACTTTCTAATTTTATAATATTCTTTATCGTTTCCATTTTTTCGGTACATTGTGCTTCTAAAGATTTCAGAAAATCGAATTCTCAAGATGCGATCCTGGAAAAGGACATTATCGCCGCTCAAAAATTAAAACAAGCATCCAGACTGATTAACGAAGGAAACTCCGCTTTTCAGAAAGGAAAGTTCGAAGTTTCTCTTTCTAAAGGAAGAGAAGCTGTAAAAGCATATCCAACTGCAGAAGGTTATTATCTGATCGGATCTTCCGAATATCGTTTAGGAAAAACGGAAGATTCTTTGAACTCTTTGAAAAAAGGAACCGAGCTAGATCCGGAAAATGAGCAAATTCTTTTGACTCTCGGTATCTTATACACTTCTCAAGGAGCAAATAAGGACGCTTTAGAAGTTTATTCTAAATTGGAAAAACTTCCTAAAGTAGACGGAAGTGCTTATACTTTCAAAAAAGCAGTATTACTAAAAACTATCGGAAGATACGACGAGGCATACTCAGCTCTCAAGTCTATTCCCGAAGATAAATTTAAATTTAAAGCCCAGTTGTACATGCAATTGGGAGATACTGCAGTTCAAGTAAAAGATTACGAGGCTGCAGAATCTTATTTTGAGAAGGCTAGAAGTGCTGATCCCGATTTAGCATCTGCAAAACAATCAGCTTCGGCAACTAAAGTGGCTGGTTTATTAGAAAAAGGGAATGCTGCTTTAAAGGTAAAAAATTACAGAGAAGCAGTTCAATTTTTCACTTCTGCGACTCAATTAGATCCTAAGAACCCTTCTCCATTTGTATTTTTAGGAAATGCTAAGATCCTTTCGAACGATATGGATGGCGCTGTTAAGGCATTCGAGACTTCTTTAAAATTAAAAGCAGACTATTTAGAAGCCTATTCAGGTCTTGCATCTGCTTATAGCAAATCAGGAAATAATCCTAAGGCAATCTCTGTTTTAGAAAAAGCCATTCCATTCTTCCCTAAAAACGCAACTATTTATAACCAAATCGGTTTGAACCAAAAGTCTTTGGGTGAAAATGCAAAGGCAATGGTTTCTTTTAGCAAAGCTCGCGAATTGGATCCGAATTATAAGGAACCGGTCTTAAACTTAGTCTATCTTCTTGCTTCCGAGCACAGATATAAGACTGCTAAGAATGAATTAGATACTTTAAAGTCAGATGAAGAAACGAAGAAGGTTGGCGCTTTCTTGGAATCTTCCGAGTTGATCCATGAAGGAGATTTACGTCTTCGCAAAGGAGATACTAAATCTGCTAAAACCTATTTCGATCGAGCGAAAGCAAAGGATCAGGATGATCCAGGAGTTTATACTGCTTACGGTCGTTTGTATCAGATAAGTGGAGATGCAAAACTTTCAGAACAGAATTATCTAAAAGCTTTGAGCATACAAAAAGGAAATCTTCCTGCTCTCCAAGGGTTGATCCGTCTTTATTCTGTTCAGAAAAACCAATCCAAAGTTGCTCAGTACACTAAGGAATTGGAAGCGATTACCGGAAATGATCCACTTTCTGGTATCGTACTCGCGAGAACTTACGAAGATAAAAAAGAATTCGATAAGGCAGAAAATACTTATAAGAATTTAATGAAGAAGTATCCGGATAACGAATCTATTCAGTTCCGATTGGCATTTCTTTATTATAAGATCGCTTTAGAAGAGAACGAAAAGGCAAACTATGACTCTGCAAGTTCTTGGTTAGCAAAGGCTGAGAAATTAACCAAGGATCTTCCTGAGGTCGCGGAAGCAAAACAAACTATAGACCAGAACAGAAAGTTCTCCGAAGTAGTTCCTACCATCCAAAAGGCAAATCGTCTTTTCGACAGCAAGGCTTATGAAAAGGCAGTTCCTCTTTACCAATCTGCCTACGATAAAACTAAAAAGCTGACCTTATACATTAAAGTAGCTGAATGTTATCTTGCAATGGGAATGGAAGAGAAAGGAATTTCTCTTTTAGAAAATTCTCCAGAAGGATCTAAAAATCTCGCCGCTCAAGAGGCAATCTACGCCTTCTTACTCAGAAAAGGAGAAGTAGATAATGCAGAGAAAGGATTCCAAAAGGTTCTGGAGAAAAAGCAGGATTCTTATTATAGTCATTATCAACTTGGAATTATCGCTCTCCAAAAGAAAAACTATGATTCTGCGATCGAATCATTCAATCGTTCTTGGTTATTAAATCCTGAGTTTACTGCATCCAGAATCGGTAAAGGGATCGCCTATTATAATCAAAGTAAGAGTAAAGAAGCCAAAGAAGAATTCGAAAGCGCTATGAAGGCGGATTCTGAAAACGAATTGGCTCCTTACAATATTGGGATCGTACTCTTTAACGATAATCTTCTGGAGCAATCCGTAGAGATATTTAAAGAAATTATAAAGAAGAATCCGGACTTTCCGGATGCACATTTCCAGCTTTCTTACATCTACTTTAAGAAAGGAGATCTTGAAGCTGCTGATGCTGAGATTGTAAAAGCTCTTGAGCTTGAAAGAGATGAGAAATTCTTACATGCCCGAATCAGGATCCTATCGGAGTTAAAAACTAAAAACCCTGCAAATGCAGAATACAAAAAACTGGTGATAGAATTAGGAAGAGAACTCGCGGAAAAATTCCCGAATTCTCCTTATTCCGGTCAAGCAGAAAGATTGGTTCTTTCCGATTCAGATACACCTGTGATCTTACAGCCGTTCCCGAATCGTGGATCTTTGATTGGAGTTCCGGTGATCGTTAACGATCTATTATTAATGAATTACGGAACGTCTATAGAAGCGTTAGATAAAAACAGAGCGATCCGTCTTTGGAGGATCACAAGTACTAAACCTTTCCGTAATGTTCTCGCGGATCGTAGAATATATGCCTTCACAGATAGAAGTTTAGAAGTCAGAGATCAAAACTCCGGTTCCGTTTTTCAAACAATCAATCTGTCTGGAATGTTCAAAAAGGCATTGGTTTCAGGAGATAGAATTTTAGTAGAAACTGAAAGCGCTGGAAAAAGAACTTTAACAAGTTATTCGGATACTTTCGAAGAAAATAAATCCATTCCTTTGGATTCTAAGTCTTGGTCTGCATCTAAAAAAGGACAAGTGTTCTTAGTCCAATCTTCTTCTAAAGAAGATAAGATCTTATATTCGGATGCAAAACTGAGTAAGGATATAGATTCAGCTTGGACCGGAAATACGAATCCAAGATTGCTCGGTGCAACTGATGATGGAACATTCTTCCGAACTGATAAAGAGATCGTATATGTTTCCGGAAAAGGAAAGGCGACTAAGACTGAAATTTCAGACAAGGCTGCTAATCTTTTCAGTGTAAGAGGAAACTCTCTTTGGTTCGCGGGTAACGATAAAATTTATCGTGTTGATGCGGATTCTTCAAATTTGAAAGAGATTAAAATTTCGGATAAAGAAGTAGAAGGTTTATTACCAGGCAAAAAGAAAGATATTATCGTATTATATAAAGATAATACTGCTGTCAGATACGATGAAAAGGGAGAAACTGTCTGGACTTATAAATTAGTACAAGATGGAGACAACGTTTACTCTTTATTGTATCACTAGAACTAGTTAGAGACTTTGATCCGATCCAAATAATAGATCCGGGAGCCAGCCTCCCGTTTTTCCTGCTCAAAATGGGAAATTGGAAAGTTTGCTCTTTCGAGAGCAAACTCGGAATCGATTACTTTATATCTAAGATCATTTCTAAAAAGGCGGATCCCTTTGCGCGCATACGGGCCGTAGTCAGTCGCAAAATGGAATTTTCCACCGTTCTTTAATAGAATGTAGATCGTATCTAAAAATCTGGGATTCAAAGTCCTATGTTTATGATGCCTGCGTTTAGGCCAAGGATCAGGAAAATTTAAAAGTATCTCATCAAAGATACCTGCTTCGAAAATTTCTTCTAGAAACCAATTGAAGTTCACTGAAAGGAGTTTAACGTTCTTAATATTATATTCTTTCAGATCACGGATTGTTTTGCGTAAACGATCCGCCTTCTTCTCCATAAGAATGAAACCAGTGTTTGGATTATTTTTGGCTAAGGATACAGCAACTTCACCCCAACCCGAACCTAGTTCTAGATAATATGTCCCGAATTCTTCGACAAACAAATCGTTTTTTTTTAATTTACTTCCGGGGTTTATTTTTAAGAAATAATCAGAGGTAAAGGGTATTCGAGTAGCGATCTTCCATTGTTTTTCACGAAAATTCGATGTCATCGCCGAATGCCTGCAAATACCAAATCTCTTAGTTGTCTAATTTAATACAGTGAAAATAAAATTATACGGAGTGAGAGGATCTCTTCCTACTCCGCTTTCCGGTTCGGAATACAGAGAAAAATTAGAGAAAATCCTAGAGTCCGCTCATAGGGAATTCAAAGATCAGAACGGAACCTTCTCCGTTCCTACATTCTTACAATCTTTAAGCCCGGAACTATTACGTCCTGTGGGAGGAAACACTACTTGTGTTTATGTTGAATCTACAAAAGGTCAGAAATTAATTATAGATTGCGGTTCCGGAATGAGGGAACTGGGAAATGATCTTTTGAAAGATGGCATTGCTCAAGGTGGCACCATCCAAGTTTTAGTGACACATACTCACTGGGATCATATACAAGGTTGGCCTTTTTTTAAACCTGGCTATATTCCAAGCGTTCAAGTCGATTTTTATTCTACGATTTCTAATCTAAAAGAAAGATTCGATCGCCAACAAAATCCTGAAAATTTCCCGATAACTTTAGATGAGATGATGTCCAAAAAAACATTCAATCTTCTCCAGAGACAACAAACAGTTCAGATAGGTGATTTTAAAGTAACTCCTTTTCTTTTGAAACATCCGGGCAATTGCACCGGTTATCATATAGAAGAAAATGGAAAAAGTTTCTTATTCTGTACCGACGTTGAAGTGAGAGAAGAGGATCTTTCCGAATTTGAACAATTACGCGCTAAATTCGGAAGCCCGGATATGTTGATCATAGATGCACAATATAGTTCCGAAGAAGCCGAACGTAAGATCGGCTGGGGCCATACATCCGGTAGATTGGCAGTACGTTGCGGAGAAGTTCTAGGTGTAAATAAACTGGTTCTAACTCATCATGAACCGGATCATCCGGATGAAGAAATCATACGAATGTTCAATCAAGAAAAACAATCTACCGCGCTCTCTGAGATCGTATTAGCGAGAGAAGCAGATATATTTTTAATATAATCTTAGCTTCAAAAGAAATCTTCTTTTAAAATTTTTCCGAGTACTGTATGCTCTCCCGGCTATGCAAAGATTAGAGATCGGGATGAGCCCTCCTCAAAAGGTAACACCTGATTTGCCGGCGGATCAAAGATTTTATACGAGGTTCCGTAAAGACAGTCGGATTAAACTTTTTGAGGAAGGAAATTGGAGCGAAGGTATTCTGGTAGATATATCGATGATAGGAGCATCCATTCTTTCGGATGAGAATTGGAGTCCTGGCAAAAAAGTCACGATTATGTCCCCAATGTTTACTTGTGAGATACCAGGAGAGGTCATCCGTAAAACTGTTAGCGACATGGGGCAAAGATATGCGATAGTGTTTCACGATCTTTGTGACTCAAGCATACTTGAGATACTTAATAAGATAGCACATTGCAAATAACGTTTTTCTATTAAGTAAAGGGAATTTTTTTTCAAACCTCTAAACTCAAGGCTTACCAGGCCGACATTTATAATAGGATGAACCTGGGAGTTATACAATCTTCTTCCATGATGGAAAGACCGAAAGATACTTCGGTTAAGTACATTGGTCATGGGCAACTGGAAAGTGCGCCTCAGGCTAGTTCTGTACTCCATGTTATTTCTCATGAGCTTGCACATGTTGCAGAATTTCGCAACGAAGCAATCCGAGATAATGCTGAACTTCGATCCATAGACGTTTCTATCGAATACGAACTGAGAGATGGAAAATTAGTCGCTGTTGCTGGGGAAACAAAAGCAACCACAGTTAAAAAGACCGAAGAAAAGAAATCCAATCTTTCAGCTTTGAATGAAGAAGGAAGTGGGAATTCTGACAAACAGGTTGATTCTGCAAAGAAGAAGGAAGCTGCTTCTCATTCTGATCTGATTTCTGATAAAGAATGGGAGCTTATGTCTGAACTGCGCGATATTGATCTAGAATTGAACCGATTGGATAAAAATCAGGTTTCTTCTCATGAAGACCCGGAAAGAAAGTCAGAAGACGAAGCTCGTCGTCATATGGAACTTATCGAAAGAAAACGTAAGTTGGAAATGGCCTTAAGCCAGGAAAAACTGAAAGCTCTTTTGGAAGAGACTTTAAAAACGATCCAAGAACTAAATCAGAAACAGGTCCAATTTGCCGGACAAGTATATTATGGAGATGCAATCAACTCCGCCGGCAACCTTTTAGAAACTCACGCTTAGCCTTGTTCGTTGATCTCTTGAGGGATCGCGTCTTCTTCCATCGGAGGAATAATCAAGGATTTCATCATATTCTCAATGATCTTTCTGAGTTCGGGCAGACCTTTTCCATACTTAGGAGAAACAAAAACGATTTCCAACATAGGATATAATCCTTGGATGTTTTTCATTTTTTTTCTAAGTTTAGAAAGTTCTGACTGATTGAGTTTATCTATTTTTGTACGGATTAAAACAGGTTTGGTCCCTTTTTCGAAACAAGTGCCAATTAATTCTAATTCTTCGTCAGGCAATTCTCTTTGAGCATCTGATAATAAGAATAAACATTTTAGATCTTTGGCAGAGTTCAGATAATTCATTAAAAGATCCATCATCTGTTCATGGTCTTTATGTGAATTTGCGGAATAACCGAAACCAGGTGTGTCCACTAAGAACAAAGATTTAGAAACTAAGAAAAAGTTTAGAAGTTTGGTTTTACCTGGAGTTGCGGAAACCTTAGCTAAGGATTTTCTTTCTACGATTGCGTTTAACAATCTGGACTTTCCTGAGTTGGAACGGCCAGCAAATGCGATATGGGGAATACCTTTGGCAGGAACTTTAGAAGCATCCGCATAAGAAGAAAAAAATTTAACTTCTCTAAAGAATGGGTCCGGCTTTAATTCTTGGAGTTCTTCCATAAACCTCTGGACTCTCTAATCTTGTTGGAAATCATCCGCTCGAATATCATCCAAACGGGCATCCCACATACGAAGACAAAGCAATACAGTTTTCCCCTCCCGTTTTAGAATGGGTAGCATTTTTCTGACCGGAACCGGAATCTCTTTCTCTCTAAGGATTTCGGAAACGTCTCGATGGATTCCTCCAAGCAGGATCTTTTCTCCTTTTCCGTCGTTAGACGGCTCGCAATTTTTCGGGATCTTTTTTGTCTTACCGTTCCATTTCAAAAAGAAAGAGTCAGAGTTATAGCTGAACGGTTTCAAATAAGATGCGGTTTTGGGTAAGATGTACAAATCTGACGAAACACTTTTCCAAAACCAAACTTCTTTGTTTTCGAGAGAAAAAGAAACTTTTCTGTCCAGGTTATGAAGAAGGTCCGCAAGAAATTGAGAATTCAGCGGATGAAGGCTTAAACTTTTAAGATGTAAGTCCAAAATTTGTTTACAAACCGATGCAGGCTCTTCTTCCAAAATGCGCCTGGATACCGTTCTAATCTCATCTTCATTTACTTTGCGGTTCGCAATTCCTCTTCTAGGTGTATCAGAATCGTGAAAATTATGAAAAATTTTATCAGGATCAGCACCTTCTTTTAAAAGTATCGGAAGAAGCTCCGATCGGATCCTATTCCTAAGGTACTGCGAAGAATGATTGGATTCGTCTTCGAACACGGGCCAATCAGCCTTTGCCAATGCTGTTTTACGATCCTGTTCTCTGAATAATAATAATGGTCTGAATCTATTATTCTCCAAAACTCCTAATGTGCGGAGTGAATTCCAACCACCACCTCTGATGAGTTGTAGGAGTACCGTTTCTAGATAATCTTCCGCGTGATGCCCGGTCGTGATATAACCGCCTATTCTTTCGGAAATTTTTTCTAGGTCTCTAAACCTAAGAACCCTTCCTGCCTCTTCTAAGCTTAGTTTTGTCTTGTTGGCAAACTTCGGAACGTTTTTTTTTTTAAAGATGGAGTTAGGAGCTAAAGATCCGATATATTTTAAGATTTGAGATTCTTGTTCCGCATTATCCCGGATAGAATGATCCAAATGATAAATTGTCGGAGAATGAGATATTATATTTTTATTATAAAGCCAAAGATAAAAATGAAGAAGTAATGCAGAGTCTTTTCCGCCCGAGAAAGAGATAACAGCAGGTTTACTTTTCATAAAGTCCTGATAATTTTCTAAACGAGACCAAGCAGACTGAAAAATGGATTCTAAAGATTCGTTCATTCTTATTTTAGGCGTTTGACGCCTATTAGAGTAATATCATCTGTCTGCTCCCTTTCCCCGGTAAAGTTTTTTATCTTTTTTAACACGGTTTCCAAGAGAAGAGGAAGGCGTTCTTTTCTGGCATCAAAAACACATTTATGTAGGCGTTCCATTTCAAAAAAGTCTTCGGAAGGATCCATTGCCTCCCAGACTCCATCTGTGAACATCAGGAAAAAATCACCCGGTTCTAAAAAGAATTCACCACTATTCTCGAAACGATCTATTTCAGGATCTATTCCTAAAACCACTCCTCCAGTTGGAATTTCTTCTAAACGATTTTCCTTTTTACGATAGACTAGAATATTTCCTTGGCCTCCACCACTGAATACAAAACGATTTTCGTTCTGGTCCCAATGAATTATGGTTAAAGACATAAAACGTGGAGAGATAATGTCCTTAAAATAATTTTGATATAGATAAGTGTTTACGGTCTGCAAAATCTCCCAAGTACTCGGATTTTTTCTTACCAAAGAATGGATCACCGTTCTAACAGTTGCCATTACGATGCCAGCAGGAACTCCCTTGCCACTAACGTCTCCTATACACACATAAGTTTCTTTGTTGGTGGGATGTGTTATAAAATCGTAATAGTCTCCGCCTACTCCGATCGCAGGCACCATTAATCCACCGAATTCATAATTTGGATGGTCGGGCATTTTTCTTGGAAGCAAGGATCTTTGTAAGTCTCTCGCGATCTCTATCTCCTTATCTAATCTTTCTTTTTCCGCTCTCTGGTGGAATAAGTGAAAGTTTTGGACAGAGATCCCGGCCTGGACTGCAAATGCGTTTAATACATCAATTTCTTCAGGACTCCAGTGTAGTTCTTCTTCTTTGGCGAGAAGTATCCAGATCTCTGAATTATCGGAACGTAGTACGGGTAAAATTGCTAAGTGCTTTTTCTTTCCGTTACTTCCTAAAGTTTTCCATTCTTTTAGATCGGTGGAATCTATTAAGATTGCGGATTCTATCGGTTTTTTAAGTACGTTCCAGTCTCCTTTTAATTGTACATTTAATTTGATCTCTGGAGCTCTTGGACTTCCCGTAAGTATATGGCCTTCAGTAGAAATTGTTTTTCCTTCATTGTCTATTTTTCTTTCTAACAAAACGAAAAGGTTACTTTCTGAAAATTCGGTTAAAGAAAGAAGAATAACCCGAAAAATTTCAGTTCTATATTTGAATCCTAAACTACTGAGTTTTAATGCCGCAGAGTGAAGATTTCTAAAATTCCTGGATTGTGTTTGGGAAACTTCAAAAAGAATTCTGTTTTTTAGCGTGGTAGCAAACTGACTTGCTATCAATTCTAGAAAATAACGATCCTTCTCCGCTTGTATAGGATCATCTTTTTCATAATCAACATTAATTAATCCTAATACTTCCTTTTTTAAATGAATTGGAACGGAAAGTTCCGATTCTACCTTATTCACACGACCATATTGTCTGATCTGTTTATGTGATTGTTCATCAAATCTATAGTAAACAGATTTGCAAGTCTCGATCGCTTGTCCTAAAGGTCCATTTTGCTCTCCTTTTTTGATTTCCATTCTAAAAGCCAACTTTTCTAAAGCAGGACCTTTTTTGTTCTTACAGGATTTGACAAGGATACGATCCAATCTTGGCTCATATACCATGACTGAGATCCCGGGAAGATCCAATTTTCTGAATGCTAGATTGGTAAAGTTTTGGAGAAGGTCATCCAGATTCGGACTAGTATTAAAAAGAGAAAGAAATTCTAATAAAATCTCGTTGGATAACGCGTGAACTTCCGGAGGTTTAATCCTATTTCGTTTTCTTTTTTCTAAGATCCATTCTCTTCCACAGGAATTACAAAGAAATTTTCCATCTTTGAGTTTCCCGTCTGGAAGATAAAATTCTCCGCAAAATACGCAGGACATCCGGAGAAAAATGGTAAAGAAAATGTTTACTAGAGGAAAGACGTTTTCGGTTCATTTAAAATAAAATCTCTGCATAACGAGAATTCGTTCTAAATTTCGAAAATTATCTTCCTATATAATCAGAAAGTATATCGATCATTCGTAATATTATGTCATTTGAAACATTGAACCAATATTGATTCTGATACAAATCTTGCGTTCTTTCCTGGAAACAAAGCGAGTTGCTTGGATTTTAAGGTTTTTTCCTTGACCGCAAAATCATCAATCAGCACCTTTTTTAAGCAGATGTCCGGTTACATAAAACCCAGCCCACTCCGCCATATTCAAGAAGTGGCAACCGCAATGAATTCGACTTTAGATCCAGACCGTCTTCTGGATCTAATTTTGGAGAGATGTATCCAAATTTGTGAGGTCGGTTCTGGCTCACTCATGTTGATCAGCAGAACGGATGAGGTCCTGGACATCGTTACTTTCAGAGGAATGAATCCTTCCGTTCGCACGAAAGTTAAACTCCGAGTGGGAGAAGGTATCACCGGTATCGTTGCAGCTTCCGGCGAAGGGATGATCGTAAACGACGTTACCCAAAACCCGCATTATATTTCCATTAAGGATGATATTCTTTCCGAGCTAGCAGTCCCAATGATTGTAGAAGACGAGGTGATCGGAGTTATCTCTCTCGATTCTAGCAGAAAGCAGGCTTTCTCTGACGAGCACCTTGAGTTAGTATCTACTTTGGCCAATATGGCTGCCCAGATCTTTAAGAACCTCCAGACTTTCAGACAGTTGGAGCAGAAGAATAAGATCCAACAAGTACTCATAGATATTTCTAGAACTGTAACTTCTACTTTAGTTCTGCAGGAAATTTTTGACGATGTGATGGATAGATTGGACAAATCTCTGAACCTGGAAAGAGGTTCCATCGTTCTATTCGATTCTGAGAAGAATATACTGAAACTCAGCGCGGCGTCAGGACTGACCGCAGAAGAGATGGAGAAGGGAGTGTATCTTCCCGGTGAAGGGGTCACTGGAAAAGTTTACGAATCCGGAGAAGCTGTCATCGTAGAATCCATCGTAAGCGATGAAAATTTCCTGAATAGATTAGGGAACGCTAGTCATTTTAAGAATAATCCTGAGAACGTTAGTTTCCTTGCTGCACCTATCAAATCGGATACGGATGTATTAGGTGTAGTTAGCGTATTCTTCGTTCATAAAAAATACGTGGATCTAAAAACGTATTTGGACTTCCTACAGGTAGTTGCCTCCGTAATTTACCAGGCGATCCGTATCCAAAAACTGATCGATGAAGAAAAACGTGAGATCTCCAGAGAAAACGTTCTATTAAAACGAGAACTTAAGAATAAGTACAAGTTCGGTTCCTTGATCGGAAAATCCAAGTCTATGGAAAAACTTTTCGAGATGATCCAGCTTGTTTCAGATTCTCGCGCTTCCATATTAATCACCGGGGAGTCCGGAACTGGAAAAGAGATGATCGCATCTGCGATCCATTATAACTCTTCCAGAGGTGATAAACCTTTTATCAAGATCAACTGTGCAGCTATTCCTGAAAATCTTTTAGAGTCCGAATTGTTCGGTCATAAAAAAGGATCTTTTACCGGTGCGGTCGCCGACAAAAAAGGAAAGTTCGAGATGGCCGACACAGGGACCATCTTCTTAGATGAGATAGGAGAGATGGATCTTAATCTTCAATCCAAACTTTTGAGAGTTCTCCAAGAAAAGGAAATTGAAGCGGTAGGTTCGGTTAAACCTAAGAAGATAGACGTAAGGATAATAGCTGCGACTAATGCGGATCTGGAAGAGCTAATCTCTCAAAAACTCTTCAGAGCTGATTTATATTATCGTTTGAATGTGGTCAATATGTTGACTCCGCCTCTTCGTGAAAGGCCTGAAGATATTCCACTTCTTATCAATCATTTCATTTCTAAATATACTTCCGAAAATATCAAGAAGATCAAAGGAATCACTAGAGAAGCCCATAAACTTCTGATGAGTTATAGCTGGCCTGGTAACGTTCGTGAATTAGAGAACGTGATCGAAAGAGCCGTTGTACTTTCCCAATCCGAAATGTTGGATATCCAGGATTTCTCAGAGATCAGTGGACGCATCCTTTATGGCGACGAGGGAGAAGATGTGGAAGTCGGTGTAGATCCGGAAGCTTCTTCCGAAGTTGCAAGTTCCAAGTTTTCCCCTGCTCATTTAGATGCATTAGATGGAAGAGCTATGGAAGTTGTTGTGGGAGAAGTCGAAGCAAGACTGATCAAGTATGCTATGAAGAAGTTCAAATACACCAAGACCAGAGTTGCCAAGTTCTTGGGTATAAACAGAAACACCTTAGATAAAAAGATCAAAGATCTTAAGATAGATTATTAGGAAGGAAGTTTTTCCTTCCAGTTCTGATCGAATTGTTTATAGTTACAGGTCAATTCTTCGTCCTTTAGGATCTTACGCACAGCTCTGTCCCTTCCTAAAGGATTACTTGCTCCTTGGACGCCACTTTTATCTTCCAAAGTGTTTGCTTGATCGCTATGGTTCATGAAGCGGGAATTATCTACGCAAAAATACCATTGCCCTTCGAACAAATAAGAATAAATATAGATCAGATTTTGGAGTCTTTCAGGAAGAGCTTGAACTTCCTCTTCAGTAAGGGTCCAAACAGTTTTAGGATGGAACTCCCATACGAGTTCACCTTCTTCTATATCCCTGCCTGCAAAAACTCCAAGGCCCCCTATCGGAGACTCGGCAACGTAAGTCGGTACTTTCAGCATATTTCTATAATCCGATTGCGGCCGCAGAAAGTGAATCATTTTCCGGAGAAGGATAAGGTTCCAAGCTTCCATTTTTCAAGATCACTACTTGGTCGGCAGCATGCAAACCGGTTAACCTATGGGTCACGGAAACGATCGTTCTTCCTTCTCTCAATTTTTGGAGAGTTTTTAAGATCCTCGCTTCTGTAATGGGATCCAATGCGGAAGTCGCTTCATCCAAAAGTAGAATTTGAGGATTTCTTACTAAGGCTCTTGCCAGAGCTATCCTTTGCTTTTCTCCGCCTGAAAGTTTAGAACCCTTGTCTCCTGCGATGGTTTCGTATCCATCCGGAAGTGCGGAAATGAATTCGTGGATCTCAGCCAACTTTGCTGCTTCGATCGCTTCTTCCGGAGTTGCGTCCGGACGTCCCATACGAATGTTTTCGAGGATGCTTGTATGGAATAAGAAAGTATCTTGGAATACGATACCAATCATGGAATGAAGTGCATTCAATCGGATCTTCTCCATTGCGATACCGTCCAAGCTGACTTTTCCTTGGTTCGGTTCCATCATTCCCAAGATAAACTTGAGAATAGTACTTTTTCCGGAACCACTTTGCCCAAGGATAACGGTATAAGTTCCCTTTTTGATCTCCAGATTTACTCCGCTAAGATTCTTTGTCCTACCTTTATAACGAAAATGTAAATCTTCAAGTTTGATAGAATTTTGTAATTCGGATGGAGCAAATGGGCGTTCTCCTTCCGTTTCGAAGGTTGGAGTTCTTAAGATCTCTAGTATTCTTCTAGCGGAACCGCTTGCTTGGTTCATTGTAGGAAAATACTGGGAAACATAAAGTAGAGAATAAGACAAATTCAAGAATGGAGGAAGAAAAGCAGCCAAAGCCCCGACGCTCACCATTCCATGAAATGCAAACCAAGCACCTGAAATCAAAAGTACAGCTTGTAAAAGAAGAATTCCACCGGAAGCAGAACGTTCTAAATAAGAATTGGTCAGTCCTAGCCTTAAAGAAACATGAAATAGTTTCTCACAATTCCCTTTAAATTTATCCCAGAAGGCCCCGTCCAAATCATAAACCCGGATCAGATTTTGAGCGGAGATAGATTCCTCAACAGCAGTTAAGACCTTGGCTTCTTCTATCTTTCTTTCGTAACTTGCTGCAGTAGATCTTGTGGAGAAGAATACAGGTCCTAAGAAAGTAATCGGCCAGATCAAGGTTGCAATTGCGCCTAACTTCCAATCTAAGGCGAATAATAACGCGGTCCCAAAAATCGCTTCTAATAATGGAGAAATTCCCCAAGGAATCAGAGCAAGCACTGCGTTTTCTAAGGCTGTCAAGTCAGTGGAGAATCTTGAAAGCACGTCTCCCAGACGAGTATTTGAGTAAAAGTCTAGATTTACTCTTTGTAAATGAATGAATAGTTCTTCTCTCATGTCTCTTATGGCGCGAGCTGAGACCCAATTGTATAGATAATCGCGGACCGTCCCTGCAGCGGTGATTAAGATTGTGCCACCAACCAGTAGGGCGCCCGTGATATAGAGAACTGTTTCATTCTTCCCAATTAAAGCTTCGTCGATCAGAAACTTAAAAGAGAAAGGAATTGCAGAATAAACGATGATTTCAGTAAAAAGAAGGCCTAAAACGACACCTAGTCGTACTTTATAATTCTTAAAATATCTGCCTAACCCAAGCAGAACTAGAAAGGGAGATTCGGAAGAAGGTTCGGTCCCTGCAAAACTTGGCCCTAAAGAAGAAGAATAAGAGCCTCTAGCCGCTTGGCTTCCTTGAGGAACCTTAGGAACGGCTGATTTTGAGTTAGAATACGTCGCTTGTGCTTTTCCGAATTTGAATCCTTCGGTAAATTTCTGTTTATTTGTCATATATGTATCCCCAGCGGGAAGAAAGGCGCATCGGTTTAGTAAAAAAATTTCACCGATTTCCCCAGTATATTCGAGAGGGCTTTCCGCGTATATCCGGTAGCAGCGGATTTTCCTCGAACTTCTGTCTCATTGATGAAAAATTTTAGGAGACAGAATATTGAAAAAGGCGCTACTACTCATTTAGACTTCGAAAACATTCCTCGAAAACTTGGGTTTTTGAGTGTTATTTTTCAAGGAATATGCAGGCTTTGTAGGAAAGCGGAAACTATGATAGAATTTAACTACAAAGAAGAATACGGAGTCTACAGAGTTACTCTTAAGACTTCTGAAACTGCCCCGGGAACACTTCACAAAATGGTGAAGGCAATGTTCTTTATGGGATTCGAGATCCTTTCCGGAGATATTCGCACGATCAAAGACGGCGATTCCATGATCAGTTACGACGAATTTCTTCTTAGATCTCCTGAAACAGATTCTAAAATCAAGGCATCCAAACTAGGTATCTTAATGTCTTCCGTCTTTTCTGATGACAATGCGTTGGAAGAGATGATCCAGACCTCAAGTGAAATAGATATTCGAAATACATTTTATCTAGGACAAGATTCTCAATTGGAGTTTGAGGACTTACCTGGCAATTCTGCTACAAAATTCTACTTAGAAGCTCCGGATAGAAAAGGATTATTATACTTTGTGACCGGAGTTTTAAAGGATCTGGGGATCAATATTATCTCCGGCGAAGTTAGAACTGACGGCAAGTCCCTAAAAGCCCAGGATACATTCATACTAACCGACTCTCGTACAGGACTCGGGTTTGCTGGAAGCTCCATAGAAGAAAGGATCCGTAGATATATTCTGCAAAGCAGCCTAAATCAAGTTTGATCAGGCATATTTGAAACGTCCAAATTATTAAACCCATAAAGAGACGTATTATAGTATTGGAATGATTCGATTCATCGGATCAATTTGCCGATATTATTATGCAGGAGTTCCTTCCACCTAACGATGGACGCAGCCAGAGATTTACAAAAATTCGATTTTACGGAAGAAGTGATCCAACACTTTCGAGAAAATAGAATTATACCTGTCGATTTTTATAATAAACACGGACAGATCCTGATCCATAAAAAGGATATGGCCTCCGGAGACGATATCAGTCGTCTTCAGAAATTCGAAAAGCAAGGGATCTATTTTTTAACCGCTGAAATCGGTAAGATCCATGCAGGTTCTAATAAAAAAGGCTCCTTAGATCCTTCTTTCGATAAACTTATTAACCCTACACTCACTTTGGATATGTCCAAAGGAGCGACCGATCTACTATCTGATATCAAAAAATTTCCATTAAATGGAGATCATGTTAAAGAGATTAACAAATCTATAAACGCAGTCTTAGATGATTTTAAAACTTCTCCGAATATGGAGACCGGACTAGTCAACATCATCGAAGTAATGAAAAATGCTGGAATGCCCGTGGACTCGGAAGTTTTAACTAAGAGAACTGTGATCGCAATGGCTTTGAAGGTAAGAGCTGCAAAAGTTTTTACTAAAGTAGATATGGAGCAGAAGAAGACAGAGCAGATGAATCTAATGATGGCTTCTTATCTTGCGGATATCGGCTATACCCAGATGAAGATCCCAACTCACGCGAATCTAAAACCGGAAGAATTGGAATATATTAAGAATCATCC
Source organism: Leptospira hartskeerlii (assembly GCF_002811475.1). Taxonomy (NCBI): domain Bacteria; kingdom Pseudomonadati; phylum Spirochaetota; class Leptospiria; order Leptospirales; family Leptospiraceae; genus Leptospira; species Leptospira hartskeerlii. The sequence continues at coordinate 255,113 of NZ_NPDL01000004.1, forward strand.
GATCATCAGTTATTTGATGATCGCTAATCTTTCGGAGATTGAAGATCCAGTCAAGGCAGTAGTTCTGAACCATCACAGACCTCATCGTGGAGAAGGGATGAATAATAATTATCCCCAAACCAAACCTTTAGTACAAAAGCTTCAAGGTTATAGAGAAAAATACAAAGACGATTATCGCAAAAATCTTCTAGCTACCGATATCCAAAAGCAAGTTAAGTCAATTCTAACTAACGCTATCTCTTACGAAGATATAGGGATACTTTCCATTGCAGGTGAATTTGCTTCCTTAACTACTCCTCAACCTTGGAGAGAACCGATGGACGGCCTCAAGGCGATGAAACTTATCTTAAATAATAGTTTTTTTGCCTATAATGAAAAAACATTGAAAGACTTTTTTGACCATGTGGGACTTTCCTTATGCGATAACCAACCCTTCGTTAAAGTTGATGATTACGTTATTGTCGCTTCCCAAGATTCTAACCGTAAGGTGTTTTTCGAGATCTGTATTATAAAAGAATCTCATAAAAATTCCATCAGACCGATGTTGGAAAGGATCGGAACCATCCGACCGAAGTTCGCAAATAACGGCAAGATTAGGATCTCTGGCTTCGAGATGGGTAGCTTGAGTGTAGATAGAAGAAGAGCAATTTTTAACCTGGAACGTAATGCCGACCCTAGAAGGATCATCTACCTTGTGGATCCTGAAATTGATCCTGAGTTTTTCGATTCTTTGGATCGTAAAGTTAGGGAAACATATCCCTCTAGGACTTCTTCCGATTCGGATTCTGCCTCTAAAACTCCTGTTTCTTGATCGATTGACACAATTTCGGAAATTTATTCTTGCCTACTAGCAAGGTTAAATCATTTCTTTGTTACTAAACAGATATCTTACTTAAACGTTATATACATCGGGCTTATTTTTTGGCCCTGTGGTAATGCGTATGGATTTTTATAATGACTCAGTTTCAAAGTGGTCCAATCGATCCTCTCAGACTTGAAAGATTTGAGTTTAATGCAGATGTAATTAGACAGTTTAAGGAAAATCAAACCATTCCTGTAGACTTTTATAACAAGAACGGACAGATTTTAATCCATCGCAAAGATAACGCTAGCGAAGCGGATATTAATAAACTACAAAAGTTCGAACTTCAAGGGATTTACTTCCTTCTATCCGAAAGGCATAAGGTAGGGATCCAAACGGACCAACCAGATTCGGTAAACGGCAAAAAAGTTTCTTATATCAAATTAGTGAATCCTGATCTTACCTTGCAGATGGCAAGACAGGCTTCCGATCTTCTTAAAGATTTACGAGATTATCCTTTAAACGGAAATCATGTGAAGAACGTTGCAAAGGCGATCGACGGGATCCTAGATGATTTTGCGAATAGCCAAGATGTTGAATTAGGATTGGTCAACGTTATCGAAGTCATGAAATCTGCCGGAGTGGAAACTGACTCCGAAGTTCTTACCAAAAGAACCGTTATCTCTATGGCAATGAAACTTCGGAGCCTAAAAGCGATCTCAGTCAAAGACAACGAAAATTCTAAAGCACAACAATTGAATCTGATGATGGCAGCTTATATGGTAGATATAGGCAAAGTCAGAATGAAATTTCCAGTGCATGGGAACCTAAGCACAGAAGAATTCGAATATGTAAAAAATCACCCTATCATTAGCTACTTGATGATAGGAAACATGGCTTCTATACAAAGTCCCGTGAAAACCGCGGTATTAAACAGTCATAGACCGTACAGAGGAGAAGGATTGAACAATAACTATCCTTCTACTGCGTTCTTAACGAAACGACTGGGAGAATATTACGAAAAATATAAGAATGATCCTTCCAGAAGCGTGCTTGTAGAAGATATGCAAAGGCAATTGTACATTTTACAGAGTAATTCTTATAGTGAAGACGATCCTGCTATTATTTCTATCGCGGGCGAATTTGCATCTCTTAGTAGTGAACAACATTGGAGATCGGCTTATTCCCCTGTCACAGCAATGAAGTTGATCCTAAATAACAGCTTTTTCTCATATAATGAAAGAGTTGTTAAGGAATTTTTCGATTTCATGGCTTTGAGTTTATGTGAGAACAAAAGTGTTCTGAACGAGGGAGACTATGTGATTGTAGTTTCTACGGATTCCCAGCATAAGATCCACTTTGAGACCTGCGTCATTAAAGAGATTAACAAAAATCAAACTCGCCCTCTTCTAGAAAGAGTTGGAACAATCAGACCTGTATTCTCTAATAAGGGAAAACTTAAGATTGTAGGTTACGATCGTAAAACTTTCCGCCCGGATATTAGAAAGGCGGTTTTCAATCTTGCGAACGCAGTGGACCCAAGAAGGGTGATTTATTCAATCGATCCTGAATTGGATCCACCTTTGTTCGATCTGATTGATAGAAGTTATCGCAAAACAGCTCCGAAATCTGTCGCGTAAACGATTCTCTTTTCCTCTCAGTATTGGAATCCTACTTTCTTCCGTTGGTGGTCTCCTGTTTTCTGGTACTGTATGCCTTCCAGTTGGGGTAAAATATTCAAAGTCAGTACGTTCGGAGAATCTCATGGCGAAGCCGTGGGAGTTGTTGTAGAAGGAGTTCCAGCGGGTATTCCGATCCGATTGGATGAGATCCAAAAGGATTTAAACAGAAGAAGACCCGGACAAAGTAAACTCACAACTCCTAGGGACGAATCGGACACTGTTCGAGTTCTCTCCGGAGTTTTTGAAGGAAAAACGATCGGAAGTCCGATCGCATTGATCGTAAACAATCAGAACACGATCTCCAAAGATTACGAAAATCTAAGGGAAACTTTCCGTCCTTCTCATGCAGATTATACTTACCAAACCAAGTACGGATTCCGCGCTCACGTAGGAGGAGGAAGGTCCTCCGTTCGTGAAACAATTGCAAGAGTGGCTGCAGGCGCGATTGCCAGAATGATCCTAGAAGATGATCTTGGAGTCAAAACAGTCGCTTGGGTGGATACAATTGGCACCATCTCTTCTGAAATTGCAGAAAGTAAATATCCTCAGACCAGAGAAGATGTAGATGTAAATGAAGTCCGTTGTCCTGACACTCAAGCTGCAGACAAAATGCGTTCTCTTATTTTGCAAATGAAAGAAGCAGGAGATAGCGTAGGCGGAATTATCCGCTCTGCTTCATATAATCTTCCCCCAGGTCTTGGAGATCCGGTGTACGATAAACTGGATGGAGACATAGCAAAAGCAATTCTATCCATTCCTGCATGTAAAGGTTTCGAGGTTGGTTCCGGATTTTCTGGAACTCTTCTAACAGGAAGCACTCATAACGACGAATTTTACGTGGAAGAAGGAAGTGGAAGAGTCCGTACTCGCACAAATAATTCCGGAGGACTCCAAGGTGGGATCTCCAACGGAGAAACTTTGGTAGTCCGAGCTGCGTTTAAACCTACCTCTACCATTTTCAAAAAACAAAATACTGTGAATATCGACGGAAAAGAAACCACATTGGAAGCGAAAGGCAGGCACGATCCATGTGTTCTACCTAGAGCAGTTCCGATTGTAGAAGCTGCGATAAACCTGGTTCTAGTAGATGCTTATCTTTACCAAAGGGCGATGAATCCTCAGTGGTTCCAAAAATGGGCCAAAATTCCGGATTATTACAGAGATTTAAAACTCTGAATTTGTATCTTCGTCCACAAGCGGGTTTCAAGAATCTGAGACAGGCTCTCACATCTTTGCGATCTAGAAACGGGTTGCCAACTTAGAATAGTACGTTTCAAATGAAATTTGACGCCCTGGCTTGTTTAGAAAAACGGAGGTTCGAGTGGTCAAGATAAAGATAGACGGGATCGAATACGAGGTCGACGAGAAAAAAAATCTGATATCCGCCGCTAAAGATGCCGGAGTGGATATTCCGTTTTTCTGTTATCATCCTAAATTATCAGTGGTGGGCATGTGCCGTATGTGCCTCATCGAGATAGAGGGGATTCCCCGCTTACAAGTTGCCTGCAATACTAAAGTCACCGAAGGACTTTCTATCATTACTAAGAGTGATAGAGTCATCGAAGCGAGAGAAGGAACGATGGAATTCCTACTCGCAAATCACCCATTAGATTGCCCTGTCTGCGATAAAGCTGGAGAATGTCAGCTCCAAGATAATTCCTTCAAAGAAGGGAAAGGAAATTCCAGATTCACATTAGAAAAAAGAAATATTCCTCAAGAAGAGATCGGTTCCAACCTGATCATTAACCATAATCGTTGTATCGTATGTTATCGTTGTGTTCGTTTCGAAGAAGAAATGGTGGGAGAATCCAACCTAGGGCTCTTTGAAAGAGGGTATCATTCCATCATAGGTCTCGCAAAAGAAGAACCTATCAATCATAATTACCAGGGCGCGCTTGCGGATATTTGCCCAGTCGGTGCATTATTAAATCATAAAACATTATTCAAATCCAGGGTCTGGTGGTACAAATCCGAAGACTCCGTATGTCCTGGGTGTAGCACGGGTTGTAAAACTTATACAAATGTTCGAGACAATAAAATGTTCCGATATATGCCTCGTATCGACGAGGAGAAGGACCAATATTTCCTTTGTGATAAAGGAAGATTCAATGTTGATTGGCTGAATACGAACAGATTGTTCTCCTTTTATAAAGGAGGAGAAGTAAGCGTTAGCACTACTGTTCTGGATGAGATTTCTGAAAAAATTTCGAGATCTAAAAAGATCGCAGTGATCGGTGGAGCTCACGAGTCGGACCAAAACTTAAAATCTATCAAAGAATCCTTATCTAAACTCGGAGTTGCATTTGTAACGGAAGCAAGAGTAAGTTCTGAACAATATAAAGAACCTGAACAAGTGGATTTCTTATATACTACCGACAAAAGGCCGAACACTAGAGGTGCTTTAGACTCGGGTTTTGTTTCTGGCGAAGGAATCGATTCCATTCGATCTGCGGCCATAAAAGGCGAATTCGATCTGATCTTTGTAATTAAAGAAAAGGTTTCTGAAATCTTAGCTGGTGTTCCTTCTGAATCTATAGTAGTTTTAGAAACGAATCTTACGGAAGATGTTGCTAGTGCAAAATATTCCGTACCGATAAAAGTGTATTCTGAACAAAGTGGAAGTTTTACGAATAAGAAGGGATGGGTCCAGAACTTCAATAAATCTATGGAAGCACCAAAAGGTTTATCAAGCTCTGCGGAAATCTTCTCCTTATTAGAAAAGAAAACGTTAGAATTACGTTCTAACCCTAAAGAGGCAGCCGTTGGGAACAGTTAATGTAATTAATGTAGCGGCAAAACATAAGCCCGCTTGGTACCAAAGATTATATTCCTATTCGATTGCAAATGGGCTTTGGATAACTCTTAAACATTTTATCAAAGCAGCTTTTCTAAAAGGCGCAGTCACATTAGAATTTCCTGAAAAGAAAAGAAAGTTCTCTCCTCGTTTCCGTGGAATGCATACCATGAAGCGCGATGAGATAGGCAGAGAAAGATGCACTAGCTGTTTTTGCTGTATGTGGATTTGCCCCGCAGATGCAATCAAGATAGAAGCAGGACATGTAACTCCTGAGATACAACATCTTCATCCTGAAGATAAATTTGCTAAGAAGTTCGAGATAGATCTATTACGTTGTATATTCTGCGGAATGTGTGAAGAAGCATGTCCTAAAGGTGCGATCTATTTGGACGGCCCGGCCGAGATGGCCGCAGACAATAGAGAAGATTTGATCTTAACTAAAGAAAGAATGATGCAAAAAATCGGAGGACCGATCATAGGAGAAAGACTCTAATTCTCCGACCTTTCTATTTCAATAGCCCGCTTCGCGGGCTTCAAAGTCCAGCCCAAATCCTTAAGAAACTCTCCGGTCAGCATCTTTCAATTCTGAAGAAGCAAATTCTCTCGGAAGTTCTCGATTCGCTTTATCTAATATCGGAGAATGTAATCTTTTAGAAGCATATTCCAAACAAGCTTCGATATCCAAAACCTTAATGTTCGGATATTCGTTCAAGATTTCACGGTATCCGAATCCTAAAAAAATCATATCTAATATTTCTAAAACTCGGATCGAGGTTCCCCGGATGACTGGCTTACCTCCGCAGATGGAAGGATGAGAGATAATACGGTCTAGTTTTTTTGTATCGGTTTCCATTCTAATTATACAACAAAGCCCCAAACCAAATTTTGAATCTTAAATTCTACTGTCTGAAATTTTTCCTTGGAAAGAAATAATCCCTAAGATTTAGGGAATGGGCAATATTCAAAAAAATTCCTAAAGTAACATAGGGAATAATAAATATATAAAAGTAACTAAAATACTCTTAGAATAGAAAATTCACCGTAAATCGCACTAAGTCAATCCACAGAAAAAGAATTCGATTCAAAGTAGAGCCGCGTCACAGATCATATTCTATTCTTAACACTTTTTAGTGTTCAAAATATGGAAAACGGCTCCATCGAATCAATTTATGCTAAAATAGGCGACGTCTTCCGATATTGCCGGATGGAGAAAGGTCTCTCTTTAAAGGAACTTGCCGACTCTCTTAAAAAAGAATATGGAGTTCCATTCAATCCTAACCTTTTAGGAAAAATAGAAAGGGGAGAATCAAGGCTACTCACCCATGATTTTATCAATCTGTGTATATTCTTTCGTTTGGAGCTAAAAGCATTTCTAGACAAAGATAAGAAGAATGTTCACGAAACCGCTTTAGGTGATCTTACGGAAGATCCTGCAATTCGCAGGATTTTGATCTTCATAAGCGAGAACAGAGGTTCTAAAGGATTTGTTACTTTCTTAGAAGAATTCCTAAAATTTATGGGGCCTCAATTGATCAGAATGAGCAAAGATACGGATCCTAAAAATCTTAAAGCTGCTTCTCCAAAGAAGAAGGGCCGTAAGCCTTAATGCTATCCCTTTAGTGATTTGGCACTTCTTCTTTATAAAATATAGAACGAACTTTACTTATTAAAATCGAACGAGCCTTCGAAATAGAAATTTTATTTATTTCAAAAAATATATTATCTCGTTTCGAAAGTAAGTGAGAATTAAGAAGCTTTTATAACCCTATCGTTTAAATACTTAAAACCTCCACATTAAAACTAAAGAGGGATCATAATGAAGAGAATCATCATCCGGAGTGTATATACTCTGGTTATCATAGGACTTCTCGGTGGGTCATTCGTGGCTTGTAGCGATAAGTCTTCGTCGAACGGAGCGGAGTTAGGAGTGCTTTCCAGCCTTCTTCCTTCTAAAAGCGGAAATGGATCTAAGTTATTTAGCACAGCCAGCACTTATTTTCATAACGAGATTTTTCCTCCACATTGGTTGAATTGGACCACTGATGGTGCGAACCCAATTGAGACCGGACCTACTTTCTTAACTCGCGGTTTGAAATGTAGCGGTCGTTATTGCGATGATGTAAATCTTCTCGCAAGCGAATCCGGATACACACATACCAATAGTTGGTGGACAGATTGGTTTTCCGAAGAAGGAACCAACTATCGTGTTTGCGATAATAATGCATTCGTGACCGGTATTAAATGTTCAGGAAGTTATTGTGATAACGTTTCCTTAAAATGTTCTCAATTAAACAATAATGGGGTTAGAACAGGATGTTATTGGACTTCAGGTATTTCTGAAGAAGATGGCGGAAAATTCGTAGCGCCTGAATCTATGTACATCGCTGGTGCAAGCTGTAATGGTCGCTATTGCGATAGTATGAGTCTATATCTTTGCCAAGCCGATAACGGTGGACCAAATGTTGACCAGGACGCATTGGCACAACAATTTGCACCTCGTTTGAGATTTGATCAAGAGACTACCACAGGTTCCGGAGATTCTGGAAAATGTTTTACGAGTGATCCTCAGACTTATTACACTCAAAGAGCCGCAGGAGTTTCTGCTCAAGACCTTTGTAATAAAGATTATTCTACAATTTCGAATAACCAAGTTCCTATATTCTACGACACTTCTCTGGTTGGAACGAATGCAGTTCTTATTAGATATTGGTTCTTCTATGCTTGGCAAAGTACTTGTTTCCTAAGTTTCGGAAGTCACGCGGCAGACTGGGAAGGAATGAGTGTCCTAGTAGTGAACGGACAAATGAAACGAGTTGCTTGGTCTCAACACTCCGGATGGTATTCCAAAGAGATCGGTAACTTCGAAGTAGCAGATGGAACTCACCCTGTTGCTTACGTCGGTAAAAACGCTCATGGGTCATTCCATGATGACGGTGGATCCGGCGGATGTTTGTATTTCGAAGATTTCAGAAATCCAGGCGGCAACGATTATCACCAAGACACTTGGAACAACCTAGTTCGATTGAGAAGGGGTAGTGATGCTCCTAGTTGGATGAATTGCCAAGGAAGTGGATGTTTCGACGGAATTGGTCACCCAATGGAAAGAGGAGACTGGCGTTCCAACGCAGGTTGCGGATCTGACGGTTGTGGTAAATCTTCCGTTGGAGGAAGCATTCCTTTTGTGAATGATCCGACAGGTTCGGATTATTCCGGCATCATGGCAAAACATAGCGGAAAGGTAATGGATGTTTCCGGTCAAAGCACTAATGACAGCGTTAATATCTGGCAGTGGACAAATCTAAACCAAGATAACCAAAGATGGTTACTTGAATCTACAGGTGATGGATATTTTAGATTTATCGCAAAACATAGCGGCAAATGTATGAATGTGAAGGGTGGATCCACTGCGGCAGGAATGAATGTAATTCAATATTCTTGCGGTGGGGGAAACAATGAAAGATTCCAATTACTTTCTTACGGAGATGGATTCTTTGCTCTTCAAGCAAAACATAGCAGCCAGTGTTTAGATATCGCGGGTGGTGCGACTGGAGACGGCGGTCTCTTGGTCCAATGGCCTTGCGCTTGGACTGATAACGAAAAGTTCCAATTCTTGCGCTAAAATTACGGGGCTGGTAAGTCGCCACGTTTTCTGAAAAGATAAGGCTCTCGATTTTCGGGGGCCTTATTTTTTCTGCTTCCGCAGAATCGGAATATCCCAAAAATTAGCAGAAATCCTTTTTCCGGCCGTACTGAACTAAAAATGCAAGGTCTTTCCCAACAGGAATTCATCACTCTTTACGAGTCCTGCAAGAATACAGTGTACCATTTCCTGCTCAAACTCTCAGGAAATCCCGAAATTGCCGAAGATTTGACCCAAGAGACATTTTTAAAGGCCTTTGAGGTCATGGATCGTTTCGATTCCGAAAGGGGAAGCTTCTCCTCTTGGTCTTGTACAATCGCTAAAAACCTTTATTTTAAACATTTCAATCGTACAAAGAAAGAGACCGGGAACGTCTCAATAAATGTAGAGAACTTTCCGGAGCTTTCAGGCGGGAACCATGAGGATCCTCTGGAATTGGAGAAAAATTCTCTCAATTTGGCTTTAAAAGATGGGGTTTCCCGTCTTCCCGAGCCTGAAAAGAGTATAATACTACTGAAGGAAATCCAAAAGAAAACTCTCAAGGAGACTGCGGATGCTCTTGGTATATCCGAGAGGACCGTTAGTCGTCGTTTGCTTAGTGCGTTCAGATTATTAAGAACTCATCTTGAAGCGGAAGGGATCGGACTATAAGATGGCATTAAATATCCAACAGTCGAATAGTTTCGAAGACCTATTAGAGTCATATATTTCCGGTCAGCTTGATGCTGCCGGGAAAAAACAACTTTTGGAGATCGTATTAAAGGACCCAGAAAGAGCAGCCGAGTACCGAAAAATTGTCCAAATCCAGTCCCAACTTAGAACTTCCGGCGCATCGCAGGAGTTGAAAAATTTATCTCCTCAGACTTCTTCCAAACAAATCCTACCTTTTCCTAAACCTATAATATATCTCGCAACCGCGGCTTTAGTATTTGCGTCTTTTGGAATATACTTCTATCAAAATTCTTCCATTAAAAAGGGAGAAGCCACTTTAGATAAGTTTACTTATTCTTATGGTGATTGTTCTATCGAAGGTAAAACTTCGCAAGCGGGAGAAGATGTTTCCGGCAAAAGGATCGTATCCGGAAAATCTTCCGTATGCGATGTTCAGTTAGAAGGAGAAAAGAGCGTAGCTGTCAGAGCTTTGCCGGATACTGATTTTACTGCAGAACGTAAAGAAAATGCAATCCATGTGTCTCTTGGATACGGAACAATTCTTCTAGATAGCCAAGGTCCTAAAGATTCAGAAAATATCTCTATCGGCTCTAACGATTTCCGACTGATCTTGGAAGGGACTAAGCTCTCGGTTAACAAAGGACGTACCGATTCTTCCCTTTCCGTAAAAGTAATAGAAGGAAAAGTCAGATTGGAATCTGGCGACGCTATCTTCTTGGAATCGGTCTCAAGTTGGTTAACCAAGGAAGAAGTTGCACTACTCGCAAAAGAATATCCGATCTTATTCGATAAACAACAACTAACGATAGAATCAGGGCAACAACTTGCATGGAAAGGATTGTCTCCCGCAAGAATGAAAGGTCTTAAAAAGATCGAAGATTCTATCAAGGCGAGTAAAAAATCTCAGCCTGGCGCTCAACTGGATGAGACCTTAATCAAGAGCCTAAAACCTCATGTAGATTCTCTTCCTAAAGATCCATTCTTGATCTCCCCTAAAGAGCTTAAGAACTCTCTCAAAAAAATACTTCCGGATGAAAAAGCGGATCTGGAAAGAAAGTTTGCGAGTATGGTTCGTTTTCCTCCAAAAGACCTGAAAGAAAGAGAACAACTGATGGAGTTGGTCAAGAAGGTGGACAAGGCATCCATTACGGATATCTTAAATAGTAAAGGCCCAGGAGCTCCTCACGCAATCTCTCAAGAAGTTCGTATTCTTCACTTGAAAGATGGATCGATGGAAAGAGGAATTATCTACCAACAAGATAGTTTCTACGTCGTATTAAGACCTGACGGAAACTTGATCATTCCTATCGACGCTGTAGATAGAATAGAATCCGAGTAATCTGTGCCTGCTCGAGACAGGCACTTACTTTAGTGTGGATTCACTACATTCTCCTTTAATTATTCTGCTCTGGCGTTTTTCTTCCAAAAAGGAAGATATAGTATCGTAAATAGGATCATTCCAAGTAATTGCATCCAAAGAATATAAATGGGCCAGGGACCTAAATAATCCATCAGAGAACCTGCTGCGGATTTTTCTCTCATATATCCGTAATTTGCATCTAAGGCAAAATCTATAATTAAAGCGGCGATCAGGTAAATCTGGCTGTAAAGAACGGTTCGGAGTACAGCTCCTTTTCTAGGAGTTAGTTCCAAGCCGAAAACAACATAAAGAGCAGATATTACGAGACCGGAATGAGCGATGAAAAATATAAAAAAATAAATATGAGGAAATGTGACCGAAAGATCAGGAGTGATCACTCCTTGCATGGAACCTGCAATCACCCAAAAATAAGAAAGTTCGGCAAGAGTTCGATTCCGAGTAAATAATGCCAGGGAAGTTACGATCGCAGACCAATTACAAAACTCCATAGGCAGGTCATAACGAGCCTGCCAATAGCCTGAATCGATCCTATATATTACATAAACTAAATAGTTTAAAAGAAGAATAGTGCCGAGCGTATATCCAATCGCATTTTTGATTTTTGGAGAAGCGAACTTTCTAGCGAAATAAGGCAGACCGAAACCGAAGAATGCAGTAAGGGCAATAATAACAAAATGGAGAGGGTCCCAATGTTCGAATCTCATTGAAGATACCCTCTCCTCACGTTAGTGAAATTTCAAATCATAAATTCAATCAAAGAGCGGCTTATTTTTCACGCTAAAGATCATTTTCATTTCTTCTTCCGTAAATTGATGAGGTCTTTTTCTTTTTAGATCCATAAAGAGCCCATGTACAAAAGAAGTAAGGATCAATTTTTTAGTCTTCTTAGAGAATACATCATGACGAAAAGCTAATCTATTCTTCTCAGCTTTTTGATAAACGGTTACGATCACAAAATCATCTGGAAAACCAAGTGAATCGAAATAATTCAATTCCGCTTTGTAAACTACAGGGCCGATCCCTTTCGCCTGCAATGAATGTAGATCCAACCCGCATTGATAAGAAGAACGGATTCTTGCATCATCTAAATAATATTGTATCGTTTCTAAATTTACCTTACCTTCCGGATCCATCTCTGCCCAACCTACGCTGATCGGATGGTAGAATGCGTAAGGATAGTCTTCCTCAGAATAAAGGACTTCTTCTGAATCATCAAAAAGGCTCAATACGAATCTTGCCTTACACACTAATGCGGAATCTGAGCCACGGAAAATTTCCTGCATGATCTCTGTGGATTCAGGATTGGAGTGAAGAATGTCAGTAGTAACTACGGCATCTTCCGGATATTTTAACTCTGCCTTGTATTCGATCTCGCATTGGCGGACTATTAGGCGGTCTGAACTTAGGATTGTTTCCCCTTCTTCCTTTAAAAGTTGGAAGGTTTTGATCCTTGCTTCTTCAAAATAACTTTGATAGGTTCCGTTGTTTACATGTCCGTTTACATCTATATCGGATTTGCGGACTGGAACGATGAAGGATGTAATGATCTTATCCGATTTTTCCATGAGTCTCATAAAAAGCCTCCGGTAGACAAATTGGTCTACCCAGTACTTCCAGAATAAATTATGGTAGACAGATCAGTCTACCATAATTATAATCAGAATAGAAAAAAGATGAGAATCCAAAAGGACTTAATCCGGTCAGAAGACCCTGCCAAGGAAAGGATCTTAAAGGCTGCTTTTAAATTATTTTATTCGAAGGGGTATCCCAATACAGGAATAAATGAAATTTTGGAAGAGGCGGGAGCTTTTAAGAAAAGCTTGTACATCCATTTTCCTTCTAAAAAGGATCTGGGTAAGGCATACCTTTTGGAGCAGGAAGAAGCTATATTAGGTTTTGTTAAAAGGATTGCGAAGAGAGAAAAAAATTATTCCGACTTTATTAAATCTTGGATGAAAATGTTGAGGAGAGGTTTGAAAAATACTTATATCTACGGGTGTCCTTATGCAAATTTATCCAACCAAACACATGACGAGCCTGAAATTTCAAACTTTGTAAAGGTTGCATTGAATCGCTGGGTACAGGATTTCGAATTTTGTTTAAAAGAAATCACTTGGAGTTCTAAGAAGGCAAAGACCGAATCCGAGTTAAAGGAAATTTCGGAAAGTATTCTATTTTATTACCAAGGCGCATTACAGCTTTATGGGATGTCCGGCGACTCCAAACATATCCATCGATTGGAAAAAGCACTTTTATCATTGGATAAATAGCATTATATTTTCAAAATATACTAATCCCAGATAGAATTAGCACATTCTACTAGATCGCCTGCAAAATAATGAGGAAAAGAATAAGCCAGTTTTCCTGTTATCGGGTTCAGATCTTTATAAGAAACGGAATCTATTCTTAAAGTGTCCGACTCGTCCCTGTAAATTTTGAATTTTAAGTGAAGTTTGAATTTGTCTTTTCCAAATTTGAAACTCGTATTGTCCCTACATGATTTGAAACAACTCTCAAATACTTCTTCGGTGTTTCGGTTAGTGCGAAGAGTAAGTGATTGTTCTTTACAATTGAAGGAACATTCGTCCGGATCGGCGGGTTCGTACGGAAATTCGATCAATACGTCTTTGTTGCCTTCGGTCTTATAAGAGCCATGTATGATAGGCACTAATTCTCCGGGTCTTCTGCTTCTCATAGTTGCGCCGAAAGGAGGACTGAGGATCAGTTCTAAACCGCTGATTTCTAAATATAGTTTGGAGTCTATTTTGGGAAAATTTTTTTCCCAATTTAAACATACTGCCTTACTTTCCGACTGAGCTCCTAAGAAAAAAGGAAAACTAAGCGCGATACAAAATAGAATGGAGACTGAGAACAACTTAACTTTCATTTGCTTTGAATAATATTTTATAATGAGTTAGGATAGTCTACCAGCAGAAAAAGCTGATTTTCGTTACAGATTTAGCGTTACTTATTACCCTTAGCTTCCAATATTCGAATATCTTTTGCAAATTCTTCCAAAAGAGAGGGATCGAATTTTTTACTGCCGACTCTGTCTCGGACCTTTCCCCATAAAAATGCAGCTATATTCAGTTTGTTCTTAAGCGGAGAAGTTTTCGGATCAGAATGAAAATCTTTTACGAAACGATTCCATCTTAGAACGCGATCGTCCGGTCTTTCTTCCTTGGGGGGATTTTCATATATCTTCAAAAGGTCTTGGACGGAGAGTTTTAGATTCCCGACCTTCTCTGCATCTCGAACTGCTTCTGCCATTGCTTTTGTAAAACTGAATTTTTTGAGATCATAATACTCTCTACAGAATTCTCTGAATTTAGAATCAAATCGAATTCCCTCCGGAATGATTTTAGATTTAAGAGTGATCTCTTTTTCACTTTTGGTTTTTCTACGAACGGATATTGGAGTTTTAGAAGAACTTTCCTTTTTGAGAAATTTCTCTCTTCCTAATGTAATATACGATCTTAATCTTTCCTCTAGTTCCGCCTTTGCACCTTTGGAAGAGATTTTTAAATTTAGACAGATCTCTTGTAATTCTTCCCTATACCAATAGTGAGATTCGAATTCGGATACTGTTTTGATTTTTTCGAAAGAAGGGCGAGATTTCATTTCTAAATAAAGATCTATTTTATCTTTTTAGAATTCCAAGCAGGCTTGGATTTTAATGCTTTCTTATAAATGGGACAACCCGGTCCATGAGCGCCTTCTAGATAACCTGTGCTCATTAAAAATTCATTCACTATCTCTCCACCCACAAACACGAAATTTTTTTTGAATAGTTTGGTCCATTCTTCCAATGATTTGGGATGATGAGAGGCCAACCAATCTTGAAAACTTCCAAATTCTTTTTGGAGACCAACGATCACATTTGCGTTATGAATGGCTGCGTTTATTTTAAGTCTGTTCCGAATGATCCCTGCATCGTTCATAAGCCGATCGAAATCTTTTTCGGAGAATTTTGAGATTTTTTTGATCGAAAAGTCTTTGTATGCCTTGCGAAAGTTTTCCTTTTTTCTTAAGATCGTGGTCCAGGATAGACCCGCTTGGTTGATCTCTAGGATAAGTCTACCGAATAGCTCGTCATCCGATTTTAAGGTAAAACCATATTCAGTATCATGATAGATTTTGTTTTCAGGATCTTGGTCCTTTTCGAGGGAAAGAACATAGTGGCAATATTTTGTAAGCGAATTCATATGATAAGAAGAAGATAATCTTAAGAGTTAAGTCCCTTCTAGTAAAAGAACAGGCAAGAAATTTTTTAGATACTTCTCTTGCCTGTCCATAAAATTACAAAATAAGTATTCGGTCTAAAAACCGATTAGCATTCCCCCATCCACTCTAAGGGTTGCTCCCGTAATCCAATCCGCTTCTTCCGAAGAAAGAAATGCAACTGCAGAAGCGACAGCTTCTTCTGGATTTCTTTTGATTTTCAAAGGAATAGAATCTAAGATAGAATTTCTAATTTCTTCCGGAACATTTTTAGCGAATTGGTTATTGATAAAACCGGAAGCTACACAGTTTACGGTGATATTTCTGGATGCAAGTTCTCTGGCCGCAGATTTGGTAAGAGCAAAGAGTCCAGCTTTTGCAGAAGAATAGTTTGCCTGTCCCGCATTTCCATAAAAGCCGGAAACGGATCCAATGTTTACAATCCTGCCTGAGCTTTTCTTAAGCATAAACTTTGCCGCACTTTGGATCCCGAAGAAGGCCGCTTTCAAATTTACAGAGTGTACCTTCTCCCATTTTTCTTCAGACATTCTTAAGAGAAGATCGTCTTGAACGACTCCTGCGTTGTTGATCCAAATATCCAAGGATCCGGTTTTTTCAATTGCGAATTCCGCCAATTCCTTATTTTGATTTTTAGAAGTCACATCACAGGTTTTCCAGAAGACTCTTTCTGAATTATATTTTGCCAATTCGTCTGCTGTTTCCTCACAATTGGAATTTTCTAGATCCGAAAGAATGATTTTAGCGCCTCTTTCCAAAAACATTTTTGCGATCGTTTTACCAATTCCTCTGGCTGATCCGGTGATTACCGCAGTTTTACCTTCTAACATAATTGTTCTCCTATTTATTTCGATATCGAAATAAATGTTTTAAAAAATTTGCGTCATAGATCGAAATTCGAATGGATTTTAGTTAAGATTCGCATGAATTCTTCTTTTTCTTCCTGCTCCAAATTCTGGCTGAGCTTTGTAAGTGTGGCTTTGGAAGCTCTTTGTACTTTCTCTAAAGTTTGTTTTCCCTTCTCCGTTAATTCTGCCGAAGTAACTCTTTCGTCTTCGTAAGGTTTGGATCTTTTAATGTAGCCGAATTCTTCCATCTTATCCAAAAGAGCAGTCACTGTAGAATTAGTCCTGTCTAAGAGCTTTGCTAATTCGCTCATAGTGAGCGGACCTTCTTTACCCAAAACAAAGAGTACGCCTCCGTGAGCTGGCACCAGATCTCGAATCCCTTGCTTTAAGAACTCTTCGGACAAATGTTTTTGGATCCGATCCCTAGTCCTAGATAATAAATGAATTACGTATTCAGGTTTCATTTATTTAGACGTCGAAATAGTTGAAAAGTTTTGTCAAGTCGAAAAAATGGGAGGGGATTTTTAGATACTTAGGTCTGATTTTCTATATAATTTGGGTTAGGATTTAGTCTCTTTGAAATCTAAGAAATTTCTTTCCAAAATGATTTTCTTATGAAATTCTGAAAAAATCTCTGCCTCTTCATGTTAAAAATATTCGTATAATAACGTATGGGACTTTCATTTAGGCATTTCTTTTATTCCTTATTGTTCGTGCTCTCTTTTATAATGAGTTCGAATTGTGAGGGAGATTTGTACGAAATCCAAGATCCCTCCTTAGGAATGGTGCAAGATGCCGCCTATTATGTAGAGGCACACAAATTAGCAGATACTCAGAATTTAAGAATTTTTGCAGAGCCTTCCGATCATAATGTGTATGCTCATTTTAATTTGAAAGTCTCTCCAGAACTTTTCCTGAAACAAGGTTGGAAGAAGGGAAACCAGGTCGACGAAAGTTTTTGGAAAGAAGAACTTGCTTGGGATATTCTTCACTTCGGATTAGAGGCTCCGCTAGAACTTGCGGATGCTAAAGTTTATATCAGAGAAGATCTCTCCGGAAATTTTTCAGGTAATATAGAAGTTCTTGTTCTAACTGGAAACGAAGGTTATCTTGTTTGTAGACAATTCACTTCGGATTCTAAATCTTACTTGAGCAATTTTAGTTTTTAGGCTTTTCTTGGGTACCCGCAGGTTCCCTAAAATTAATCTCAAAAATATCGTAATGTGATTCTCTGGCTCCCGTCACAAAAGCGACAGATACTCCCATATAATATTTACCGGTATACTTCATCGCCTTCCAGGCATATTCCGCCATCTCCTCGGAAGTGATGGAGAATGGATGTATCCTTCCCCGAGACTCGTCCATATAAAGACCTTCGTAGGTCCCTACGATCGTGCCTTTATATTCTAAACTTAGGATCCTTCCCATCACGGAAAAATTTCTTTTTCCTCCAGTCTTACGACTTACCATCTTATCGATCGGGTGAGAGGTATCATGGGCTTGTACCCAAACTGTAATTCTTCCACTTGGATCTTTTACTGGAGTGGAATGAGGTATTATGTTTTCTTGATATTGTGCTTGAATGACTTCGATACTGCTTGAGAGTGCGATCGGCTGGATCCTATGGATATTGAACTGGATCAGGATAGTTTGGTTTAGGTTTTTACTTAGAAAGTTTACTACATCTGCGTTTTCCGGGCGAACGCTGAAATTCGCCTTTCTGCGCATTGGCATATAACATTCGTCCCTGGTCTCATCGCATTCTTCCGCAGGATCAAAGGTTAGTACTTCTATCACTCCCTCATAGGATTCGAATACGATCCCTCGGCTCTCGAATTGGATTAATTTTGCGACCGTCCAGCCTTCCGAATAGGTTCCCAGGGCAAAAGCGGGTGCCTGGAAGAATAAAACCGAAACATAAAGAAAAACGGAATATTTTCTGAGGGTCATAAATCTCTATTGGACGAGGTTTTTAGGCTCTTACTACCTATCGGCACCTAAGATCCCGAGGTCCAAGTATTTTCCCACTATCAACTGATCCAAAGCAAAATATCGAAAAGTTGCCATCCATATAGTTCCCTTTTTTCGCCGGTTTTTAGAATTATTCTGCCAATTCTTCCTGGTTTTAAGATCGTATTTTTCTGGACGTACCTTTCCAAACATTTGGCAATAGAATGGGAGAAATGTAGTCTCCGTTTGTTAATAATATCATAACTTATATTGGATTCCTTGTAGGAATTCCAACATAGTAGGGATTCGAAATTGAGCTCAGGTTATTATCGTTTTATTTTTATTTTATGTGTTTTGGTAGGGATTATTCCGCAATTGAATTGCGGGGGAGGGGGCGGTGGAATGAAATTATTTCCAATTTTTCCGTCTTCTTCCGGTATCAAGGGTCTGCATATTTCGGACTCGGCAGGCAATAGATATTCTTCCGGTTCTACACTTTCCTTAGGTTCTGCTTTGATTAGTTCCTCTTCTTCTAATACTTTGAAGGTTGAAAATGACGGAAATTTTACAGTTACTCTAACCGGAAGTCCGGATGCGGTTTCTAAAAGTGGGATACACTCTTCTCAGTATGTGATCGATTCCCAACCGGCGAGCACGAGCTTGGCAGACGGAGATTCTAGTTCTTTTCAGATCAGTTTTCAACCTAGTTCGGCCGGTGTAAAGTCCGCGTATTTGATAATCAATTCGGATGATCCGAATATTGGTACTTATATTCTTTATTTGAAAGGAACTGGCACAGAAGCTCCGGCTCCTTCTATCCAAGTTTCGGAAGGTAGTTTTAATTTTATTCCGAATGCACAGACGAATTTTTATGCTCCTTCCGGTGGAACTTCTTCCAAAACGATTACGGTTAAAAATTCCGGAGACCAAGATTTAATAATTTCTAATATTTCTTTAAGCGGAACCGATGCAGGTAGTTTCGGTGAAAACGGTTCTTCGGTTACGGTCTCTCCTAAAAAAACTTATACATTTACGATTTCTTTCAATCCGCCTTCCGTTTCCACATTCTCCGCTTCGATTTCCATAGATAGTAATGATCCGAATATTGCAAGTTATGCTCTTGGTCTTTCTGGGGTTGGAACTTCCGGAAGCGTGCCGCAAATTTCAGTGACGTATTCGGATAATAATGGTATTTCCAGAGATATTACAAGTGGCACGGGTTTTTCTTATTCTTTCGGAAGTGTGTTTCCTGGAGTTATATCTTCCAGTAAGACGGTCACAATCCGTAATTTAGGAAGTTCTAATTTAGATCTTTCGGGCACTCCTGTTGCTTTAAGCGGGACGGATCCTGGAGAATTTATATTGACTCAACCTTCTGTCACCAGTCTTTCTCCTAATACATCCACTACGTTCTTGATAAAGTTCAGCCCTACAAGCGTTGGCTCTAAGTCTGCTACTGTTACTCTAAGCACAAGTAATGGAAAAGGAGGAAATGCTTCCAGTTCTGTTCTGGATGTCTCTGGAGCGGGAGGCAGAAGGGACATTATCGTAACCTGGGCACATTCTAAAGAGCATGCAGTTCATATGGCCTCGGGTGCTTACAGGGTCTGTTATAAAAAAGGTTCGGACTTTAGCGCGGAAGGAGATTCAGGTGTGACCTGCGATACAGATGTAATGTATGCAGGAGATCCTTATACTCCGAATTATAAAACGATTACAGTAAGTTCCGCAGGGACTTGGTATATTAGAGTGAAATCATTTTCTCAATTTAATGGAACCGGCTCTACATTTTCAAAATCGATCCAGGCAAAAGTAAGCTCCCCAGGATATTAAATAAATCTTATGAAGAATAAATTAATCATATTTGCTCTAATTTTTTCGATCTTCTCTGTCGGTTATCTTTTTGCTGAAAAGGAAATGACTGTGCTTCCGAACTGGTCCAAACTTTTGGATCCGGTTGGAAATACTGATAATAAAAAATATTATAAAAGAGATTCTAAAATAAAATTTAAATCTTCGGAAGTCTTGGTCAAGTTTAAAGACAATGCCGGAGACTCAGTAAAATCGTATGCAGTCAGCTCTTTTAATGGAAAAGTACTAAACGATTTAGGTGAGACTGGAATTTCTCAAGTTGAATTGAGAGAAGGCCAAACTGTAGAAGAGGCCGTTGCTGAGTATTCTACTCATCCGGATGTGGAATATGTGCAGCCGAATTTTATCTATCACGCAAGCACATCTCCGAACGATCCGATCTATAATCAGTTATGGGGAATGAATAATACAGGGCAAAGTGTGCTAACTGCAACATATGCTACAAATAATCCCGGAACAAGCAATGACGATATGAGAATGGAAAGTGCATGGGATGTGAACACAGATTGTTCTAACACGATCGTAGCCGTCGTGGATTCAGGAGTGAATTATAATCACCAAGATCTTAGTGCGAATATGTGGAGCTCGGGTTCTTGCGTATCGGATAAAGGCGTTTCTTTAGGCGCGTGTTCCAATGGTTGGGATTACGCAGACAATGATTCCAATCCTATGGATTTGAATGGACACGGAACTCATGTGGCTGGTACGATCGGGGCCGAGGGAGCTAATGGAATAGGAGTTGTAGGAGTTTGTTGGACTGCTAAAATTATGGCGGTTCGAGTTCTGGACCAATCTGGTTCCGGAGATACAGCCACTATTATTAAAGGGATTAATTTTGCAGTACGCAACGGTGCCAAGGTTTTAAACTTAAGTTTAGGTGGTCCTGATTACGATTCGGCTATGCGTTCTGCGATGGCAAATGCAGGAAGCAAGTATGACGCATTATTCGTGGTTGCTGCAGGAAATGATAGTAACGATCTGAAATCGGATAATACGTATCCTTGTGAGTATGATGAAGCTAATATTCTTTGCGTAGCGGCTTTAGACCAAAAATTTCAGTTAGCTAGCTTCTCCAATTATGATTCTTCCAAAAGTAGAGTGGATATAGGCGCTCCTGGCACGAATATTCGAAGTACCTGGGCAGGTGCGGAAGCAGCTACTTCTTTAGCTTTTGCTAGCTGGACAAAGACTACTGTCCAAGGAACAGCTTGGAATTCCGCGAACTGTCCTCCAACTGTTCTATATTTATCAACTAGCTGCGCGACTGCAATTATAGGCACTTCTACTTCCGGATACTCATCTAATACATATTCCGTTACGTATGCTCCTATCTCGATTACTTCAGGTGCAGATGCCGTCACTGCCCGAATGAATTTATATTTAGATACAGAATCTGGTTATGATGGTATCAATATGTATGCTTCCACTTCTTCTGTCCCATCAATTATATTCAGTTCTATTAATAAAGTAGGAAGTCTTTCCGGCGAAACAAACGGTTCATTGATCGCGAATTTTGAAGTCGCAGCGAAAAATTGTGCCGGCTCTTCCACATGCTATTTCGGTTATGAATTCGTTTCAGATTCTTCTGTCAATCGGGCGGGGGTCGCAATCACCGCATTTAATTTAATTACTTTAGATGTTAATGATTTAACTCAATACAATACCATTAACGGAACTTCTATGGCGACTCCTCATGTGACCGGACTTGCTACTTTGTTGAGGTCGTTTAATCCTAAATTTACATATTCAGATACGATTAAAGCGATTGTTGCAGGCGGCACGACTGCTAGTTCTCTCCAAAACATTACTAAATATGGAAAGGCAGCTAACGGAAACGGAGCGATTCGAAATCTGGAAGCGCCTACGGATTTAAGTGTAGATGTTCCTTAAGACTTTTTTAAAGGCAATTTCGATTTTTGTTTTTCTATCTCTGAGTGTGCTTTCCGTATTTTCTCAAGGATTTCCTAAGAATCTTCCTACTGAAAAAGGTAAATATGTGAAGCCTGGACGAATAGTTCCGAACGAATATATTTTCAAATTAGTTTCAGGAACTAGCTCTGATAAGATCAAGGAATTGCTTCCAAATTCTATTATTTTGAATATAGAAACTATTATGGAGAATACATACAAAGTTACGTATAAATCCGATCCAGGCCTGAATATTCTCAAGACTGCTTCTTCCAAATCTGGTTTTGTAGAATCAGTTCAGCATAATTTAGTTTATAGGGCTTTCTAAAAGTCTTTTTGCCGGTTACTTTACAAAAATAGAATATTATTTTTCGGTAAAACCAGCTTGTATCCATTTTGCGATTTGATCCAGGGCATTTTTTGCTTCAGGAACACTTCTTCCTAAATTGAAAAATCCGTGGATCAAGGTTTCATAGGTTTTAATTTCCAGTTTTACTTTTGCTTTCTGAAGAAGGTCTGCATATGCGAGTCCTTCGTCCTGTAATGGATCAAATCCTGCGATCAACATATAAGTTTTAGGCGTATGAGAGAAGTTTGTTTGTTGGAAAGGTGTAACTCTTGGGTCTTTCCAATCTTTTACATTCGGTAAGCTGTGATATTTGAAATATCGGAGCAAATCCCGAGTGAGAGCGTATCCATTTGCAAATTCTTCTACACTTTTTCTTTCTTGGATTAGATCGATCCAAGGATAGATAAGTATTTGGAATTGAGGAAGAGCGAGTTTTTCTTTTTTTGCCTGCGTAGAAATGGAAATTGCTAAATTTCCTCCCGCAGAATCTCCACCTACTGCAATTTTCTTTGGATCAATTCCGAGTGACTTTCCATTCTCCTTTACCCATTTGTAAGCGGAATATGCATCTTCCCAAGAAGAAGGATAAGCATGTTCAGGTCCCAATCTATAATCGACTGCGAGTATCGCTCTACCTGAAGTTTTCGCTAAGTATCTCAAGGGCGGATCATGAGATTCCAAATCCCCGATTACGAATCCTCCTCCGTGAAAATAAAGTAAACATGGCTCTAAGTTTTTAGATATATTAGAAGAATATAATCTGACATTGATTCTCGGACCTGTTCCGGGGATTGAGAAATTTTCCACCCTGGGAATTTCTGCTTTCTCCAAGTCGAAAAATTCCATTATATTTTTGAAAAGTTTTCTCGCTTTAGGAGGAGTTAAATTTTCCGGTTTAGGTTTTATTTTAGCTAAAAGTAATGCGGTTCGGACCTTGGGATCCAAGGTCCTTCCTCTTTTGATATCCTTTCCGAAGATCCCAAGTACTGAGTTTGGAAGAGAAAGTAAAGCTCTTGCGGCTAAGGTTTCAAACTTTTGCCAAAGCACTTTTTTTCCTTGGTTCCGATTTTCCGTTCGAAGAGCTTTGTTTTCCGGATTGTTTATATTTTGCTTTGGATGGAACGGGTAATGTTTGTAAACTTTTTGAAGCTCTCTTTTTACCTGCTTTTAACTCCTTCTGCATATAATACAAAAAGTCTTCGTAGTCTACCTGCATTGTATGTCTTGCAGAAGTTACATATCTCTTCTTCATTCTTTTTTCGTATTCTTGGATCTGCTTTTGCATTTCCGGTTTTGTAGGTAGGCTATAATTTCCAGTTAGATATTCTGCGAGCCATTTTCCTTGGAACTCTGCGAGGGGCATGATCGCTCCTAAAGGCTGATACAATCCTACAAAGAATAAATTATTCAGGTCCGGTTTGAAAGTCCTATGGAACAAAGGAAGATGATTTTCGGGAGCAGAGATGAACTCAGACTTGAAGAATGGGAACTTGACGTTATATCCAGTGCAATAAATGATCGCGTCAATTTCTTCCTCGGAGCCGTCAGAAAACTTTACCTTGTTTCCATTATATTCTTGGATCACAGGTTTGTATTTTATATCTCCTCTTCCGAGTCTTACTAAAATATCTTGAGAGATAGTCGGATGAGCTTCTCCAGGTTTATGATCCGGCTTCGGAAGACCAAAATCTTCCATTTTACCAACCCCAATTTTTAACATAGTTCCAAACAGAAATTGTTTTAACCAGAAAGGTGTTCCGGGAGGAAGTAACTCTGTTTGTTTATCTAAAGGTTTTCCAAATAGATAATTCGGGATCACCCAAGCGCCTCTTCTGGAACTTAAGAAAACTTTTTTTGCAACTCCAGGACGGCTTAACTCAACGGAAATATCCATAGCGCTGTTTCCCATACCAAGTACTACAACTCTTTTGCCTACCAATTGGATCGGATGTTCCGGATCTACATAGTCGTGAGAGTGTATTATCTTTCCGTTAAATTTGCCGGGAAAGTCAGGTTC
The DNA here is from genome assembly GCF_002811475.1 of Leptospira hartskeerlii. NCBI lineage: Bacteria > Pseudomonadati > Spirochaetota > Leptospiria > Leptospirales > Leptospiraceae > Leptospira > Leptospira hartskeerlii. The sequence continues at coordinate 279,270 of NZ_NPDL01000004.1, forward strand.
AGGCCAACGAGGAGACCAATGATGTCCGTTAGCTACAATAACCGCATCATAAAATATTTTTTCTCCCTTCTCGCTAGTGACTAGATAAGTTCCGTCGTCCTGCGGCTCAATTTTTGCCACACCGTTCTTAAACTTAATATGTTTACGAAGTCCAAAATGTTCCACATAATCTACGAAATATTTTTGAATAGGCTCGTGATTCGGATAATCCGCGTACCAATCTGGCATCGGATAGTCCCTGTATTCCATTCTATCTCTATGAGTATTGATATGTAATGATTTATAAATATTACTCAAACCGTTGTCGTTTTTATATCTCCAATTACCTCCAACATCGCTTCCTTTTTCGTAACAGTCGTAAGGGATTCCTTTGTCCTGCAATGATTTACAAACAGTGATTCCACTAGAGCCAGCGCCAATAACGCAGACTTTCGGCAACTCTTGCATATAGTTCTCCGATCTTTTTATAAGGATGATAAAACGAATTAGTAGTAGAAGTTTTTCGAACGCATAGTCAAGTCCGAAAATGGATTGAGTTAATAAATCGATATGTTTAGGTCGGATTTATGAAGACAGAAGAGAAAACAAACGTTCATTTTGATTACGACTTTATCATAGTAGGTTCCGGTTTTGGTGGGAGTGTTTCCGCCATGAGATTAAGCCAAAAAGGGTATTCTGTCTTGGTAATCGAGTCCGGTAAAAGATGGACTGCAAAAGAATTTCCTAAAACGAATTGGTCCGTTCACAAATATTTATGGATGCCTAGATTAGGATTTTACGGGATCCAAAGATTGAATCTTCTAAAAGATTTTTTTCTAGTTAGTGGTGCAGGAGTAGGGGGAGGTTCTTTGGTATATGCAAACACACTTTACGTTCCTTCCGATAAAACATTAAATCATCCTACATATAAAAAGATCGGTGGTAAGGACGGAATGCTTCCTTTCTATAAAGTCGCTTCCACAATGTTGGGTGTAGTTAAAAATCCTCACTTAGATGGATCAGATGCGATCTTAAAAGAGATCGCGCATGAAATGGGAAGAGGAGAAACTTTTTCAGCAACTCCTGTCGGAGTATTCTTCGGAGAAAAACAAGGACAAACGGTAGAAGATCCATTCTTCTTAGGCGATGGTCCTGAAAGAACCACATGCAATCTTTGTGGAGGCTGTATGGTTGGATGTCGTTTTAATTCAAAAAACACATTAGATAAAAATTATCTATTTTTTGCCGAAAAGTTAGGAACGAGAATACTTCCCGAAACAAAAGTAACTGATATAGTTCCTTTAAATGAAAGAGGAGAAATGGATCCGGATGCAAGCGGAGAATTCGGTTACCAACTTTCCACTCGATCTACAACCGGTTGGCTCGGTTCGCCTAAAAGGAAATTTAAGGCAAAGTCCGTTGTACTTTCGGCGGCAGTAATGGGAACTGTAGGTTTACTTTTACATTCCAGAGAAGCTGGACATATGAAACGTCTTTCTATTCGTTTGGGGGATGATGTTCGTACAAATAGCGAAACAGTTTTGGGGGTTACCAAGTTCGGAAAGGATGTGGATTTTTCTAGAGGAGTTGCGATCACTTCTTCCATTCATCCGGATGAACACACTCATATAGAGCCGGTTCGTTATTCAAAAGGTTCTGACTTTTTCGGAACTCTTGCGAGCGTTCTTACTGATGGAGGAGGTTTCTTTCCTAGACCTCTCAAATATTTTTTCACCATGTTCACTCAGCCTATATATTTTTTGAAAGCGTCATGGCCTTTCGGTTTTGCTAAAAATTCTCTCATTCTTCTAGTCATGCAAACTTTGGATAATAAGGTAAAGCTGGTTCAAAAAAGAAGAATGTCCTGGCCTTTTGAGAAGTCCATGACTTCCGCTATCGGCTCAGGTGAGAAGGTACCTTCCTATATCCCGATTGCAAATCAGACTGCAAGAAAGGTTGCGAAGAAGATAGGAGGAATTCCTAGAAGTTCTTTAAATGATGTTCTTTTGAATGCTCCTATAACCGGGCATATCATGGGCGGTTGTGTGATGGGTTCGGATCCGGAAGAAGGTGTGATCGATTTTGAGAATAAAGTTTATGGTTATAGAAATTTAAGAATATGCGATAGTTCTATGATACCTGTAAATTTAGGAGTGAATCCTTCACTTTCTATCACTGCAATGACTGAAAGAGCAATGTCTATGATCCCTCCTAAAGAGAACAAGACTGTGTATAGTTTCGAATTCGAAAAACAATTTGGGATCACGTCTGTGGTCTTTCCTAAAATCTGAGCCGAAAACGATAGACCTAGACTTCACTAAAGAAAATTCTTTCCGTATCGGGTATACCGGTCCGGAGAGAATTTTGGGCTTATTAAAAGAAAGTTTAAAGGATTTTTTTCAAGACAAAAGGGATTGGATCTCTTTCGGGGGAGTGTTCCTTTTATTTTTAATTTTTTGGTCTTATAATTATTCCTTTCGATTTGCTCCACTTTTTACTCAGGCTTTAAAAGATAACCAGATCGGTTTAAGTCTATTTTACTTTTTATTTTTTACCGCAGGTGCTTTGGTCATCTATCCGATTGCTCTTGCGTTCTACGGAAAGTTAAACGAATTCAAATCTTCTATTCCTTTGATCTTAGGTTTTGTAGTAGTTCTTGCAATTGTATGTTCTGCAAGGATCAGGGATTCTGAGTTATTTCGCTGGGCTGGTTCTTCTTCCGTAGAAATTGCGATGCTTACCGTAAACTACATGGGGACAATTCTTGCGTATGTTGCATTACCTCTGGCTTGGATCATTCTTCGCAAAAATTCTCAGGACAGACTCTTAGGTTTAGATAAATCTCCCAAGTTCGGAGAAGTATTGTTCTTATTAGGATTGATGCTCCCTATAATCGCAATTGCATCCTTCTCTCTTTCTTTTCTTTCCGTATATCCTAGGTTCGCAGGAAGAATGTCTGACGGTTATTTGATCTATCCTCCTACTTTATGGATCATTCTATTCGAAATTTCTTATGCAGCCGACTTCGCAGTTTTGGAAACTTTCTTCAGAGGATTTATGGTTTTTCCATTGGCTTCCAGAGCAGGAAGTAAACCTGCAGTTTTAGCGATGGCATTTATGTACGGTTTATTACATTTTACAAAACCCCAATTCGAAGCGTTAGGTTCCTTTTTCGGCGGTTTTATTTTAGGTATGATCTCCTACAGGACTAAATCGGTATATGCAGGAATTCTGATACATATAGGGGTTGCATTGGCAATGGAACTTGCCGCTACTTTGCAGTTTTTATATTTTATGGAGTAAATATTCTCCGGTTTGATGAACCGGAGAATTGAGAATTTCAAATACGGATCGTATATCCGATATTATAGAAGAAGATCACGTGAACTATATGTTGTTGTTGGTAATGGTCCACCAAGGCCCTTTTTACCGCAGGGTCATCCGATAAGGAAGAGATGTAGTTTACGATCAGTTCATTCTTATATCCGTAAGCTTTAGCAGGATCGATAGTCAATCCATCGTTAGCATTGCTGTCAGGATACGCACCAATACTCGGTGTATAGGTTGCATTATCCACTAAGGCAGGTGTAGCTCGATACATCATGTTCGCCGCGAAGAAAAACTTTCCGTAATCGAATTGGAGCCTTGGACTGATATCGCTGATCCCTTTTTTACGATCTGTGTTATCATTTACTTCCGCGTAACCTACAACTAAACTAGGAGTAATCCTGAAAGTTTCTCCTTTAAAAAATTCGTGAGAAACAGTTAAACGATAGTTATGAGTTCCTTGGAAAGTCCCACCATAATCGTTCAACATTTTATTATTGATAGAGAACTGAGGATTTAACCATTCCCAAAATGGAGCCTTCCATCCAATCACCCAATATCCTCTCATCACATAAGTAGGATCGTTTTGGTTGATGAATAAAAATCCAGCGGAGAATGTACCAAGCCTTGTTTCATGATCGTACATTGCTCTGGTAAACAAATAATCATAGAGCCCGTTTTTTTCTTTCCTGGTCTTTACTTCATTTGGATCGAATTGTAGAGTTCCTGTGGCAAGTGACTTATCTAATAGATAAGTCTGATCAGGACCTCCAGGCGTGGATTGTAATCTCAAATCCGAGTCAGTGTTACTTCTGTCCAGCAATGGATTCATCATTGTAAGCCCAAGTTTGAATTGTTTAGGCAAACCTAATATTTCCACGCTCGTTGTTAAAAAATAAGCTTCGTAATAATCTTTGTAAGAAGTTCCGTTCCTTCTCGCTTGTCTTTCTCCGAATAGATCGGAACCTTGGAAGGCACCATCATTTGAAAGAGATTGAGAAAGTAGAATAGAATGTTCCGGAAGTGAGTCCTTAGGAGAAGGGACTTTCACTGCTCCTGTTGGAACACTTTCGTCAGAGGCAAATTCTGGAACGGTGTCAGGAGTATCTTCCGTGATCTGTTTTATTTTATCCTTGCGGATTCTATATATGACTCCGTCCGGATCGACCACTTCTATCTCGGTTTCCGTTTCTTTTTGAACGGAAACTTTTTTGAAAATACGACCCGCATTCATTTGGATCGTTACTGCTAAAATTGATTCGAGAGGGAAAGTGAGGATCAGTAGGAGGATTGAAGAAATACCTAAAATTCTTCCCATACGACCAGTATTCTAAAATGTGCCTGTTCCTTCAATACACATACATTTGTAATCATTTATTTACTAATCCCTTTACTGATGTATAACATTCTTTATTTTTCGAAATGACGTGAACTTTTTCCTTTCCGAAGAGTCCCACAAAGATTTGGTCCTTAAACTTTTTTGTACTTATAGATTCTATAAAATTCGGTTTTCAGCGTCGTTACGAAGATGTATCTTTGGAGAAAGAGCTTCTTTCAGGCAAAAATATGATCCAACTCAATCGACCTTCTTTATTCAAAAATTCTAATTTTTATTCAGGAGAATGGAGAACCTTCTCAAAAACTATCCCGGTATTTGATCCTGCAACCGGCGAGAAGATAGGAGAAGTACCTGATCTTCCCAGGGAGGAAGTAAGAAAAGCATTAGAGTTTGCGGAGAAGTCCCAAAAAGAATGGGCAAAAACAATTCCTAAACAAAGAGCAAGATTTCTGAGGAACTGGGCAGACTTAATGATCCAGAACAAGGAAGACTTGGCAAAAATTATGACTTGGGAACAAGGAAAACCTTTAGCGGAATCCAGAGGTGAGATCGATTATGCCGCTTCCTATTTAGAATGGTTTTCTGAAGAAGCAAAACGTGCGTACGGAGATTTGATCCCCACTCATAGAAAAGAACTTAGATTAATGGCCTGGAAAGAGCCCGTGGGTGTCACAGGGATTTTAACTCCTTGGAATTTTCCTTCTTCTATGATCACTCGAAAGATAGGACCCGCGCTCGCAGCTGGATGTGTTGTGATCTCTAAACCTTCCGAACTCACTCCTTATTCGGCAATCGCGTTAGCTGTTCTTGCAGAAGAGGCCGGTATCCCTTCCGGGATTTTTCAAGTGGTCACTGGGCAACCCGAACCGATCGCAAATGAATTTTTAGAGAACAAAATTGTTCGTAAGATAAGTTTTACAGGCTCTACGAGAGTGGGAAAAATCCTTTTAGAAAGATCAGCGAACCAAGTTAAAAGAATTTCGCTGGAGTTAGGAGGCAATGCACCGTTCATAGTGTTCGCGGATGCAAATATAAAAGAAGCAATACGTGGAGCAATTGCATCAAAATTTCGTAATGCAGGTCAAACCTGCGTTTGTACAAACAGATTTTTGGTAGAGGAAAAGATCCTAGAAGAATTTGCTCACGGTCTAGCGGAAGAAGTTTCCAAATTCAAGGTTGGGAACGGTTTTGAAGAAGGAGTCAATATTGGCCCTTTGATCCATTCTGCTGCAGTCAAAAAAGTGGACTCACATTTAAAAGATGCCATCGAAAATGGAGGAAGACTTCTGACGGGAGGCAAGCCTCATTCTCTGGGCGGGAACTTCTACGAACCGAGCGTTATCTCGGGAGTCTCCGAAAAATCGTTATGCTTCCAAGAAGAGACATTCGGCCCACTCGCACCTATAAAAAGTTTCCAATCGGAAGAAGAAGCATTACAGATTGCAAACGCGAGCGATGTAGGTTTGGCATCTTACGTGTATACGAACGATCCTGCCAGGATCTGGAGAATTTCCGAAGCTATAGAAGCCGGAATGGTTTCCGTAAACGAAGGCATTTTATCCACAGAACAGGTGCCATTTGGTGGAGTTAAAGAGTCCGGTATGGGCAGAGAAGGCTCTAAATATGGGATAGAAGAGTATCAAGAAATAAAATATATCTGTTGGGGCGGCCAAGGTTAATCATAAAAACTTCGAATTCTCGCCGTTAGTTTTGTAAAAAAATTTTCGTCTTCTGAGTTCGGACTTCTTTTCGCATTTTCCTTGACGAAGTCGTCTTTCGGATCAATTTCTTAGGCTGCCCTTTTTATGGACCCTTTTTATTTTAACTTTTACTTCTTCGGATCCTTACTCGCTTCCTTATTCTCATTGTACGTATCCTTTTTCTTTCTGACCATCAAGGAAAGAAGTAAGGCTGCTTTTCACCTAGGTCTTTCGAGTTTATCCACTACCATCTTTCACTTCGGGTATTTGGTAGCGTTTTGTTCTCCGGATGACTGGACGATCTTTCATAGATGGATTGTGATCCCATTCCCGATGGTGGGTTATACTCAGCTTTTTATATTCTTCTTCTACTTCCCAACTCCTAAAAAGGAAAAGTTAGGATTAGCTTTGTATGCGGTCTTGTATGCAGGGGTTATAACATTAGCGATCTTTTATATTATTTTATCTTTAAAATCGACCCGAAGTTTCGTAATGGGAAGTCATTATTGGGATTTCGAAACTCATTTATTCTATAAAATCTTCTCTCTTATCGTTTTTCTTTATAACTTCATTTTCTTAATTGCGGCCGTTTGGAGAGCAATCGTTGAAAAAGGAGGAGAGAGAAGATCCGTAATCTACATTACCCTTGCTTACCTGACGATTACACTTTTACCAGGCATTACAAATGCTTTAAGTAGAGAAGGTACTGTATCCCGTGCCGTTTATCAACAGACAGCGGATATTCTTCTTGTTGCTGGATTATTCTTAATACTTATCGTTTATGTAAACGCAACTAAAGAAAGAACCACGATCCTAAGTAGGATTGTGGGTGTGAGTATGGCGACCTTCCTTCTTGCCTTCCAGTTAGTTGGATTTGCAATATTAAACGGATATGATTCTTCTTTTGATCTAATTAAAAAGGAAGAAGCTAAACTTGTCGTTTTACAGGGAGAAACTCCTATCGGCTTTGCTTATTTGACTTCTTTCGATCCGAATGAAAATCGTTTTCAAACGGAAAAAGGTTTTAAAGATCTAAGATTCGATTCTGAAGATAGACTAGAGATAAAATTCTTTTATATTTCTAAAAATCTTACGAATCTAGGAAGTCTTCCTGCCAAAGAAAGATGGGAAAGATCCAAAACAATTTTAGAAAATTCTCCCAAAGAGTTTTATGCATACCAAGATGGGCTTAAACAATTTTTAGAATCAAAAGGAAATGATCCTGTCTCGGATGAAGATGTGCGAGAGTTCTTCAGACATCTGAATAAAAGATTAAAAGTAGTACGAAGTAAATATTCTCATTTGCCTTCCAAATCGGACGCTACCGCAATTTATAAACTTTTAAAATCGGAAGAAGTAGGTCTTTCTGCAATTTTAGAAAAAGTCAAAGTAAAAGCAGAAGCCGATCTCAAGGCAGATATATCAGAATCAGACTTGGATAAAACGGTTCTTCTTCCATTATCGCCCATTAGAGAAGTCGGAGAAAGGATCTATAGAGGAACGAAATATTATAAAGTAGGTGATGAGAAGCCACAGTACTACGTTTCGTATTTAGTTGTACATCCTACAAACGGAAATGTTTACGAAGTTGGTTTCACATATAAATCCTTCCGGACATTCATACATGAACCTGCGTTGATCTTAGTGGTATGTTTACTCGCTATCGTATTAGTAATTAGCCTAGGATTCAGATTTTTCTTCCAAAATGCTCTCATCAAACCTATGGACGAAGTAGTTGTAGGTTTAACGGAAGTGAACTCAGGAAACTTAGATTATAGGCTAGAACCAAGGGTAGAAGATGAGATCGGATTTATCGCTAGATCTTTCAACAGAATGGCAAGGTCTATCCAAGCCGCTCGAAAAAGATTGGAGCAATATGCTAACGAACTGGAAGAAAAAGTAAAAGAGCGGACCAAGGAATTAGAACAAACCTTAGGAGAAGTACAAGAACTCAAACAGCAACAGGACGGAGACTATTTCTTAACTTCTCTTTTGATCAAACCATTAGGTGCAAACAAAGCAGTTCACGAAAACGTAAAGGTGGATTTTTTACTAGAACAAAAGAAAAAATTTACTTTCAGAAGATATCATGATGAGATCGGCGGTGACTTAAACATTTCCAATCACATTGAATTACTCGGCAGATCATATACTGTATTCTTGAACGCAGATGCAATGGGAAAATCGATGCAGGGTGCGGGTGGTGCACTCGTTCTTGGATCTGTTTTCGAATCTATAATAGAAAGGACCAGACTGGTTGATAATATGAAAAATCAGTCTCCGGAACGCTGGTTGAAGAATGCATTTACCGAACTTCATAAAGTTTTTGAAAGTTTCGACGGTTCTATGTTGGTTTCTTCCGTAATGGGACTCGTGGATGACGAAGTTGGTATTTTATATTTTATTAATGCAGAACACCCTTGGACGGTTTTGTATAGAGATGGTATTGCAAGTTTTATAGAGGACGAACTCATGTTCCGAAAACTGGGAACCACCGGAATGGAAGGTCGTATTTATATTAAAACTTTCCAATTGGAGCCTGGAGATGTGATCATTGCGGGCTCCGACGGTAGGGACGACATTCTTATCGGAACAGATGCGGACGGCGGAAGAATCATTAATGACGACGAAAAACTTTTCCTTCGGATTGTTGAAGATGGTAAAGGAGATCTAGGTGGAATTTATAATTGTATTACTGGAAAAGGCCCTCTAACGGATGATCTTTCGCTTATCAGACTTTCCTTTAAAGAAGATGATTCCGATCAGAAACTTCACGATGAACAAAAACAAAAGATAAAAGAGCTATTGAACAGAGCTAAGGAAACTTCTCAAAATAAAGATGTGTCAGAAGCTATTAGTTATTTGGAAGAAGCGGAGAATTTAGACAGTCGCATTCCAGAAGTGAAGAAAAATTTCGTTAAATTATTCTTAAAACTCAAAGATTATTCCAAAGCGGCACTTTACGCAGAAGATTATCTAAATCTAAAACCTGTAGATAAGGAAATTTTATATGTCGCTTCCTTTTCCGCAAGAAAAGCGGGGCAGTTAAAAAAGGCTTTAGACTTTGGAGAAAGGCTGAGACTGAGAGAACCGGATCATTTTAAAAATCTAATGAATCTTGCCCAAGTATATATTGCTTTAAAAAATTATGAAAGAGCAATGTATATGGTCCAATCAGCTCTGCATATAGAACCGGAAAACGAGGCGGTACTTAGGATCAGGGATGTCCTTCGGAAAAATTGGCGTTAGGACATTTGCCATTTTGATTAATATCAACTTTTAAAGATATAGTCATAGAGTACGGAACTAAAAAGTGAGTTTTTGCTCACTTTGTGAAAAAATAAGATCGATTCTATGTGCCTTCGGTTTGAATTTAGAGTATTCCCTAGATAAAACCGAACATTATTGGAGGCGCCAATGAATGATGAACGAACCACGGAAAAAATCGCGGCATTAGGCCCTTTGACTATCAATCGGATCCGCATAGGGTTAGTTTTTTTAATTCTAGCGTCTCTGGGCGCTTCTTGGGAGCAAAGTTCCTTTGAGCAAAATATGGCCTATCTAGGGGGAACGATCTCGATGGGGATCGTCTCTTTGGTAAATTTATTTTTTTCTTATCGGAATGGAAGGATCCCGAAATCGATTGGGATGATTTCAGTTCTTTTGGACGTGATAATACTTGCAGGTGTTATGTTTTTTGCGGCTTCTACGGAAAAAAACATGTCCTCCGGTATTATTAGACAAATCATACTATATGCAATTAATGTAATATTCATTGTTTATTCAGGGTTATTATTAACACCTAGATTTGTAGTTATTACCGGAGTTGTGTCGGCGATTTTGCAGGGCATGGTAGTATTAAATTGTTACTTCCACGGAGTAGTATTCTCCGAGGAACCGTTAGAAGTACTTTCTCCCGGATTCGCTTCGATCTCTGAACAAATTTTAAAATTAATTTTTCTGATCGTGATCGCTTTTATAGTGAAAAGTGTGATCAATATATTCGGACTCTTGCGTGATGCAGAGGAGGAAAAATTAAACACGATCATAATATCCGGAAACGAATTGAAAAAAAGTAAAGAGAGAATGGATTCAGCTGCGCTTTCCTTAAGGGAGAAATCTAGATCTTTAAGAAACTTTTCTAACGAATTTTTCGATGTGATCAATAATCACGCTGCTTCTTTCGACGAGATAGGAAGTACTTTAAGCGAATTTTTATCGCAGATTGAAAGTGCTGCGTCTAGTGTTAAAGACCAATTCGGAAGGATCGAATTACTCGTAAAGGAAAGTCAAAATCTAAGGACTTTGATTGATAAGATTGCAGGTTATTCTTCCGAGTTGAATGGTCGTATTCATTCCGTTTTGAATACAGGTAAAGAGGTGACTGATTTCGTTTCAGGCCTTTCGAAATCGTTAGAATCTCTTGGGGAATCCTTCCGTTCCGTGGGAGAGGTTACCGTAATAATGGCCGATGTTGCAGATCGTACAAATCTACTTTCTTTAAACGCTTCAATAGAAGCTGCAAGGGCAGGGGTTGCAGGAAGAGGTTTCGCAGTGGTTGCGACGGAAGTTTCTAAACTTGCAGAGAGTAGCGGACAAAATGCGGCGAGGATCTCTAAAATAATCGGTGAATCGAATGATTACGTAGATAAAGGTAGAAATACTGCATCCGTAACATCGGAGAAGGTTAGGGATCAGGAAGATCAGTTTGCTGCGTTTCTAGGGAGATTCAACGAATTGAATGGACTTCTTGAAGACCAGATCAAGATAAACGATCAATTTTTGGCTAGCCTATCAGAATTACGTAAACTTTCCGCGGGAATAGAGACTTCTTCAAACGAGCAAAACACAGGGGCTTCCATGATTATGGGGGCGATAGCGGAATTGCAAGGCTCAATGGATTCTTTATTGAGAAAGAGCGAACTTTTATCGGACACAATACGAGCGTTAGAAGAGGAAGCGGAACTTCTCGGGAAAGAGAATTGATTTATATCAGGTAAATGATCGGATATATTAGGGACTTATTAATAAAGGCCAGCGTTAACTTTCTTTTGCAATAAATTTTCCACGAATGAAATCGGAAAAAGAATCGATTTATTCGCCCTTTTGCCGTCTTGGATATTAAATAATAAAAATATTCCTAAGGCGGGGTTTTCTAATATGGTAACACGTTCCGAAACGGAAAAAATTCTCGCTCAAGGTCCGATTACGATCAATCGAATCAGATTCGGGCTAACATTGCTCTACTTTGCCTCAATCGCAATGGGGTACAAAAGAAGTACCCTATTCCAAAACTCTCTCTATATTTTAGGGACTTCCGTTATGGTGATGTATGTCACTTACTCCTTCCTCAAAAATAGGTTTGGAAACGGAGTATCTCCTTTTTTGGGAAAAGTTTTTATAGTAGCTGATGTTGTGGTTCTTTGTTTGGTTATGATCGGTGCTACCACAGAAGACCCAAAACTTGCCTCTAATATTATTAAACAAGTCGTACTCTATACGATTAATGTTATTTATATTGTATATGCAGGTCTTTTGCTCTCACCTCGATTTGTATACTTGATCGGACTTTTAACTATCTTCTGTCAGAGTTTGGTAACTGTGAACGCTGCTAATACCGGGGTTATTTTTACGGAAGATAGTATAACTTCCATCACTCCGGGTTATGCCGCAATGTCGGAACAGATCACAAAGATGTTGTTCTTATTGACCACGGCGTTCATCGTAGTGGCGGTAATTAAGATCTTTCTACAATTAAAGAATGTAGAAGAAGAAAAATCCCAAGCTATCGAAAAGTCAAAAGAAGATCTAGAACATGGTAGAATTCGAATGACCGAATCTGCAGTTTCTTTAAGAGAGAATTCCAAAAAGTTGAAAGATTTCTCCGATGATTTTTCGGAAGTAATAAGTAATCATGCCGCTTCTTTTGAAGAGATCAGTTCTACCATGGAAGAATTTTTAGCCCAGACGGAACAATCCGCAGAAACGGTTAAAGATCAATTTACGAAGATAGAAGGGTTATTGGGAGAAAGTAGAAATCTCAATACTTTAATCGATCGGATCTCCGGACATTCTAACGACTTAAATCGTAATATGGATATAGTCTTGGATGCCGGAAAAGCGGTGAGTGAATTCGTAGATGGTCTCAGAACTTCTTTGGAATCTTTAGGAAGTTCTTTCCGTTCCGTGGGAGAAGTGAACCAGATCATGTCGGATGTCGCGGATCGAACCAACCTTCTCTCTTTGAATGCATCTATTGAAGCCGCAAGAGCGGGGGCCGCGGGAAGAGGATTTGCAGTGGTTGCAACTGAAGTTTCTAAGCTCGCAGAAAGCAGCTCAGAAAATGCAGATCGTATTTCTAAAATTATAAACGAAAGCACGAGATACGTTCAAGACGGACAAAAGTCCGCTCACACTGCGAACGAAAAAGTGAAGGAGCAAGATACTTTGTTCACAAACTTTTTGGATAGTTTTAAACAACTGAATCAACTATTGAGTGAACAAAAAGTAGTGAACGAACGTTTTTTGAACAGTCTTTCAGTTTTAAGAAATTTATCTTCCGATATCGAAACGGCTTCTAAAGAACAGTCAATTGGCGCGAATGCAATCATGACGTCTGTTTCTTCTTTGCAAAGTTCTATGGATTCTTTGTTAAGAAAGAGTGAAATGTTAGCGGAAACAATCAAAATTTTGGAAACCGAAGCCCAAACATTGACTGCAAAAGGTTAGTCGTCCTTTTGATAAAATTTCCGAACTGGTTTGTATAGAAAAATCTTGAATTCTAAACAATAGGGATTAGAAAAGTCGCTCCATGATTTATTTTAACTCATGGGCGATCTCTACGCTCATCTGTTCCATTTTTACTTTTATCATTTTCGCCTTTTTAGCTGCACTAAAGAAGAAGGCGAATTATACAAGTGCGTTCTCTCTTCTTTTCTTTTTCGTTTTTCTGATCAATTTCGGATTCTTTATATCTGCGATTTTTCCGTACCCGACTGCTTCTTATCATAGACTTGTTACTGGTCCGGCAGCGGTATTTGGTACGATCTTTCTTTGTATTTTCGCATATTTATATCCAAGAAACGATCGTTCAAAAGAAACAAAGTATGTGATCGGGATTTTGCTCGGAATTTCCTTAATTACAATCTCCTACTCCTACTTTCAAATTTTTACGAACGAACCCTTATTCGATTTTAAGGGCCAAATATATAATTATCAACAAAAGGTAGGTAATCTACTCGCTGCTTCTTTACTTGCATTCCTTTTAGTGATGATCTTTATCCAGGTCAGGAAAATTATCCGCGCGGATAAGGAAGAGAGAAAGGCGCTAGTGCAGATGTCTATAGGAATGGACATCACCTATACGGTTCCGGTTGTTTCCAATTTATTACTTCGCGAAGGTGTGATTACCTTTAATACATTCCAACAGTTGTATGTCGGTTTTATGATCTTGGGGTATTTTACTTTGACTATATTATTTATTAATAATACAGTCGATAAAACTTCTTTTATGACCAAAATTATCGGAATTACTGTGGCAACCTGTTTGGTCTTTGCTCAGGCATTTTCTACCGTAGTGAACTTAAAAAATGAGTCCTTATTCGATGAGATAAGTATTAAAGAAGCCCAAACATTTTTGAATACCGGCAAATCAGAGGGATCATCTATTGCATATGCAGTTTCTTTGAATGATTCTTCCAATAAACCAAAAGTTTTGATTAAATCTTCAGGGATCGAACCCAATTTAAATTTGGCTCAAAAAGAAATTTTAGAAAATAAAAAATCCGGGAATTTCATGAAAAGAACTCCGACTACTAATCTTCCGAAAGTGAGTTCGATGAATTACGTACCTTCTCCTAACGATCTGTTTTATTCTTACTATCTGAGAGATGAAGTGGGAGAAAGAACTCTTCTCGTAGCTTTTCCATATCTACATTACAGAAAGTTTTTGGACGAGACGAATAGTTGGTTGGTGTTCTTAACTCTTTCTCTTGTATTCGTGATCTTAGTTTTGTTCCCATTCTTCTTTAATCGGAGTTTGGTTCGACCACTGAACACTTTGATCCGAGGAGTGGGAGAGGTAAATTTAGGAAATCTTACGATCCGGATCCCGGTACTTGTGCAAGATGAGATAGGTTATCTTTCAGAATCATTCAACAAGATGGTGGGAAGCATTCTGGAAGGAAGGACAAAACTAGAAGAATACGCAGACACTCTAGAAGAGAAAGTGGATGCCCGCACAAAAGAAGTTACCGAAAAAATGGAAGAGATCCATTCGCTCAAGGTGCAACAGGATGGAGATTATTTTTTAACTTCTCTTTTAAGCAAACCGTTGATGACGAATTGGAATAGGGCTTCCTCGGTAACGACTAACTTCTATATCGAACAAAAGAAAAAGTTCGTTTTTAAGAACAAAGAATCAGAGATCGGCGGAGATATTTGTATTAGCGGAAATCTTCTATTCGGTTCTGAGAAAGAAAGATGGTCTGTATTTCTGAATGGGGACGCGATGGGAAAATCTATGCAAGGAGCAGGGGGAGCCATCGTACTCGGAACGGCTATGAACAATATCATGGCAAGATCTGCAAGCCAAGGAAAAGTACTGAATATTTCTCCGGAAGATTGGGTAAGAGAATCTTACCGAGAGTTAGATGATATTTTCAGAACATTTGACGGTGTGATGATGGCTTCTGCAATACTAGGGCTAATTAATGAAAAAACCGGAAAGATGTATTATTTTAATGCGGAACATCCTTGGGCTGTACTTCTGCGCGATGGAAAAGCTTCTTTCTTAGAAAGAGAATTAACTTTACGTAAACTAGGTTCTCCTTCCGAAATGAGTTTTAGAATTTTGGAATTTGATCTGAAGCCTGGCGACATTCTTTATGTAGGCTCTGACGGACGGGACGATATCAATTTAACCGAAGACGGAGTGAATTGGGTCATGAACTCAGATGAGAATATGTTTCTCAAAACGGTGGAGGAGTCTAAGGGAGATCTGGACAGTTTAGTAGATCGTATCCATAGCTTGGGTGCATTATCCGACGACCTTTCCCTGATCCGCATTGGATTTCATGAAAAACTTTCTCCGAATATTACTGAATCTAAAGCCGGTATTCCTGAATCCGTGCTAAGAAAATACACCGAGGCAAAAGCTCTATTACAGCAAAGAGAGATCGGCACTGCAGTAGTATTGTTGGAAGAAGCGTTACATTCTGTCCCTTCTTTCAAAGCAGCCGCAAGATTATTGGGACAAGTCTATTATGATCGAAAGGAATATGATCCTTCTTCTCGCTGGTTTGAAAAATATTTAGAGTTCGATTCGGATTCCCCCAATATTTGGTTCTTGCTTTCGGTATGTTATAAACATTTAAAAGAGTACTCAAGGTCTAGCCAAGCTGCGGAGAAGGTCCGTATCTCTCAACCTCACCGTCTTGCGAACCTGATCAATCTCGCAGACAATTATAGATTATTAGGTCGCTTTAATGAGGCACGTTCGGTTCTGAAAGCCGCAGAGTCCATAGACGGAGGGAGCCCAGGAGTTAGAAAGCTGGACGAACTCTTGAAATCGAAGGGCTACTAAAACAAATTTAGATTGTGGAATCGGCCATTTCACAATGTTTTGTAAAAAAGACGCCTTTTTAGAACTCCAAAGGTGGAACTCGAGGTGCCACAATGGCTAATTTATACTACGATAAAGATACGGACCTTTCCGTATTAAAAGGAAAGACCATCGCCGTAATCGGATACGGAAGCCAAGGTCACGCACAAGCTCAGAACATGAAAGATTCCGGGCTAAAAGTTATCATCGGTCTGAAAGAAGGATCCAAATCCAAAAAAGAAGCTGAAGAAGCAGGTTTTGAAGTATTCTCCGTTTCTGAAGCAGCTAAAAAAGCGGACATTATCCAAATCCTTGCTCCGGATGAGATCCAAGGCGACATCTACAAAGCAGATATCGAGCCTAATCTGAAGGACGGAGATGCATTAGTTTTCTCTCATGGATTCAATATCCATTTCGAATTCATTCAACCTCCTAAAACTGTAGACGTTTATATGGTAGCTCCAAAAGGACCAGGACACCTGGTCCGTAGAGTATATGTAGAAGGCGGCGGAGTTCCTTGTTTGATCGCGGTAAACCAAGATGCAACCGGAACAGCAAAACAAAGAGCACTTGCTCACGCAGCTGGAGTAGGTGGAGGAAGAGCAGGAATCCTTGAAACAACTTTCAGAGAAGAAACCGAAACGGATCTTTTCGGAGAGCAAGTAGTTCTTTGCGGTGGTCTTTCAAACTTGATCATGGCAGGATTCGAAACTCTAACTGAAGCAGGATACGATCCTGAGATCGCTTACTTCGAATGTTTACACGAAGTTAAATTGATCACTGACCTGATCTATGAAGGTGGATTAGCACGTATGCGTTATTCCATTTCCGGAACTGCGGAATACGGAGACTATGTTTCCGGACCTCGTATCATCGATGCAGGTGTTAAAGCTCGTATGAAAGATGTTCTTGCAGATATCCAAAAGGCAAACGGTTCTAAGTTCGCAAAAGCTTGGATCGCAGAAACCAAAGCGGGTTATCCTGAGTTCAATAAGATGAGAGAGAAAAATGCAGGACATCCTATCGAAGAAGTAGGTAAAAAATTACGCAGTATGATGAAATGGCTGAGTAAATAATAAAATCCTAATACTTGCATTTAAAAGGCCGGAATTTTCCGGCCTTTTTTATTTATACGGCATAATTTTTGGAAATTTCTTGCTGAAAGCCTTAAAATCGTTCTAAGTTTGGAAAAAAAATCGGAAAATCTTAGGTCTTAAGTCCGGTACTCGCTCTAGGAAGGTATCTATTCTTAGGGCAAAAAAATAATGACAAAGCCTAGCTTTTTGCTATTTTGAGGCACCCAAGCCAGGAGGCTCTGATTGAAATCCTTAATTTCCATAATCGGAATTTCCCTCTTTTTGTTTTCTACAGATGTGTTCGCTCAGAAAAGGTTCGGCCTTATCTTCGGATCCAACTATAAAGGAAACAAAGCCGGAATCCCTGAATTAAATCTATGTGAGGCGGATGCCAAATATCTACACGATGAGATCAAACGTGTAGGAAAATTCGACGAGATCAAAATTGTTTTGGGTAAAGATGTAACCAAAGACAATATACAGAAAGAAATTAAGGCTCTTGCTTCTAAAGCAAAAGCGGATGATACGGTATTTCTTTATTTCTCCGGTCACGGCGCTTTTCAAAGAGATGAAAAAGCAAAGAACGGAATGAGAAACCTGATCATTTGTTATGATAGGCCTCACCTTTCAGACGATGAGTTGAATGATTATCTAGAAGGTATTAAATCTCCTAAAACAGTTTTCGTTTTCGACTGCTGTTTCTCCGGAGGGATAGCTAAAAAAGGTAAAGCAACCAGAGGTTCAGCGAACGTTCCAATTCCGGAAGGAAGTGATGGAACAGTGAAACAAGACTCTCAGGACTTCTTCTTTCAAGACAAAGCGATCATTTCGAGTGCAGATGATAACCAAACTGCGATCGAAGTCGGCGGAACAATCAACCACGGGATCTTTACTTATAATTTTGGAAAGGCTCTTTCTAGTGGAGACTTAAACCAGGACAATGTGATCACTGCGCTCGAAGCATTCTTCGCTTCTAAAGACGAAACAGTGAATATGGCTAAAAAGTACGACCACGAACAAGTGCCTCAGATTTCGGGTAACGCATCCGGTATCTTCCTGGCTGGAGAGAAAAAACCTGAGCCTCCAAAACCTATAGAGCCTGTTAAACCTCCTGTGAATCCTACTCCGGTTCCGGATGTACAACCTCCTAAGCCTGAACCTGAAACTCCAGTTGTTACCAACGAAGAACCTCCAGTTGTTCCTACAAATCTGAAAGGTGACTTGGTGATCAAAACAACTATCATCCAAGACAGAGCTTATGCAGTTTCCGATCTTCCTCCAGAGATCCGTATAACTTCCGGTAAGAAGAGAGTGGGAAATCGTTCCATCAGAGTACTCATAGACGACAAAGAAGTGGATAAGACGATCGCTACCGAATCTTCCAATTATTGGGGAGCGGTCAAAAGAATGGGAAAACTCATCCCAGGTGCGACTTATACCTTAACTGTTAAAGGAGTACCTGCAGGAGTTCATAAGGTAACCATCCAAGCGGATGATTATCCTGAAGTTCAAAAGACTCAGGCAGTTCTTCCTAATAAGAGAAACGATCTTGAAGTTGTAACTTCTATGACCGGTTACGGAGCGATCCGAGGAAAAGTATTCTACAAAACCTTGGATAACCCTGTGCTTAACCAACCGATCTTTATGCCTACCATCACAAGTGTAAGCGGTATCCAAAAATTAAATACTGACCAAAACGGTAACTTCTGGTTTACAAACTTGAAACCGGGAGAGTATGAGATCAAGGCTACCTTCGCAGAAGATCTGAACTTGAATAATGCTGACATTAAGGTGAGAGAGGGAGAAGTAACTGAAGTGGATATTATCCTGAACGTGAAACTTCCTTCTACCAAAACCAAATATTAAGAATAGAATATTTAGTTTTCAGGAGAAGCCTCTCGAGAGATCGAGGGGCTTTTTTTGTTCCTGGTTTGGGTTTTAATCTTTTTGGAAACTATTCCATTGTTTGGAATTGATCCTTCTTTTGCGGATTTCGACTAAGATTTTCATTTGTTTTCTATCCAGCAAATTTCCGGCTTTTAGACCGGATTCCGGTAAAGCGGTGTCGTTGGTAAGATTGGCAAAGGTTTTTCCGATTTTTGCGAAGGAACTCCGTAGATCGGGATCCATTTCGGGATATATCATAAATCGCCTCCGTGCGACCCATTCGGGAAAAAAGGGAGAAAGTTCCGGTTTTCCATCCTTGGAAAGGAAGCTTTCTCCCAAACTGTACTTCGGGACTTTGCGAAAATACTTGAGATATTTTTTTTCTTGTACGAAAAGAAAGTGCGGAGTAAATTCGGTAAAATGCAGATCCGTCTGGAAAATAGGACCGGCAAAAGATCGGGGAGATTCGTCGTATACGAGTACGGAACGGATCTATTCGGTTACGTCTACGTGGACAAATTTTTGGGTCGCGAGAAAGGCAAAATGGTCTCCACATGGGTGATGCAAGATGTAGGTTCTTTGGTTCGTCTTTTGGACCATGAAATATACAAAAGAGAGACCGAAAATTACGAGAACGTTACTTTAGCGGTATGAACGCCGCTAACAGGGTCCGCCGACTTGGATCCGAAATTTCCCGCCTAGGCAGGATCATCCAAAAGGAAGAATCCGCTCTTTCCCTATTATCCACTTTCAGAATACTTTCCTTCTTACTCTTTCTAACATGGATTGTAGGAGTTTATCTCTTACGTACTATTTCCGATCTATATTATTTGCCAGCGATTGCCATCTTAGCTGTTTTCTATCGTTTATTATCAGCCTATCAAAAGAGAAGGGAGAAGATCAGAAGATTACATGTATGGTCCGATTTCCTAACAGCTCAGATCTCCAGGATCCAATTGGATGGAAAACATTATCCAAAGTCCAAGAGAGAATATTATAAAAATCTGGTATTAGAGAATGGCCTTCCTTCTTGGACTAAAGATCTGGATTTTTTAGGAGAGAAGGGAATCTTTTCTCGGATAGATACAACAGTCATTCAAAAAGGAACTTCTAGGTTTTTAGAATACTTTTTAGAAAATCCCGAAGAATCAAAGGTGATAGCAAGACAAACTGCAGTCGTCGCCCTTTCCAAAAAAGCAAAAGTTCTCCAAAAATTACTCAGACAGTTTAGATTGTACGAGGCTTCTTTTCCGGCGAGAAGAGAAGGAGAAGAAGAAAAACTTCCTTCCTATATTCCTAAGATAGGCAATTTGCAGCCGGAGCGTTCCGAAAAGAATAAGATAGATTTTCCCTTTAATCTATTTGAAGAAGAACCGAACGATTTTTGGAAATTCTCTTTTGGAAAAATTGCAGGAGCGCTTAGAGTTTTATTTCCGGTTTGGTTGGTTCTTGTTTGGCTTTCGGTATTAGGGAGTTTTCTATTCGGACAAACCTGGGGATTTGGGATCTTTATTCTTCACTCCGCGTTTTTTGGATCTTATCGAAATAGATCCTTAAGAATGTTACAACCGATTGCGGAAGACTCTGAAACATTGGAAGAATTAGGAAAACTTCTTCTTTATATTCGTTCTTCTAATCTTTCCGGAGCAAAAGGAGAGATCTTTCTTTCCAATTGGAAGAAGAAAGAACTAAAAAACTCTTGGAAACAATTTCTTAAAATTTCCAATCTAGCCGCTTACACTCAGTCTCCTTTGGCTCATGCCCTATTAAATGTTCTCTTTTTCTACGATCTTTGGATCTGGAGAAGGTATACATCATGGTG